>NZ_JBJGZF010000017.1:0-92888 GCF_054050375.1 Geodermatophilus sp. SYSU D00879
CCGTCGCCGGCTCAGGCCACGCCGGCCGGGCGGAACTGGACGC
Source organism: Geodermatophilus sp. SYSU D00879 (assembly GCF_054050375.1). Lineage (NCBI taxonomy): Bacteria > Bacillati > Actinomycetota > Actinomycetes > Geodermatophilales > Geodermatophilaceae > Geodermatophilus > Geodermatophilus sp. SYSU D00879. The sequence continues at coordinate 44 of NZ_JBJGZF010000017.1, forward strand.
TCACGCGTGGCCCGACGGGCCTGCTGGTCTTGGGGATGCAGTGCTCCCAGGTGCGCTGGCAGGAGCCACCCATCACCACCAGGTCCCCGTGCCCCAGCGGGAAGCGGAGGGTCTCGCCGCCACCGCCGGCCGGGCGCAGGAGGAGCGGCCGCGGCGACCCGAAGGAGACGATCGCCACCAGCGTGTCCTCCGTGCGGCTCCGGCCCAGGCGGTCGCCGTGCCAGGCCACGCTGTCCCGGCCGTCCCGGTACAGACACATGCCGGCGGTGACGAACGGCTCACCGAGCTCGGGCGCGTAGTGCGCGTCGAGCGCGGCCCGGGCCTGGGTCAGGAGCGGGTGCGGCAGCGTCTCGCCGCGCCCGTACCAGCGGAGCAGCCGCGGGACGGCGACCTCGCGGTCGTACATCTGCCGCCGGTCGGCCCGCCAGCCGATGTCGCCGAGCAGCACCTCGAGCACCTCGTCGGACCCGCTCACCCATCCCGGCAGGTGGTCGACCCACGCGCCCCTGCTGAGTACGTGCCGCCGCACCCGGCCCCGGAGCGGGGTGAGCGCGGCCTCCTCGGCGACGTCGAACATCGACGGCTGGTGCGCGAGCGTCATGCGGGCAGGCTAGCGGAGATCGAACGTGTGTACGAGTCCCCGCTAGGCGGTGAGCGCGAGCGCGAAGGGCAGGACGCGGGAGGCGCCCGCCAGCCGCAGCTCCCGCCCGGCGACGGTCATGGTCCAGCGCGAGTCGGCGAGGTCGTCGACGAGCAGCACCGGCACCGGCCCCAGCTCGCCGAGTCGCGACCGCAGCTCCGGCCCGACGACGATCCGCTGCCACACCCCCGCGAGCCGGAAGGCGCTGTTCCCGCCCGGGCCCCCGGTCGGCCCGCCGTGCGCCAGCGAGAGCTCTCCCAGGTACGGCAGCCGCCCCACGCGGGCAAGGCCCTGCGCCACCCCGGTCACCAGCCGCGGACGGCGGCGCGACGGGACCGCGACCACCGCCGCCGGCCGCTCGGCCCAGTCCCAGGCGCCGAGCACGCGGGCGCAGGCGCGGAGCAGGTCCTCGTCCGGCGGGACGTCGGACACCGAGCGCTGCGCCGGGACGTCGAAGGCGGCGTCCGGGTCCTCCTCGATGCCGGGCGCCTCGAGGTCGAGGGTCACCGTGCCGCCGACGCCGTCGTCGCCGAGCAGGGTGCGCAGCCGCTGCCCCCACCCCAGGTCGGTCAGCCGGGCGACGGCCCGGCCCGGGTCCACCTGCTCGCCCGCCGCGATCTTCCCCTTCACCTCGACGCCGAGCCGGTCGGCGCCGGTGGGCCACTGCGCGCGCGGGGCGAGCTCCACGCCGGGGCGGTCGAGGGCCGCCGAGGCGGCTGCGGCCGCGCCCTCCGGGACGTCGGTCGGGTACCAGGGGCCGGCGCAGACGTCGCAGCGGCCGCACGGGGCGGCGGTCGGGTCGTCGAGCGCCTCCTGGAGGAAGGCCATGCGGCAGCGCGCCTCGTCGACGGGCTTCGCGTAGGCGATCATCGCCCGCTGCTCGGCCTCCCGGGTGCGGGCGACGCGGGCGTAGCGGTCGGCGTCGTAGACCCACGGGCGGCCGGTGGACCGCCAGCCACCCTGCACCCGCTCCACCGCGCCGTCGACGGCGAGCACCTTCAGCAGCAGCTCGAGCCGGGAGCGGCGGACGTCGGCCACGGTCTCCAGCCGGGCCACCGACCACGCCTTCCCGTCGGCCATCGCGGACAGGACGGCGGCGGCGTGGTCCTCGCGCGGCATGGAGGACGTGGCGAACCACTGCCAGATGGCGAGGTCCTCCGGGCCGGGCAGGAGCAGCACGTCGGCGTGCTCGACGGCGCGGCCGGCGCGGCCCACCTGCTGGTAGTAGCTGACCGGCGACGACGGCGCCCCGAGGTGGACGACGAAGCCGAGGTCAGGCTTGTCGAAGCCCATGCCCAGCGCCGAGGTGGCGACCAGCGCCTTCACCCGGTTCTCCCGCAGCGCCTCCTCGGCCTCCTTGCGGTCGGCGTCGTCGAGGCGGCCGGTGTAGGCGCGCACGTCGTGCCCGGCGTCGCGCAGCAGCCCCGCCGTCTCCTCGGCGGCGGCGACGGTGAGCGTGTAGACGATGCCGCTGCCCGGCAGGTCGCCGAGGTGGGCGGCGAGCCACGCCAGCCGCGCGCGGTCGGTGGGCAGCCGCAGGACGCCCAGGCGCAGCGAGTCGCGGGCCAGCGGGCCCCGGACCGTCGTCACCCCGACGCCGCCGGCACCCAGCTGCTCGGCGACGTCGGCGACGACGCGCTCGTTGGCCGTGGCGGTGGTCGCGAGGACGGGCGTGCCGGCCGGCAGGGTGCCGAGCAGGTCGCGGATGCGGCGGTAGTCGGGGCGGAAGTCGTGGCCCCAGTCGGAGACGCAGTGCGCCTCGTCGACGACCAGCAGGCCGCAGCGGGCGACCAGGCCGGGCAGCTGCTCCTCCCGGAAGCGCGGGTTGGTCAGCCGCTCCGGGGAGACGAGCAGGACGTCGACGTCGTCGGCCGCCAGGGCCGCGGCGACGTCGTCCCACTCGGTGGCGTTGGCGCTGGAGATCTCGACCGCGCGGATGCCGGCGCGGGCCGCGGCGGCCACCTGGTCGCGCATCAACGCGAGCAACGGGCTGACCAGCAGGGTGGGGCCGGCGCCGCGGCGGCGCAGGAGCGCGGTGGAGACGAAGTACACCGCCGACTTGCCCCAGCCGGTGCGCTGCACGACCAGCGCGCGCTCGGACCGCTCGACCAGCGCGGCGACGGCGGCGTCCTGCCCCTCGCGGAACACCGCGTCGGGCCGGCCGGTCAGTTCCCGGAGGACGTCGAGGGCCTCGGTGGCGAGGTCGGCGGACGGCGCGGCGGTGGTCATGGCACCCGACAGTAGGTGCGTCCCCCGACAGCGGGACCGTGTGAGCGGGACCTGGGGACGACGGGCAGGATGGGGACGATGCGACCGCCGGACAACCACGTGCACACCGGGTGGTCGTGGGACACCCCCAGCAGTGTGACGATGGCCCGCGCCTGCGAGCAGGCCGTGGCGCAGGGGTTGCCGGCGATCGCCTTCACCGAGCACCTCGACTTCACCGTGTGGGGCCCCGACGACCGGGCCACCACGCTGGGCCTGGTCGACCGGCACGCCTCGCGGCACGAGCCGATCGACGCCGAGGGCTACTGGGCCGAGCTCACCGAGGTCCGCGAGCGGTTCCCCGAGCTGCGCATCTGGTCCGGCGTCGAGGCCGGCGAGCCGCACCTGTTCGAGTCCAGCGTCGCCGCCCACCTGGCCGGCGCGCCCGTCGACCGGATCCTGGGGTCGCTGCACTCGCTGCACCACGAGGGCCGGCTCTACGGCGTCGGGCAGCTGCTCTACTCCGACGCCGACGGCACCATGCGCCGATACCTGGCCGAGGTCGTCGACATGGTGGAGAGCAGCGACGTCTTCCAGGTGCTCGCGCACGTGGACTTCCCGCGGCGGTACTGGCCCGGCGGCTCACACCGGTACGTGGAGAAGGACTACGAGGAGGAGTACCGGGCGGTGTTCCGCGCGCTGGCCGGCACCGGCCGGGCGCTGGAGGTCAACACCAGCAGCCCGCTGGCCTCGGTGGACCAGGTGCGCTGGTTCCGCGAGGAGGGCGGCGAGGCGGTCAGCTTCGGCAGCGACGCCCACCAGCCCGGCGCGGTGGGGCAGCGCTTCGACCTCGCCGTCGACGTCGTCGAGGCCGCCGGGTTCCGGCCCGGGCGGGACCGCTTCGACTTCTGGCGCCGCTGAGCTCAGCCGGCCGCCCGGTCGAGGGCGGCGCGGTAGACCCGAGGGAGCGCGACAGGGGCGATCAGGCCCTGGGCCAGCAGCACCGCCCGCCCGCGCAACCCCCGGCCGCCACTGTGGCGCCACGTCACGTCGACGTGGCTGCCGCCGCCGTGCCGCGGGGTGATCCGGACCTCGCCGGTGCCGCGGTCGCAGTGGTCGCTGTCCAGCAGCGTCCAGGTGACCCGGTCGGGGTCCGGCCACTCGTAGCGCAGCAGCACCCAGAAGGGGACCCCGGCGCTGCCCTCGCGCAGCACGGCCCAGCCCTCGCCCCGCTCGCGGACCTCGTACCTCGCCGGGTCGAGGGTCTTCGACCACACCTCCAGCCGCCGGTCGCCGACGTCGGTGAACGCCTCGCGGACCTGGGCAGGGGTGGCGCGGGTGTCGAAGCCGAAGCGGACGCGCATCACCGTCTCCTCCCGGGCGCCCCCGCTCCTCCCCGGAGTGTCCCGCCGGCCGGAGGTCCCGCGGGGGGCACGAGGTCCCGACAACTACTTCACCGCTAAGAGAAACGCCGCTAGGGTCGCCGGGGTGACGTCCCGCCGCGTGGTGATCGCCCTCGGGGGCAACGCCATGACCGGGCCCGACGGCTCGGCCACCCCCCAAGCCCAGCGGACCGCGATCCGCGAGGCGGCCGGCCACGTCGCCGAGGTGGTGGCCGCCGGGGTCGAGGTGGTGCTCACCCACGGCAACGGCCCGCAGGTGGGCAACCTGCTGGTCAAGAACGAGCTCGCGGCGCACGTCGTGCCGCCGGTGCCGCTGGACTGGAACGTCGCGCAGACGCAGGCGACCATCGCCTTCACCGTCGCCGACGAGCTGGACGCGGCCCTCGCCGCCCGGGGGCTGCCCCAGCGCACCGCCGGGCTGGTCACGCGCACCCTGGTCGACGCCGACGACCCGCACTTCCGCGAGCCGTCGAAGCCGGTCGGCCGCTTCCTCCCGCGCGAGGAGGCCGAGCGGTTCATCTGCCTCGGCCAGGTCTGGGAGGACCGCGGCCCGCGGGGCTGGCGGCGGGTGGTGGCCTCGCCCGAGCCGCGGTCGGTCGTCGACTCCCCCGCGATCCACGCCCTCGCCGCGGCCGGCTTCGTCGTCGTCTGCGCCGGCGGCGGAGGCATCCCGGTGACCGACGACGGCTGTGCCGGTGCCCCTCTGCGGGGCGTCGAGGCCGTCATCGACAAGGACCTCACCGCCGCCGTCCTGGCGCGCGACCTGGACGCCGACACCCTGGTGATCGCCACCGACGTCCCGAACGTGATGGTCGACTTCGGGACGCCGTCGCAACGCCCGCTCGGCCGGGTCACGGTGGCCGAGCTCCGCGCGCACGCCGCCGACGGCCAGTTCGCCCGGGGCTCCATGGGCCCCAAGGTCGAGGCCGTCCTGCGCTTCGTGGAGGGCGGCGGCGAGCGCGCCGTCGTCACCTCGCTGGAGAACATCGCCGACGCCGTCACCGGGGACGCCGTCGGCACCGTGCTCACCGCCGCATAGCGCCCCACAGAGAAGAGGAACAGGTGCCCGCACCGATCGAGGTCCGCAAGGTCCCGCTGCACAACGTGAGCGACGCCAGCGAGCTGGCCAGGCTCATCGACGACGGCGTCATGGAGGCCGACCGGGTCGTCGCCGTCATCGGCAAGACCGAGGGCAACGGCGGCGTCAACGACTACACCCGGATCATCGCCGACCGCGCCTTCCGCGAGGTGCTGCTGGAGAAGGGCAGCCGGTCGAAGGAGGAGGTCGCGCAGATCCCGATCGTGTGGTCCGGCGGCACCGACGGCGTCATCAGCCCGCACGCCACGATCTTCGCGACGCTGCCCGAGGACGCCGTCGAGAAGACCGACGAGCCGCGGCTGACCGTGGGCTACGCGATGAGCGACGTCCTGCTGCCCGAGGACATCGGCCGCATCTCGATGGTGGAGAAGGTCGCCGAGGGCGTGCGCCGCGCGATGGAGGCGGCCGGCATCACCGACCCGGCCGACGTCCACTACGTACAGACCAAGACGCCCCTGCTGACCATCGAGACCATCCGCGACGCGAAGAACCGCGGCAAGGACACGTACTACGACGAGCCGCACGGCTCGATGGACCTGTCCAACGGCACGACGGCGCTCGGCATCGCGGTGGCGCTCGGTGAGATCGAGATGCCGGAGCAGGAGCAGGTCATGCGCGACCTGTCCCTGTACAGCGCCGTCGCGTCCTGCTCGTCGGGCGTGGAGCTGGACCGGGCGCAGATCGTCGTCGTCGGCAACGCCCGCGGGCACGGTGGGAGCTACCGCATCGGCCACTCGGTGATGAAGGACGCCCTCGACCAGGACGGCATCTGGGACGCCATCCGCCAGGCCGGGCTCGACCTGCCCGAGCGGCCGCACGTCAGCGACCTCGGCGACCGGCTGGTCAACGTCTTCCTCAAGTGCGAGGCCGACCCGACCGGCTACGTCCGCGGCCGGCGCAACGCGATGCTCGATGACTCCGACGTCTTCTGGCACCGGCAGATCAAGGCCACGGTCGGCGGTGTCGCGGCGTCGGTGACCGGCGACCCGGCGGTGTTCGTCTCGGTGGCCGCGGTGCACCAGGGCCCCTCCGGCGGCGGCCCGGTCGCCGCGATCGTCAAGGCCTGAGGCCCGGGCGGGACCCGCAGGGCGCTCCCCCGCGGGTCCCGCTCACGGCAGGATCGCGTCCACGTACCGCCGTCGACGCGCAGCGCGCCGCCCGTCGTGGCCGACGCCAGCGGCGAGGCGAGGTGGACGCACGTGTGCGCGATCTCCCCGGGCTCGATGAGCCGCTGCAGCAGCGAGGCCGGGCGGTGCTCGCGCACGAACCGCCGCTGCGCCTCGTCCCACGGCAGGTCGCGGCCCACGAGCGAGTGGACGAACTCCTCGACGCCGCCGGTGTGCGTGGGCCGGGCGATCACCGAGTTCACCGGCACCCCGGACCCGGCCGCCTCCGCAGGCGTTGCCGCGGGAGACCGCGAGCAGCGCCGTCCTGGTGACGCCGTGGTGGACCATCTCGGCCGGGAGGGCGAACGCGGAGTCGCCGGCGACGTACTGCACCCGGCCCCAGCCGCGCTCGCGCATCCCGGGCAGGTGGGCGCGGGTGAGCCGCACGGCGGTGAGCACGTTCGTCTCGTAGTGGCTCGGCGCCGGGGGACGGCTCCCCGACGACGTCGCGGACCACCGCCCCGTCCTCGGCCGCGCCGGCCCGGTCGGCGACCGGCAACGGCTGCCGGGGTCACCGGTCGAGGACGGCCAGGAAGGCCGGCGGGACGGCGTCGACCAGCCAGACGCCGTTGGCCGACCGGGTGAACACCGCCCCGGTTGCGGCCACCCCGGCCGCGTCGACGCGGAGGACGGCGGCGCGGCCCCGGCGCTCCCCGACCCTCCGGGCGGTCGCCTCGTCGGGGCTCAGGTGCACCGCGTGCCGGCGGCCCGGCCGCAGCCCCTCGGCGAGGATCGACGGCAGGTGGCGCACCGGCGTGCCGTGGAACAGCACGGCCGGCGGCGGCTCGGCCGCGTACCCGAGCGCGACCGGCACGCTGTGCCCCTGGCTCGCGCGGATGCGCGTGCGGCCCGGGTCGTAGGCGAAGCGCCGCTTGTCGTTCCCGGCGACGACGCGGTCGAGGCCCCCGCGCGTCAGCGGCATCCCGTGCGCGGCGAGAGCGGCCAGCAGCACGTCGACGTCGACCCAGCCGGCCTCGTCGAGGGTGATGCCGACGCTGTCGGGCCGGTGCCGCAGGACGTAGGCCAACCGCTTGCTCACCCCGACGGCGTCCACGGTCCGACGGTGCCCACGACCGACCCCGGGACACGGACACCCGTTCGTGATCTCGCCGTTTCCCCTGGATGGGGGTCGGGTAGAGGCGCATCCTGATCATTCGACGAGTGAAGTGGGCCAAGCCAATGGACACGGATCATCGCGAGGGTCGCGGGGGACTCGTGGGCGCCGTCCGGGGCGCGTTGGAGCAGTTCATGGCTCTGACGGGCCTCGAACCCGTCGCCACCACCGGCGTGCGCCGGGACGGCGACGGGTGGTCCGTGCTGGTCGACGTCGTCGAACTCGAGCGCATCCCCTCCACGACGAGCGTCATGGCGACCTACCGGGTCGACATGGACGGCTCCGGCACGCTGACCGGGTTCGAGCGGCTGCGCCGCTTCAGCCGCGGCCAGGTGGACCAGGCATGAGCGGACCCGTCGCCCGCCGTCAGGTCGGCGTCGGCAGCGGAGCGCTCGGCCGGCAGCCCGACTCGCTGGCGGACGTGCTCGAGCGCGTGCTCGACAAGGGCATCGTCATCGCCGGAGACATCGTCGTGAACATCCTCGACATCGAGCTCCTGACCCTCAAGCTGCGCCTGTTCGTCTCCTCCGCGGAGACCGCCCGCGAGATGGGCCTGGACTGGTGGAGCCACGACCCGTTCTTCTCCGGCCGGCCCGCGCCGGCCGTCGAGGACGGCGAGCGCGACGACGGCGAGGTCGCCGCGCTGCGGGCACGCGTCGCCGAGCTGGAGGACCTGGTCCGCCGGCAGGGCCTCGAGGCGGGCCCGGCGGCGACGGACCAGACGACAGACCAGGCGACGGACCAGGCGACGGAGCGGCGGGAGGCCGAGCAGCCGTGACCGGTCCCGACGTCCCCGACCGCCTCACCCTGGTCGCCCGCGAGCTGGGCCCCGAGGTGCTGGCGGACGCGGTCGTCCGGGGCCGCGAGCTGGCGGTCGAGCGGCTGGCCGGCCTGCTCGCCGACGCCCTGGTGGCGGAGGTCCTCGCCGGCCGGGCCGCGGGTGCGGCCCCCACGCCGGCCGCGGCCGCACGCCCGGAGCCCGCTGCGCCGCCCGAGCCCACGCCGCCGCCCGAGCCCGCGCCGCCGGCCGGGTCGGCACCGCCTCCCGTGCCCCCGCCGCGGACCGACGCGGTCCCGCTGCCGGACGAGGTGCTGTACGCCTTCGCGCTGACCCGCGCCGACCTCCCCGTGCCCGCGGACCTGCCCGGCGCCCCCGACGGCGGGCGCCCCCTCGAGCTGGTCACCGACGGCGACCTCGGGCTGCTCGTGCGCCGCGTGCCCCGGGCCGACCTGGAGGTCGACCCCGACGACCTGTCCGAGGGCGGGCGCCTGGCGCTGCTGGCCCGCGGCCACGACGCCGTCGTCCGGGCCGCCGTCGCCGCCGGCCCGCTGCTGCCGCTGCGGCTGGGCACCGCCGTCCCCGACGCGGCGGCCGCCCGCCGCCTCCTGGCCGAGCACGCCGCCGTCGCCCGCGAGCAGCTGACCCGCATCGGCGACGCCCGCGAGTGGGGCGTCCGGCTGGTCCGCCCGGCCGACGGCGAGGAGGCCGGCGACGGCGGGGCCCGGCCCGACCGCGAGGAGCTGACCGGCACCGCGTACCTGGCCCAGCGCCGGCAGGCGCTGCGCGCGCGGGACGAGGCCGCCCGCGACGCCGCCCGGGCGGCCGACCGGCTCGAGCAGGTGCTGGACCCGCACGTCCGGGAGTGCCTGCACCGCGGCGCCGCGCCGGCGTCCGGGCTGCTGCTCGACCTCGCCTGCCTGGTGGTGCCCGACGCCGAGGAGGCGTTCCTCGCCGCGGTCGGGGAGCTCCGGACCGAGCTCGAGGACGACGGACTCGCGCTGGAGGTGAGTGGCCCCTGGCCGCCGTACTCCTTCGCCGCGCTGACCGCGGAGGGCCACGGTGGCTGAGCGGACCGGGATCCTCGGCGGGGACACCCGGGGCACGAGCCTGGTCGAGCTGCTCGACCGGGTGCTGCAGCGCGGCGCCTACGTCGGCGGGGACGTCGTCATCACCCTGGCCGGCATCGACCTGGTCCGGCTGGACCTGCGCCTGCTGCTCACCGCCGTCCAGCCGCGCGAACCCCAGCCGGTAGCGGCGGAGGTCGTCCGGTGACCGACCCCGACCTCCCGCCACCGCAGCGGAGGGCACCGTCCGGCGCCGCGCGCCGCCTCGAGGGCAGCGGCGAGGAGGTCGGCCGCTCGCTGGGGCGGCTGGTCGTGTCCCTGCTGGAGGTCGTCCGCCAGGTCGTCGAGCGCCAGGCGCTGCGGCGGGTGGACGCCGGCGACCTCACCGACGCCCAGGTCGAGCAGCTCGGCCGGGCACTGATCGACCTGGAGGCCACCTTCGACGAGCTGATCGACGCGTTCGGCGTCGTCCCCGAGGACCTGTACCTGCCCCTCGACCTCACCGCGCTGGCGCGCGGTGGCACCACGGGCACCCGAGCACGGCCCCCTGACCCCGACCCGAGCAGGAGACAGCCATGACCATGTCCACGTCCTCCGTCAACCGCGCCCCCCGGCCCAGCGGCCTCGCGGACGTCCTCGACGTCGTCCTCGACAAGGGGATCGTCATCGACGCGTACGTGCGCGTGGCGCTGGTGGGCATCGAGTTGCTCACCATCGACGCGCGGATCGTCATCGCCAGCGTCGACACGTACCTGCGCTTCGCCGAGGCGGTCAACCGGCTGGACCTGCAGCCGCAGGACCAGGTCGCGGGCCTGCCCGGCCTCATCCGCGAGGTCACCCAGGGCGGGCCGAAGTCGGCGACGAAAGGAGCCCTGAGCGGCGCCCGGGAGACCGCCCAGGACGTCATCGGCTCCCTCACCGGCCGCGACCGGAACCGCGAGGAGGAGGGCGACGGCGGCTCGCGCGGCGGCGGCGAGCGCGGTGCCCCGGCGTCGCGGCGGCCGCAGAACCGGAGCTGACGGTGCTGCTGGTCCACGGCGTCGTCCGCGAGTCGGACGCCGCCGCCGTCGGCCGGGTGCCGCCCGGCCGGCTGCAGCAGCCGCGCGCGGTCGTCGCGGGTCCGCTGGCGGCGGTGGTGTCCGACGCGCCGGACGGCGACCTGGTGGGCGACGACGCCGTCGCGCACCTCGACCTGCTGGTGACCCTGGTCGTGACCGTCCCGGTGCTGCCGTTGCCGTTCGGGACCGTCGCGCCCGACGAGGACGCGGTCCGGGCCGAGGTGCTCGAGCCGTCGGCCGACGAGCTGACCCAGCGTCTGGACGCCGTGACCGACCTCGTCGAGCTGCGCCTGGACCTCGACTTCGACACCGACGCCTCGGTCGCCGCGGTGAGCCGCGACGACCCGGACATCGCGCGGCTCGCCGCGCGCGCCCGGGTGCCGGGGGCCTCGCTGGCCGACCGGATGGCGGTGGGCGAGGCGGTGGCCGCGCGCGTCGCCGACCGGCAGGCCGAGCTCGCCGCCACCTGGACGCGGGAGCTCTCGGGGGTGGCCGAGCAGTCGCGCGAGCTGCACGTCGACGAGCAGGTGTCGCGGACGGCGTACCTGGTCCGGCGCGGCCGGCTCGACGACGCCGACGCGGCGGTCGCCCGGCTGCGCGAGGCCGCCGCCGGCAGCGCGAGCGTCGAGTACGTGGGCCCGATGCCCGTCTACAGCTTCCTCGACGACGTGGTCGTGGGTTCGCAGCCCACACCCCGTTCGCGATGGGGGTGGTGAGGGAAAGCAGCACACCGTCGGTACGGGGGCCGGCGGCAGTCGATCGAGCAGTTGCACCGGGGACCGGGTCCCCGGGCGGAGAAGAGGATCACTGTGACCGAGAGTCCCGCCCCATCCGTGCTCAAGCTGGGAGCCGCCACGCTCGGTGGCTACCTGCTGGGCCGCATGAAGAAGGGCCGAGCCGCACTCAGTTTCGCCATGTGGGTCGCCGGCTCGCAGTCCGCCCTGGACCCCAAGCGCCTGCTGCGCGAGGCCCTCCTGTCCGTCGCCAGCAGCAACGAGGCCAAGGAGCTGCTGACCCAGCTGCGCGGTCCCCTGCTGCAGGCCGGCAGGAGCGCGGCGACGGCCACCTTCGACACCCAGCTCGCGGCGCTGACCAAGGCGCTCGAGCAGCGCACGGCCGCGCTGAACGAGAAGGCCGGGAAGGCCGTCGACACCGTGGGTGAGGCGGCGCTCAAGGCCACCGACACCGCGGGCGAGGCCGCCTCCACGGCCACCGACACCGCCGGCAAGGCGGCCGGCGCGGCCGGTGGCGCCGCGGGTGGCGCTGCCGAGTCCGGCGCCGGCGTCCTCCGCCGTGGCCTCCGGGCGATCACCGGCAAGGGCAAGGGCAAGGAGGACGAGGAGCAGGAGGACACCGACAAGGCCGCGGAGGCGGAGGAGGACACCGCCGAGGACCAGGGTGCCGAGGACCAGGGCGCCGAGGACCAGGACACCGAGGGCCAGGACACCGCCGAGGACACCGCCGAGGACGAGGGCGCCGAGGACCAGGGTGCCGAGGGCCAGGACACCGAGGGCCAGGACACCGAGGGCCAGGACACCGCCGAGGACACCGCCGAGGACGAGGGCGCCGAGGACACCGCCGAGGACCAGGACACCGGCACCGCCGAGGGCCAGGGCGCCGAGGACGAGGAGTCCGAGAACGAGGGGTCCGAGGACGAGGACGTCCCCGACGACCGGGCCGAGGAGGACACCGGCGCGGCCGAGGACGAGGCGGAGTCCGGCGAGGACACCGGCGAGGACACCGGTGAGGACACCGAGTCCGACGAGGACGAGGGCGACGACCTCAGCGCCGAGGACGAGACCTCGGACGAGGACGAGTCCGACGAGGACACCGACGAGGACGACTACGAGGACGAGGACTCCTACGACGACGAGGAGGACGACGAGGCGGAGGACGAGGCGGAGGACGAGGGCGACGAGGACCTCACCGCCGAGGACGACACCGCCGACGAGGACGAGGAGTCCGACGAGGACACCGACGAGATCACCGACGAGGGCGAGGAGGGCGCGACCGCCGAGGACGACACCTCGGTCGAGGACACGTCCGGTGAGGACGAGTCCGAGGACGAGACGTCCGACGAGGGCAGCGACCGCACGCCCGACCCGGGTCACGCCGACATCGACGTCGACCCCGGCCAGGCCGGCGGCTCGCCCGGTGGCGACACGGACGGCGGCGACACCGACAGCGCCGCCGGGGGGACCGCCGGCGGGGGCAACGCCTCGCAGGACCTCGGGGGCGACGAGGGCGACGAGGGCGACGACGGGGAGCAGCAGGAGACCCCGCTGCCGCCGCGGCGTGCCGCCCGTCGTCCGCAGAGCCGTCAGGGCCGGGGGGACCGGGCACAGGGCGACCGGGCGCAGTCCTCGGAGGCTCCTCGCAGGCGGCCGCGCCCGAGCGGCGAGGCCGCGTCCGGCGGCGGCCAGGAGGCGGCCGGCCGTGACGAGGCCCGTCAGACCGAGGCCGAACCGGCACGCCGCGCCCGGCCCCAGGGCCGCACTCCCCGTCGTCCGCGCACGGAAGGAACCCGCGCATGACCAGCACCGAGAACCAGGAGAGCCAGGAGACCGGCGGCGGCGGAGGTGGCGGGGGCCTGCTCGGCGGGCTCGCCCACAACCCGGTGGTCAGCCGCCTCGGTGACGCGGCGAAGGACTACGCCAAGGCCCGCGCCACCGACGCGGTGAAGTCGCTCGGCAGCAAGGTCGGCGGCGTCACCGACAACCTCAAGGAGAAGGCCGAGGGCGGCGGCTTCGTCGCCCCCGCCGCGATGGGCGCCATCTCGCGCGTGGCCCAGGGCGACAGCCCGGCCAAGGCCGTGCTCGGCGGCGTGGGCACGGGCATCAAGGAGAAGGTCAAGGGCCTGTTCCGCAAGGGCGGCGGCGCCGGCGGCAACAAGAAGTTCGTCAACATCGTCGAGGACGTGTACGTCGGCGTCCCGGTGAACGTCGCCTACGACCAGTGGACGCAGTACCAGGAGTTCGCCAGCTTCATGAAGGGCGTCGACTCGGTCGACCAGGCCGACGAGGTGTCCAGCAACTGGCGGGTCAAGGTGTTCAAGTCCCGGCGGAACTGGAAGGCCACCGTCACCGAGCAGATCCCGGACCGGCGGATCGTGTGGACCACCGAGGGCGCCAAGGGCACGACCAAGGGCGTCATCACCTTCCACCCGCTGGCCGACGACCTCACCCAGGTGCTGCTGGTCATGGAGTACTACCCGCAGGGCCTGTTCGAGAAGACCGGCAACATCTGGCGGGCCCAGGGCCGCCGCGCCCGGCTGGACCTCAAGCACTTCCGGCGCTTCATCATGATGCGCGGCGAGGCGACCGGCAGCTGGCGTGGGGAGATCCGGGACGGCGAGGTGGTCCGCGGACCCGACGAGCCGGAGCCGGACGAGACCGGTGCCGAGTCGCCGGAAGAGGCCGAGGACCAGGGAGAGACCGGCTACGACGAGGAAGCCGGTTACGACGAGGAGTCCGAGGAGGAGGAAGCCGGCGAGGAGGGCGCCGAGGAGGAGCCCGAGGAGACCGAGGAGGAGACCCCGGAGGAGGCTCCCGAGGAGGAGCCGGCCCCTGCGGGCGCGCCCTCCGGCGACGGATCCGGGGACGGACCGCCGCAGCGACGACGGTCCCGGCGCCCCGCGCCGGCCGGGACCCGCTGAGAGGAGGAGACGATGTCCCAGACCGAGAACGGCGAGGTCCCCGCGTCGCTGCGTGAGGCGGCGGTCTCGCTCAGCGTCCGGGAGGAGGTCCTCGACGTCCTCCTGGAGAAGATCGAGAACGACCACTACCCGTCGGCGACGATGATGGACGACGTCGAGGCGCTCCTCACGCCGTGGCGCAAGCAGGAGTACGCGGAGATCCTGCTGGACAAGATCCGCCAGGACCGGTTCCCCAGCCGGTCGCTGATCCAGCGGCTGGTCCGCCTGTCCTGCTGAACCGACCGTCACCGGCCGGCGTCGGGGCCCTCACGGCACCCGGCGCCGGCCGGTGGCGTCTCCGCGGCCGGGTCCCCCCGACGGCCGCCAGGTCGAACGGCCGGGGCGACGGCCCGTTAGCGTCAGGGCACGCCGACGGAGCCGGAGAGGGTGCGGATGATCGACAAGCGGGTGGGGTCACTGGCCGACGCCGTCGCCGGCATCGATGACGGCGCGACCGTGCTCATCGGCGGGTTCGGCGCCTCCGGCGTCCCGGTGGAGCTGGTGCACGCGCTGCTCGACCAGGGGACCACCGACCTCACCGTCGTCACCAACAACGCCGGCTCGGGCGAGACCGACGTCGCGGCGCTGCTGCGCGAGCGGCGGGTGCGCAAGATCGTCTGCTCGTACCCGCGGTCGACCGGCTCGAAGTGGTTCGAGGAGCGCTGGCGCGCCGGCGAGGTGGAGCTCGAGCTCGTCCCGCAGGGCACGCTCAGCGAGCGGATGCGCGCCGCGGCCGCGGGCCTCGGCGGGTTCTTCACCCCGACCGGCGCCGACACCCGCCTCGCCGAGGGCAAGGAGGTGCGGGTGATCGACGGCCGCCGGCACGTCTTCGAGGAGCCCCTGCCCGGCGACGTCGCCCTGGTCCGGGCCGCGCGCGCCGACCGCTGGGGCAACCTCGTCTACCGCACCGCGGCGCGGAACTTCGGCCCGACGATGGCCGCGGCCGCCGCGCTGACCGTCGTCCAGGTGGACGAGTTCGTGGAACTGGGCGCGCTGGACCCGGAGGCCGTCGTGACGCCGGGGATCTTCGTGGACCGCGTCGTGGAGGTGGGCAGGGCGTGAGGCTGGACACGCGGGACGTCGCACGGCGGATCGCCCGGGACATCCCCGACGGCGCCTACGTCAACCTCGGCATCGGCCTGCCCACGCTGGTCGCCGACTGCGTCGGGGATGACAAGGAGGTCGTCTACCACTCGGAGAACGGCATCCTCGGGATGGGTCCCGCCCCGGCGCCGGGCGAGGAGGACCCCGAGCTGATCAACGCCGGCAAGCAGCCGGTGACCCTCCTGCCCGGCGGGGCGTTCTTCCACCACACCGACGCGTTCCTCATGATGCGCGGCGGCCACGTCGACGTGACCGTGCTCGGCGCCTTCCAGGTCTCCGAGCACGGTGACCTCGCCAACTGGGCGACCGACGACGCCACGCACCCGCCGGCGGTCGGCGGCGCGATGGACCTCGCCGTCGGCGCGAGGCGGGTGCTGGTCATGACGACGCACACGACCAAGGCCGGCGAGCCCAAGCTCGTGCCGCGCTGCACCTACCCGCTCACCGCCGCCGGCGTGGTCGACCGCGTCTACACCGATCTCGCCGTCCTCGACGTCACCGCCGAGGGGTTCCTGGTGCGCGAGATGGTGGCCGGGCTCAGCCGCGACGACCTGCAGGGCGTCACGGCCGCCCGGCTGTCCTTCGCCGACGACGTCGGGGTGCTGGTGCCGGGTCAGCGGGAGTAGTACTCCACGACCAGCTGCTCCTCGCACACCACCGGGACCTCCTCGCGGGCGGGCACGCGCTCCACCCGGGCGGTGAGGTCGGCCAGCCGCACCTCCAGGTAGGCCGGGGCGGTGGCGTGCGCGCCGGACGCGGCGACCTGGAACGGCTCCCGGGTCCGCGACCGCTCGGCGATCGAGACCCAGTCGCCCGGGCGCAGCCGGTAGGACGGGCGGTCCACCCGGCGGCCGTTGACCAGCACGTGCCGGTGGGTGACGAACTGGCGGGCCTGGTAGATGGTCCGCGCGAACCCGGCCCGCAGCACCGTGGCGTCCAGCCGCGACTCGAGGTCCTGGATCAGCGCCTCGCCGGTCTTGCCGCCGGTCCGCCGGGCCCGGTCGAACGCCCGGCGCAGCTGGGTCTCGCTGACGTCGTACTGCGCCCGCAGCCGCTGCTTCTCCAGCAGCCGGGTGGAGTAGTCGCTCTGCTGCTTGCGCTTGCGGCCGTGCTCGCCCGGCGGGTAGGGGCGGCGCTCGAAGTAGCTCACGGCCTTGGGGGTGAGCGGCAGGCCGAGCCGGCGGCTGAGCCGGACCTTGGGACGCGGGGTGTTCAACCGGACCTCCGTGGTCGAGTTAGGTTAGGTTCACCTTACCCGCATCCCGACGCCCGAGGTGATCGATGACCGCCGACCCCTCCCCCCGCGCCGGTTCGGGCACTCCCGGCACCTCCCGGCCCTCCCCCGCCGAGCGCGCCCGCACGGTGGCCGCCCGGGCCTCGGCGGCGCTGCACGCGGTCGGCGTCGGCGCGGTCGAGGTCACGGTCACCGGGACGACGGCGGCCGGGCAGGTGCTCGTCGTCGTCCCCGCGGACGGGCGCCTGGCGGCGGCGCTACGGACCTCGCCGCTGGGCGACCTGCCGGCGCGGCTGACCGTCACCGACCGCACGCCCTTCCCGGTGCAGCACCCGGTGCGCGGGCAGGTGGAGCTGTCCGGCTGGCTGACCCCGGTGCACCCGGCCGGCGTGCAGGCCGCGCTGCTGGACCTGGCCGACGTCCGGCCCTCGGACGCGCTGCTCGACGTCGGTCTGGGCGCGGTGCTGCTGCGCCTGGACCTCGCCGAGGTGCTGCTCACCGACGCCGGGACGTCGGCGGAGGTGGAGCCCGAGGACTTCGCGGACGCGCGGCCGGACCCGGTGAGCGCCGCGGAGTCCGGCCTCGCCGCCGCGCACGCCGGGGCGCTGGACACCCTGCTCGCCCGGGTGCGGGCCTGGGCGGGCCCGCGCGACGACGTCCGCCTGCTCGGGCTGGACCGGCACGGCGTGCGGTTCCGCGTCGAGGCACGGCGCTCCTGCTGCGACCTGCGCGTGCCGTTCCGCGCGCCGCTCACCGGCGGGGAGGGCCTGGCCGGCGCGCTGGACAGCCTGCTCGCCCGCGGCCCGGCCTGACGGCGTTCTACACGGAACGCGTCCGAGCGCCTACGGTACGCACATGTCGTTCCTCTCCCGGCTCACCGGTGGCGACCGCGAGGTCCCGGCCCTGCCCTACGACCCCGCCTCGGCCGAGGGGCTGGCCGCCCGCTGGGTGCAGTGGGTGGCCTCGATCGACAGCGACCGCGACCCGATCGAGGACGCCACCGGCGAGCACGCCGGCGTGAACCAGCCCGGCGACGTCTTCTTCCTGGCCGGCTCCTACGGGAAGGTCGTGCACCGCCGCTGCGTCGTCCCCGGCGGCCGCGACCTGTTCCTGCCGCTGTTCAACATCTGGACGCGCAAGGCCGAGGGGCCGCCGCTGCGCCTCCCCGACGCCTGGGGGGCGCTGCAGGTCGACGGCGCCGACGTCGAGCCGGTCGAGATCGGCACCCCGGTGCCCTTCTCCGTCACCGGGGCGCTGCTCAACCCGGTGACCCTGCGGCGCAAGCCGGTGCCCGTGGTGGTCTGGGGCTGGTGGGCCCGCGTGCCCGCACCCGCCCCGGGCAGCCACGTGCTGCGCGCGGTCGGCGGGGACGGGCACGGCTTCACCGTCGACGTCACCTGGTCCCTGGAGGTCGCCCCCGTCGGGGCGATCCACGGGGCCTAGGCCCGGTCAGGCCGCGGTCGCGGCGCGGGCCTCCTCGGCGAGGGCGGCCAGCGCCTGCTCGAAGCACTCCCGCGGCGGCTGGACGAGGCCCGCGCCCACCTGGCCGGTGCCGGCCACCCGCCCGGCCATGCCGGTGTTGATCTGCGGCAGCCAGCCGGTGCGGGCGACGGCGAGGACGTCGATGCCGGTCGGGGCGCCGCGGAAGCCGAGGATCGGGATCGCCATCGCCGGGTTCTCGGCCAGGGTGAGCTGGTACATCCGCTCGGTGGTGGCCAGCGCGTCGGGCACGGTGCCGCCGACGAAGCGCACGATCGCCGGTGCCGCGGCCATCGAGAACCCGCCGACGCCGTAGGTCTCCATGATCGCGGAGTCGCCGATGTCGGGGTTGGCGTCCTCGGGACCGTAGTCGCCGAGGAACAGGCCCACGGGCGTCTGGGCGGGGCCGGTGAACCAGCGGTCGCCGGTGCCGGCGGTCTGCACGCCGAACTCGGTGCCGTTGCGCGCCATCACGGTGACCAGCGTCGAGCCGGGGACGTCGCGGGCGGCGTCCATCGCCAGCTTCGCCGTCGGCATGCCGAGGTTGAGGAAGAAGTGCTCGTTGCCGCCGATGAAGCGCAGCGCGGCGGCGACGTCGTCGGACGGCGCGTCGAGCGCGGCCAGCGCCGGGGACAGCTCGCGCAGGGTCATCAGCGACCCGGCGCGGTTGCGGTTGTGCCCCTCGTCGCCCATCTGCAGCATCTGCGCGAGCACGGCCTTGACGTCCAGCGGCTCGGGCATCGAGCGCACCGCGCGGGCCAGCAGCGGGCCGAGGACGTCGCGCATCCAGGCCAGCCGGGTGAGCACCTCCTCGTTGAAGGCGCCCATCCGCAGCACCTTGCCGAGGCCCTCGTTGAGGTTGCAGTAGGCCCGGCCGCCGTTGACCGGGTCCTCCAGGCACCACGCCCACATCGACGGCGAGGTCACCCCGGCCATCGGGCCGACGGCGGAGCGGTGGTGGCACGGCTCGAGCTCCACGCCGCCCGAGGCGAGCAGTGCCTCCGCCTCCTCCACCGTCGACGCCCAGCCCTCGAACAGGCAGGCGCCGACGAGCGCCCCGCGCATCGGGCCCGACGCCGCCTCCCAGGTCAGCGGCGGGCCCGAGTGCAGCAGCGTGCGCCCCTCGAGGCCGAGCACCTCGCGGGCCGGGCGGACGTCGACCAGCACCGAGCCCGCGGCCAGCACCCGCTCGACCGCCGTCCGGTTGGCCGCGGCGCGGCGCGGGTCCAGCGCCAGCGCGGCGAGGTCGGCGGCGTCGCCGAAGCCGGGCGGCCGCCAGTCGACGTCGGCCACCGACGCCCCCTGGGCGCGCAGCGCGCCGGAGAAGACGTCGACGCCCGCGGCCACCACCGCCGGCGGGCCGTCCAGCAGACCACCCAGGCTCATCGCTGCGCTCCCAGCAGGTCGAGGGCGTACCGCGTGGCCGCGGCGTTGGAGGCGAAGACCGCGGCGCCGGCCGCGGCGAGGGCGTCGGCCTGGCGGCTCCAGCCCTGGGGGTCGGCCTCGGTGCCGACCAGCGCGACCACCACCGGCAGCCGCGCGCGCTCGCGCGCGGCGGCCAGCGCCGGGGCGAGGGCCGCCGCCGGGTCGGCGTCGGCGCCGTGGCCGAGGACGACGTCGAGCAGCAGCACGGCGGGCTCGCCGGAGTCGGCCAGCCGGGCGATCGCCTCCAGCCGCAGCGTCGGGTCGATCATCGGGTGGGCGCGGCCGACGGTGAGGGCGTCGTCGCCGAAGTCGACGACCACGTGCCCGCGGGCGGACAGGTCCGTCCCGAGGTCGAGCTCCGGCCGCAGCGGGGTGTTGGAGCGGACGTCGCCGAGCACCGGGGCGGCGAGGAGCATCGCCTCGTCGGCCAGCGTGCCGCCGGAGTAGAGGCCCTTGAGGACCGCGCCGGGCAGCGCGGCCTCCGCCGGCCCGGGCCGCGACGGCCAGACCGGGACGTCGAGCCCCATGTCGGCCAGGAGCGCCTCGACGGCGGCGGTGAGGTCGGGCGTCTCCGGGGACAGGGCGGCCGACCGGACCGGCGTCGCCAGCCCCGCGGCGGCCCGCTGCACGGCCTCGGCCACCGACGGCGCCGGCGGCTTGGAGACGACGAGCACCCGCTCGGTGGCCGGGTCGGCGTCCAGCGCCGCCAGCGCGTCGAGGGTGGCCAGCCCGCCGACGGCCTCGGACAGGTCGCGCCCGCCGACGCCGATCACGTGCGAGACGCCGACGCCGGCCGCGTCGAGCAGGCAGGACACCTGCTGCGCGCCGGTCCCCGACGCCGCGACGACGCCGACCGGCCCGGGGCGCACCGCGTTGGCGAAGCCGAGCGCGACGCCGGAGACGATCGCGGTGCCGCAGTCGGGGCCCATGACCAGCACCCCGGCCGCGTGCGCGGCGCGCTTGAGCGCGACCTCCTGCTCTACCGGGACGCCGTCGGAGAACACCAGCACGCTGCGGCCGGCGGCGATCGCGTCGGCGGCCTCGAGCGCGGCGTACTGCCCGGGGACGCTGACGATCGCCAGCGCCGGGGCGCCCGGCTCGAGGTCGTCGAGGCCGGCGCCGATGGTGCGGGCCGGCTGGGCGTCGGCGGTGGCGCGGGAGCGCTCGCGCTCGGCCAGGGCGGCGTCGACGGCGGCCACCGCGGCGGCCAGCGCGTCGTCGTCGACGGCCCGGAGGGCGATGAGCAGCTGGTCGGGCGCGGGGGTCTCCTCGGGCGCCAGACCCATGCCCGCCGCGAGCTCGACGTTGAGCGGCGTGGCCATGGCCACGAGGACGGCGGTGACGCCCTCGCGGGCGCCGACATCGCGGCTGACCTGCATCAACCGCACCGAGTCGGCGTAGACGCCGCTGCGCAGGGAGACGTGCCGGACGCCCTCTCCGGGGCCTGGAGCGCTCACCCCACCGACCGTACCGGGAGATCCCTCAGCGGTGAGATATCGGCGGCGCAACGATCTTGTTTCCGGTCGAACATTTAGCGCTGAGGCACTTTCGCACCGGCGTGTCGCGTGACACTGTGACGGCCTCCCGGGGGTGGCGGCACCTCCCGGCCCGCATCGGCTGTGCCTCGCGAGGAGGACCCCATGGCGTTCGGTTGGAAGCTCTACGGCGACGGCAAGACGCCGCCGCTGGGCGAGGCCGTCGCGCCCGACGAGCGACTGTCGTGGCCGCGCACCATCGGCATCGGCGCCCAGCACGTCGTCGCGATGTTCGGCGCGACCTTCGTCTTCCCGATCGTCATGGGCCTGGACCCGAACCTGGCGATCATGATGAGCGGGATCGCGACGATCATCTTCCTGCTCATCGTGAACGGGAAGGTGCCGAGCTACCTGGGCACCAGCGCCTCGTTCGTCGGCGGCGTCGTCGCCGTCCGGGCGCAGGGCGGCGACTCCAGCGACGTCGTCGGCGCGATCCTGGTCTCCGGCGTCGTGCTGGCGCTGGTCGGTGTGCTCATCCACTTCGCCGGGGTCCGGTTCCTGCACGCGATCCTGCCGCCGGCGGTGACCGGCGCGGTCGTGCTCCTGATCGGCTTCAACCTGGCCCCGGTGGTCGCCGGGATCTACTGGCCCCAGGACCAGTGGGTGGCGCTGGCCACGATGTCCTTCGTCATCGTCGCCTCGCTGCTGCTGCGCGGCTTCTGGGCCCGCATCTCGATCCTGCTCGGCCTCGTCTTCGGCTACCTGCTGTCGATCCTGCTCGACGCGACCGCCGGCCAGATCACCTCGCCCGACGGCACCGGCGAGGTCGTCACCCGCGACCGGATCAACTTCGACTCCGTCACCCAGGCCGACTGGTTCGGCCTCCCCGACTTCACCGCGCCCAGCTTCTCCCTCAACTTCAGCCTCCTGGTGCTGCCCGCCGTCATCGCGCTGGTCGCGGAGAACGCCGGCCACGTGAAGGCCGTCGCCGAGATGACCAAGCGCGACCTGGACCCGTACATGGGCCGGGCGATCGCCGCCGACGGTGTCGCCACCGTCGTGGCCTCCTCGGTCGGCGGCTCGCCGACCACCACCTACGCCGAGAACATCGGCGTCATGGCCGCCACCCGCGTCTACTCGACGGCGGCCTACTACGTGGCGGCCCTCGTGGCGATCCTGCTCGGCCTCTGCCCGAAGTTCGGCGCCCTGATCAACATCATCCCGGGCGGCGTGCTGGGCGGGATCACCGTCGTCCTCTACGGGATGATCGGTCTGCTCGGCGCGAAGATCTGGAAGGAGAACCGGGTCGACTTCGCCAACCCGATCAACCTGGTGCCGCTCGCCGCGGGCATCATCATCGCCATCGGCAACGTGAACCTGCAGATCACCGACACCTTCTCGCTCGGCGGCATCGCCCTGGGCACCATCGTGGCGGTGCTCGGCTGGCACGTCGCCCGCGCCCTCGCGCCGGCGGAGATGAAGGCCGCGCTCCTGGCCGAGCGCGAGTACGCCGGTGGCACGGGTCCCGCGCTCGGCCACGCCGGGGCGCACGAGTACGGCCCCGGGGCGCGCGAGTACAGCGCCGACCCGTCGTCGGTGGACCAGGTGGGCCGGCCCGGTGTCGACACCCGCAAGGGGACGCTCGACAGGTGAAGCCCGCACCCTTCCGCTACGCCGACCCCCGGTCCCTCGACGAGGCGCTCGACGTCCTGGCCGCCGAGCCCGGCGCCAAGGTGCTCGCCGGCGGGCAGTCGCTGCTGCCGCTGCTGGCGATGCGCCTGGCGGCGCCGGCCACGCTGGTCGACGTCAACCGGGTGCCGGGCCTCGACGCCGTCGAGGCGACCGGGGACGGCGTGCGGGTGGGCGCCCTCGTCCGGCACGCGCAGCTGCTCCGCGACAGCCCTGACGCGAAGGCCGCCGCCCGGGTCCAGCCGCTGCTGGCCCGGGCGACGGCGAACGTCGCCCACCCGGCCATCCGCAACCGCGGGACGACGGTCGGGTCGATCGCGCACGCCGACCCCTCCGGGGAGATGACCTCGGTGCTCGCCCTCACCGGCGGCTCGGTGACCGTGGCGACGCCGGCCGGCCGGGAGACCGTCGGCTGGCAGGACCTGTTCGTCGGGCCGCTGGAGACCTCGCTGCCCGGCGGCGCGGTCGTCGTCGACGCCTTCTTCCCCGCCCTGCCCGAGCGCTCGGGCACCGCCTTCGCCGAGATCGCCCGGCGCAAGGGCGACTACGCCGTCTGCGGGGCCGGCGTCGTCGTGACCCTCGACGCGGAGCGCCGGGTGGCCGCCGTGCGCGCCTCCTACCTGTCGGTCGGGCTGGTGCCCGAGGTGCACGACCTCACCGAGGCCGTCGCCGGCAAGCCCGTGGACAGCGCCGACTGGGCCGCGGCCGGCGCGCTGGCCCGCACGCTGGTCGACCCCGACACCGACATCCACGCCAGCGCCGACTACCGCCGGCTGCTGGTCGGCGTGCTGACCGAACGGACACTCGCCGAGGCGGCCGCCGAGGCGATCGAGAGGACCGCTGCATGACCTCCGTCGACACGGAGCGGACCGTCCGCGTGACGGTGAACGGCGTCCCGCGGGAGGTGAGCGTCCCGGTGCGCCGGGTGCTCGCCGACGCGCTGCGCGACGACCTCGGGCTGACCGGCACGCACGTCGGCTGCGCGCACGGCGTCTGCGGCTCGTGCACGGTGCTCGTCGACGGCGACCCGGTGCGGTCCTGCCTGGTGCTCGCCGTGCAGGTCGACGGCGCGGAGGTGACCACCGTCGAGGGCCTGGCCCGCGAGGACCACCAGGGCGGGCAGGTGCTCCACCCGGTGCAGGAGGCCTTTCGCGAGTGCCACGCCCTGCAGTGCGGGTTCTGCACGCCGGGCTTCCTGGTGACGATCGCCGCGGGCCTCGAGGCGCGGGACGCGGGCACGGAGATCACCGAGGAGGAGGTCGACGAGCTCGTCGGCGGCAACCTCTGCCGGTGCACCGGCTACGCCAACATCAAGAAGGCCGTCCGGCACGCCGCCGCCGCGATGCGGGAGGAGGCACGGTGACCACCAAGCTGTTCGGGGAGCCGGTCCGCCGGCGCGAGGACGCCCGCCTCATCACCGGCCGCGGCCGCTACCTCGACGACATCGGCGCCGGCGCGCTGGCCGCGGCCTTCGTGCGCAGCCCGCACGCGCACGCGCGGATCGTCGACGTCGATGTCGAGGCGGCGCTGGACGTCGAGGGTCTGGTCGCGATCTACACCTACGAGGACCTCACCGGCCCGATGGCCGAGCCGCTGCCGGTGCTCATCCCCCACCCGCAGCTGCACGCCCCGCGCACCGGGTACCCGCTGGCCAACGGCGAGGTCAACCACGTCGGCGAGCCGGTCGTCATGGTCGTGGCCACCGACCGGTACGTGGCCGAGGACGCCGCGGAGCGGATCGTCGTCAGCTACGAGGAGCTGCCGGTCGTCGTCGGGGTGGACGCCGCCCGGGCCGCCGAGCACGCCGTCCACGAGGAGATCCCCGACAACGTCGCCGCCCGGCACCACCAGGAGACTGGCGACGTCGAGCCGGCGCTGGCCGCCGCCCCGCACACGCTGTCGTTCACCCAGTACATCGAGCGCAGCGCCTGCACGCCCCTGGAGGGCAAGGGCGTGCACGCCCGCTGGGACGCCGACGACGGCAGCCTGCGCGTGCACTCCAGCACCCAGGCCTCGACGTCGGTGCGCGCGGCGATCGCCGCCAAGCTCGAGCTGTCGCTGGACCGGGTCGAGGTGATCGCGCCCGACGTCGGCGGCGGCTTCGGCGTCAAGATCGTGCACCCGTGGCCCGAGGAGCTGCTGGTGCCGATGGCGGCGATCCGGCTGGGCCGCGAGGTCAAGTGGGCCGAGGACCGGCGCGAGCACTTCGTCTCCAGCGCCCACGAGCGCCAGCAGCGGCAGGAGATCACCGTCGGGTACGACGACGACGGCCGGATCACCGCGCTCGACGTGCACGTCTGGCACGACAACGGCGCGTACACGCCCTACGGGATCATCGTCCCGATTGTGACGGCGACCCAGCTGGTCGGCCCGTACGTGATCCCCGTGTACCGGGTGGTCGTCGAGAGCGTCTACACCAACACCGTCATCGTCACGCCCTACCGCGGGGCCGGGCGGCCGCAGGGCTGCTACGCGATGGAGCGGACGATGGACCGCATCGCCGACGCGCTCGGCCTCGACCGCGCCGAGGTGCGCCGGCGGAACCTGATCACGCCCGACCAGTTCCCCTACGACCACCGCCTGACGTTCCAGGACGGCCGGCCGGTGATCTACGACTCCGGCGACTACCCGGGGCTGCTGGACAAGCTCGTCGCGCTGGTCGGCTGGGACGGGGCCGCCGCGCTGCGCGCGGACGCGCAGGCGCGCGGGAAGCTGCTCGGCGTCGGCATGGCGCTCTACGTGGAGGGCACCGGCCCCGGTCCCTACGAGGGCGGGCACGTGCAGGTGCTCGGCAGCGGCAAGGTGCTGGTCTCCACCGGACTCACCTCGCAGGGCCAGGGGCACGAGACGGTGTTCGCGCAGATCGTCGCCTCCGAGCTGGGGGTGCCGATCGAGGACGTCGAGGTGCACACCGGCGACACCCGGCGCTTCGGGTACGCCGTCGGCACGTTCGCCTCGCGCGCCGCGGTGATGAGCGGCAACGCCGTCGCGCTGGCCGCCCGCGGGGTGCGGGAGAAGGCGCTGCGGATCGCCGCCGAGGTGCTCGAGGCCAACCCCGAGGACCTGGAGATCGACGAGGGCCAGGTGCAGGTCAGGGGGACCCCGGGGGCGTCGATCCCGCTGCGCACGGTCGCCGTCCTGTCCAACCCGCTGCGCTACGCCTTCGACGAGGCGGC
Organism: Geodermatophilus sp. SYSU D00879; assembly: GCF_054050375.1. Lineage (NCBI taxonomy): Bacteria > Bacillati > Actinomycetota > Actinomycetes > Geodermatophilales > Geodermatophilaceae > Geodermatophilus > Geodermatophilus sp. SYSU D00879. Next base: position 25,850 of record NZ_JBJGZF010000017.1, read on the forward strand.
CAAGCAGGCCACCCAGTTCGCCACGCACGACGACAGCAAGCCGCCGGTCGCGCCCGGGGACGCGCCGGGCCTGGAGCACCGCGACTACTACTCGCCGATCCGCTCGACGTTCGCCTCCGGCGCGCACGCCGCCGTGGTGGAGATCGACCCGCGGACGTGGGAGATCGACGTCGTCCGGTACGCGGTCGTGCACGACTGCGGCAACGTGGTGAACCCCATGATCGTCGAGGGCCAGGTGCACGGCGGCGTCGCGCAGGGCGTGGGCGGGGCGCTGTACGAGCGGATGGCCTACGACGCCGACGGGCAGCTGCAGAACGCGTCGTTCATGGACTTCCTCATGCCCTACGCCTCCGAGGTGCCCGACGTGGTCATCGACCACCAGGAGACGCCGTCGCCGCTGAACCCGCTGGGGATCAAGGGCGCCGGCGAGGCGGGGGTCATCCCCGGGACGGCGGCGATCGCCTCGGCGATCGAGGACGCCACCGGGCGGCGGATCGCGTCGATGCCGATCTCGCCGACCGAGCTGTACGACCTGATGAGAGACGAGACGGCGGAGCGGACGCAGGCGTCCCTCCAGACGGGAGTGCCCGCGTGAACCTCGACGGCTCGGCGGTGCTGCACGGCACGCCCGAGGAGGTCTGGAGGGTCGTCACCGACCCGGCCGTGCTCGCGCGGACCATCCCCGGCTGCGAGTCGCTGCAGCGCACCGGCGAGGACGAGTACCGGATGGACGTCTCGGTCGGCGTGGGCGCCATCCGCGGCACCTACGCCGGCGAGGTCCGGCTCACCGACCAGCAGCCGCACTCGTCCTACGTCATGCACGCCTCCGGCGCCGGCGCCCCGGGCAACGTGCGGGCGAAGGTGGACATCGCCCTGGAGCCGCACGAGGAGGGGACGACGCTCAGCTACTCGGCCGACGCCGTCGTCGGCGGGCCGGTGGCCGGGGTCGGGCAGCGGATGATCTCCGGCGTCGCCAAGCGGATGGCCGGGCAGTTCTTCGCCGCGATCGACCGCGAGCTCACCGAGGGCGCCCCTGTGGCCGCGCCGGCCGCCGCCCGCGCGACCTCGGCCGCGGTGAGCTCCACCGAGGCGCCCGCGGCCGTTCCCGCGGGGGCGCCGGCCGGGCCCGAGCCCCAGGTCTTCCGCGGCGCGAAGGCCACGGCAGCGGCGCCGTCGTCGGAGCTGCAGACCCTCGCCGTCGGCGCGCTCGGCGGGGCCGGGCTCACCCTGCTCGGCGTCCTCGTCGGCTGGCTGCTCGGCCGCCGCCACTAGACGCGCGCCGAGGGCGGCCCCGGCGGGTGCCGGGACCGCCCTCGGGCGGGGGACCTGCGGATCAGACCGGGTACGGCTCGCCGCAGATGTCGGTCGGCAGACTGGCGTCGCAGCGGTTGTCGCGGAACTCCAATCCCTCGCCTGCGGGCAGCAGGGGCGGGATCGAGGGGTCTCCCACGAAGATGTCCATCTGCAGCGCGATGGAGCCGGTCGGGGGAGGCCCGCCGACGGGCACGAGCGCGACGTTGTCCCCGAAGTAGTTCCCGTTCACCCTGACGTTCTCGACCGGTCCGGCGCTCGTGCTCTGGCCGGGCTGGGGGTTGAACGCAGGCAGGCTGAACAACGTCAGTCCGCCGGCCGGGTTGGTCAGGAACGGCACGCTGGCCGGCAGGTGGGCCGTGTTGTCGGCGATGACGTTGCCTGCGATCGTCACGTCATCGGCGTTGACCACCTGCATGCCGACGCCCGAGACGTGCTGGTCGCCGTTCCTGCCCTGGAGGCAGTACCGGTCGTTGTCCGTCGACGAGTTCCCGCTGATGCGGAATGCGCCGGTCGCGACGTCCCGTGAGTCGTCGGGGACCTCCGTCGCGATGTCGTCGAACACGAGCACGCCGATGCAGTTGCCGCTCAAGGCGTTCCCGGCGACGCGACCACCGCGCGCCTCCCGGAGGAAGATCCCGAGGTTGTAGCCCTCGACGTGATTGCCGGTAATCCTCGCGTCGGCGACGTCGGAGTCCCCCACGCCGACACCCGCGGTGCCCGAGTTCGGCGCCGTTTCGGTGCCGCGGTCGAGACCGACCTCGTGGTTGTCGCTGATCCGGATGTCCGTCGAGTCGAAGGCGACGATGCCGTAGCGGTCGTGCGCGAAGCCCGACGTGCCGGCCACCCGGAAGCCGTCGGCCCCCCACGTGATGATCCCGCTGGCGGGGTGGTGGCGGGTCGACAGGCCGCTGACCCGCACCTCGCTGTCCGGATCGAGGAAGAACAGCGCGGAGACGTCGTCGGCGAGGGTGGTCGGGTCGTCCTCGCCGTCGGCCTGCTCCTGCGCCACCCAGCACGGGTTCGATTCGACCGTGGGCAGGTCCTCGATGGTCTCCCACTCGTCCCACACGATGTTGGTCACGCCGGCGCCGGAACCGCGGATCGTGAGTCCCTTGCCTTGGACGCACACGGCCTCGTGGTAGTCCCCAGGTGCGATCTTGATCGTGTCGCCGGATCGTGCCTCGTCCACAGCGGCTTGGATGGTCGCGTACTGCTCCCCGGGTCCGACCTTCAGGGTCTGTCCGCCTCCGCCTCCGCCGCCGTGCGCCGAGGCGACGCCGGCGGGGAGCGCGGCGAAGAGCAGGACCCCCGCGCCCGCGGCCGCCGTGACGCGTGCGGCCCTGGCGCGGGTCCTCGTCGTGGATGGGTCCATGGCGTGGCCTCTCTGGTCTGCGGCCGCTCCGAGGCCGCAGCCCGGGAGCGGGGACAGGCCCCGGCGACCTGTGACGGGCGCTCGGGAACCTGTGAGGAACCTGACAATGCGGCACACCATCCACGGGCGGCACGGGAGCGTCCACGGGTCAAGGGTGTGAACCTGGGCCCGCCCGAGGTCGTACGACCGGCCCCGGGAGCGGCCTCCATCCCGCCGGGCGGGGCAGGTGGCCGACCCCGGGCGTGCACCTCCACCGCAGGTCGCACACCCTCGGTCGGATTCGGTACGAAGGCCCCTCGCAGCGTCGACAGCGCGAGACGCGCGCGGGCAGAGTCCCCGCATGACGACCGTCCCGGAGACCGTCGGCCGGCGCCCCGCACCGCCGGTGGCGGCGCCCGGTCCGTCCCTCGCCGACACGGTGGTCACCACCGACCGGCTCACCAAGCGCTACGGCTCCCGGACGGTCGTCGACGCGCTGTCCCTGCAGGTGCGCCGCGGCGAGGTCTTCGGCTTCCTCGGGCCCAACGGCGCCGGCAAGACGACGACGCTGCGCATGCTGCTCGGCCTGGTGCGCCCCACCAGCGGGTCGGCCACCGTGCTCGGCCGCCCGGCGGGCACGTCGGTGGCCGGGGTCGGGGCGCTGGTGGAGGGCCCCGGGCTCTACCCCTTCCTCTCCGGCCGGGACAACCTGCGGGCGCTCGCCCGGTACGCCGGCGTCGGGACGGCGCGCATCGACGCGGTGCTCGGCACCGTCGACCTCACCGACCGCGCCGGCGACCGCTTCGGCACCTACTCCCTCGGCATGAAGCAGCGGCTGGGCATCGCCGCGGCGCTGCTCAAGGACCCGGAGCTGGTCGTCCTCGACGAGCCCACCAACGGGCTGGACCCGGCGGGCATCAGCGAGGTGCGCGGCCTGCTCCGCCGGCTGGCCGGAGAGGGCCGCACCGTCGTCCTGTCCAGCCACCTGCTCGGCGAGGTCGAGCACCTGTGCGACCGGGTCGCGGTGGTGGCGTCGGGCCGGCTGGTCGTGGAGAGCACCGTCGAGGAGCTGCGGGGCCTGGGCCGGCTCGTCGTCGACGCGCAGCCGCTGGACGCCGCCGTGGCGGTCGCGTCGCGGCTGCTCGGGCCCGACCGGGTGTCGGTCGTCGACGGCGCGCTGCACCTGGAGGCCGCGCCCGACGAGACGGCGGCGGTCAACCGCGCGCTGGTCCACGCGGACGTCGACGTCACCGGGCTGCGGCAGGAGGCGCGCACGCTGGAGGAGGTCTTCCTCCAGCTCACCGACGACCGGGCGGCCGACGGGGACCCGCCACCGGAGCCGGCACCCACGCGGCGGACGCGGCGGGGTGCCCGGTGAGCGCGGCGGTCGCCGTCGCGGGGCCGGCCCCCCGCACCGCCGGGTCGCTGCCGGCGATCGTCGGCGCCGAGCTGCTCAAACTGCGCCGCCGCCCCGCCACCTGGGTGCTGCTCGGCCTGTGGCCCGCGCTGCAGCTGGTGTTCAGCCTGGTCATCCCCTACACCAGCTACCGGCGCGGCTCCTCCTACGAGGGCAGCCCGCCGGAGGCGCTGCTGGCCGACACGCTGCCCGACCGGCTGGTCGGCAACGCGCTGTCGGGCCTGCCACTGTTCGGCGGCGCGCTGCTACTGACCCTCGGCGCCCTGCTGGCCGGCAGCGAGTACGGCTGGGGGACGCTCAAGACGCTGCTCGCCCAGGGCCCGCGGCGGACCACCGTCCTCGCGGGCCAGGTGCTGGCCCTGCTCACCGTCCTCGCCGGCACCGTCGCGTTCAGCCTCGCGCTCACCGCGGGGGTCAGCGCGCTGATCGCCGGCGTCGAGTCCGCGCCCGCCGACTGGCCCGGGATCGGCGAGGTCGCCCGCGGCTTCGGCGGGGGCCTGCTCGTGGCCGCCACGTGGGGCGCGCTGGGCATGCTGCTCGGGACGGCGCTGCGCGGCACCGCGCTGGCCATCGGGCTGGGCCTGGTGTGGGTGCTCGCCGTCGAGAGCCTGGTGGTGAACGTGGCTGCGCCGCTGCTCGAGGTCTTCGACACCGTGCAGCGTGCGCTGCCGGGGGTCAACGCCGGATCGCTGGTGGCCGCGCTGGCCGGGGACCCGGTGCGCACGCCGGGCGTCGTCGCGGTGGTCGACGGCGGCCAGGCCGCCTGGGTCCTGGGCGCCTTCCTCGCCGGCGCCGTCGCCCTCACCGCCCTGCTGCTGGCCCGCCGCGACCTCAGCTGAGCGTGCGTGACGGAGGCCCTCCCCGCCGGGAGGCCGACTAGGCCGCAGGCGAGTGGTCCCGGTTGACGAGGATGGCCAGCTGGGTCCGGCTGCGCAGGCCCAGCCGCCGCATCGAGGCGGTGAGGTGGCTCTTCACCGTCGCGAGGCTCAGGAACAGCCGGCGCGCGATCTCCTCGTTGCTCAGCCCCTGCGCCACCAGCTCGGCGACCTCCCGCTGGCGGTCGGTGAGCCGGTCCAGCGCGCGGTCGGGCGCCTCGGCCGGCGGCGTGGGGTCGGTCAGGTAGCGCACCAGCTGGCTGGTGGCCGAGGAGTCGATGGCCGGCTCGTGCCGGGCCAGCGCGCGCACGGCCTCGACCAGCCGGGCGGCCGCCGAGCAGCGCGGCAGGTAGCCCCGCACCCCGGCCCGCAGCACGTGCACCAGCTCGGGCCCGGCCTCGCGCGGCTCGGCCAGCACGAGGACCGCGGTGCCCCGGCGGCAGAGCTCGCGCAGCAGCGGCAGCGTGGCGCCCTGGACCAGGCCCTGGCGGGCGACGACGACCTGGGTGGGCACGTCGTCGACGGCTGCGAGCGCCCCGGGGAGGTGGTGGGTCTCGGCGACGACGGCCATGTCCGGCTCGGCCTCGAGGACCTCCCGCAGCCCCAGCCGGAAGACCTCCCGGTCCTCGCACAGCAGCACGCGGACCAGGCTGGACGGCGGCCGGATGGCGAGCGGGCGCACCGGGCGCGGGACCGGGCGCGGGCGGGGCGGTGCGCCCCGCCCCGTGACCGGCACGCCGGGTGCTGGGCCGACGGGGCGCCGTGGTCTCGGCGCGGCGGGGCCTGGACCCCGCAGGACGTCGTCGGAGCTCATGCGTTCCCCCTGTCCGGGTGGCTGACGGGCCCTGGACCGGGGTCTCCGGCCGGGTGGAACCCGTCCGTCTCAATCGGACGTGCCGAACGGTAGCGCGCAACCGTCCGGTGCTGCCAGGCAATCTGCACGGCGTTCACAGGTGGCGTCCAGCTTCGTGTGCGTGGGACGCGGGAGTCCTCGCGGCGTGTGCGCCTGGCCTGTACGCAGAGTGGCGGGCCGAGCACGGAGGTCAGCCGCCGACGGGCCCGGCCTCCCACCCGCTCCCGGGCCGGGCGGTGCGGTTGACGTGGATGGCCAGCTGCGTCCGGTCGCGCAGTCCCAGCCGGCGCAGCGCGACGGTGATGTGGCCCTTCACGGTCGCCCGGCTCACCTGCAGCCGGGTGGCGATCTCCGCGTTGGTCAGGCCCTCGGCCACCAGCTCGGACACCGCCTGCTGCCGGGCGGTGAGTGGGTTGCGCCCGCCCGGCTCGTCGGTCCCGGCCGAGCCCCGGGCGCCGTCGAGGTGGTGCAGCAGCTCCCCGGTCACGGCGGCGTCGAGCAGCGTCTCACCGCGCACCACTGCCCGAACGCCCTCGACCAGCCGGTCGGAGCTGACGGTGGTGTAGACGTAGCCGCGCGCGCCGGCGCGCAGCGCCTCGACCAGGTCGCCGCCGCTGCCGGCCTCGCCGAGCAGGACGACCCGGGTGCCGGTCGCGGTCAGGTCCCGCACCAGGTCGGTCATCGTCGGGCCCCGGGTGCCCAGGCCGAGCAGGGTGACGTCGGGGTGCAGCTCGGCGGCCAGCTCCAGCGCCCGCGTCGCGTCGGCCGCCTCCGCGACGACGACGAGGTCCGGCGCCCAGCGCAGCACGGCGCGCAGGCCGTGCCGCAGCACCTCGTGGTCGTCGCAGATCAGGACGCGCGCCGGGGCTCCGGGGGGCCGCAGCTCGTCCCGCGGTGGGGGAACGCTCTCCCCTGGCTCGCCGCCCATGCGTCCGCTCCGCTCAGGTCCGGCCCCGTGCCGCTCTCCCAGGCCCCGGAAGCTAGCGACGGACGGTGACCCGCCGCCACCGGTCTGCGACGCGGTGAGCGCGATACGCCGCCCGATTTCATACCCGGGTCGTGGTCCCCCGGCCAGAAGGACGGCCTCGCGCCCGTCCGCGGGCGCTGGGCCGCGGGACGCGCCACCCCCTCCGGCCGGTGCCCGCCCCGGCGACCGGCCGGACCCTCCCCCGGGCGGGCGCGACGGATCCGACCCGTGGCGCTGTCGGACGGCCGCACCGCCGCCCTAGCGTCGCCGGGCATCCGTCCCCGGCCCGCCGGCCGCACCGGTCCGCCGGCCCCTGCCGGCCCACAGCGACGCTGGAGTGCCCGTGCACCAGACGATGATCATCGCGAGGATGACCCCCGCCGACGCGGACAAGGTCGCCGACGTCTTCGCCCGCTCCGACGCGACGTCGATGCCGTACGAGATCGGGGTGCGGCACCGGTCGCTGTTCACCTTCCACGACCTCTACGTGCACCTGATCGAGTTCGACCGCCCCGAGCAGGAGGCCATGGCGGTCGCCCAGTCGCTGCCGGCGTTCCGGGCGGTCAGCGAGGAGCTGCGGCCCTACATCGTCGCCTACGACCCGAACTGGCGGTCGCCGCGGGACGCCATGGCGCGCCGGTTCTACGAGTGGTCGGCGGAGCGGTCGTGACCGCGACGACGCCGGCCCGGCCGCACGCCGCGGCGCCCGGGACGGTCGACTGGGTGAGCTGCCCCAGCTGCGGCTGGCTGCTCTACCGCAAGCGCCTGGACCGCAACCTGTCGGTCTGCCCCGAGTGCGACCACCACCTGCGGCTGGGCGCCCGCGCCCGGATCGCGCTCCTGGCCGACGACGGCAGCTTCGACGAGCACGCCTGCCCGCCCGGGCCCGCCGACCCGCTGGCCTTCACCGACCTGCGCGACTACCGCGACCGGCTGCACGAGGCCGCCGCCCGCTCCGGCGAGAGCGAGGCCGTCGTCCTCGGCACCGCCCGCATCGGCGGCACCCCGGTGGTCCTCGCCGCGATGGACTTCGGCTTCCTCGGCGGCAGCATGGGCATCGAGGTGGGCCGCCGCGTCAGCGCGGCCGCGGACCTCGCTCTGCAGCGCGGCCTCCCCCTGGTGACCGTCTGCGCCAGCGGCGGCGCCCGCATGCAGGAGGGCGTGTTCTCGCTGTTCCAGATGGCGCGGGTCAGCCACGCGTTCGCCCAACTGCACGAGTCCGGGCTGCTGTCGGTCTGCGTGCTCACCGACCCCACCTACGGCGGGGTGTCGGCGTCGTTCGCCACCCTGGCCGCCGTCCTGGTCGGCGAGCGCGGCGCGCACGTCGGCTTCGCCGGCCCGCGGGTGGTGCAGGAGACCATCCGGGCCGAGCTGCCCAGCGACTTCCAGACGGCGGAGTTCCTGCTGGCCCACGGCCTGGTCGACCGGGTCGAGAGCCGCGCGGAGCTGCGCCCGCTGCTGGTGCGGCTGCTCGAGCTGCACGGCCGCCGGCCGTCTCCTCCCCCGGTCACCGCCCCGGCCCCGGCGCCGGAGGCGCCCCGGGACGGGATCCCGGCGGACGACGCGCCGGACGCGGACGCCTGGGACGTCGTCCAGCGGGCCCGGGTCGCGGGCCGGCCCACGACGCTGGACTACCTGCACACCGTCTTCGACGACTTCGTCGAGCTGCACGGCGACCGCGCGTTCGCCGACGACCCGGCCGTCGTCGGCGGGGTCGCCGTCCTCGACGGGCGCCCGGTCGTGGTGATCGGCCACGAGAAGGGCCACTCGGTCCGCGAGCGGGTGGCGCGCAACTTCGGCATGCCGCACCCCGAGGGCTACCGCAAGGCGATGCGGCTGATGAGCCACGCCGAGACCTTCGGCCTGCCGGTGGTCACGCTGGTCGACACCCCCGGGGCGCACCCCGGCCCGGCGGCCGAGGAGCGCGGCCAGGCGCACGCGATCGCCGAGACCATCATGCGCAGCAGCCGGCTGCGGGTTCCCGTCGTCGCGGTGCTGACCGGCGAGGGCGGCAGCGGCGGGGCGCTGGCGCTGTGCACCTCCGACCGGCTGCTGGTCCTGGAGAACGCCTACCTGTCGGTGATCAGCCCGGAGGGCTGCGCCGCGATCCTCTGGCGGACGGCGACCGCCGCGCCGACCGCCGCGCGGGCCATGCGCCTGGGCGCGCCGCACCTGCGGGCCAGTGGCATCGCCACCTCGGTGGTGCCCGAGCCGCCCGGCGGCGCGGACGCCGATCCGCTGGCGGCCGCCGGCCTGGTCCGCGCCGCGCTGGTGCGCGAGCTCGACGAGCTCGCCCGGCTCGACGTCGGCACCCTGCTCGGCACCCGGGCCGCCCGGCTGGCCCGCATCGGCGGCGGCGGCGACCGGCCGCTGCGCGTCGTCGCCCCCGCACCCGAGGGGGGTGGCGGGGATGCGGCCCGCTGAGCTGCCGGCGCGGCCGGGACAGGCGGGAGAGGAACCCGTGGTCGGGGACGAGGGCCGCAGCCTGCGCGACGAGGTCGTCGAGCTCGCCCGCGCCCTGCCCGGGCCGCTGCGCCGGCTGACCGTCCGCAGCGGCGACCGCGCCGTCGAGGTGGAGTGGGCGGCCGACGCCGTCCCCGCGGCCGCCCCGCCGGTGCCCGGCGGCCTGCAGGCCGTGGCCGCGCCGCCCGGCCCGGCCGCGGTCCCGGAGCCGGCGGTCGAGGAGCCCGAGGTCCCCGAGGGCACGATCGCCGTCCGGGCGCCGCTGGTGGGCACGTTCTACGCCGCGCCCTCCCCGGGCGCCGAGCCGTTCGTGCGGGTCGGCGACGAGGTCGAGGCCGGCCAGACGCTCGGGATCGTCGAGGCGATGAAGCTGATGAACCCGATCGTGGCCGACTCCGCGGGCGCGGTGGCCGAGATCCGGGTCGGCGACGCCGAGTCGGTGGAGTACGACCAGGTCCTGGTGCTGCTGCGCCCGTCCGGGGGGCCGCGGTGATCGGCCGGCTGCTCGTCGCCAACCGCGGCGAGATCGCCGTCCGGGTCGCCCGCGCCTGCCGGGAGCTCGGCATCGAGGTGGTCGCCGTCTACTCCACGGCCGACCGGCGCTCCGCCGTCGTCGAGATGGCCGACGAGGCGGTGCACATCGGCCCCCCGGCGCCCCGGGCGAGCTACCTGCACGTGCCCAACGTCGTCGAGGCGGCCCTGCGCAGCGGCGCCGACGCGGTGCACCCCGGCTACGGCTTCCTCTCCGAGGACCCCGACTTCGCCGAGATCTGCGAGGCCGAGGGGCTGACCTTCGTCGGCCCGCCGCCGGAGGTCATGCAGCAGATGGGCAACAAGGCCACCGCGCGGCGGCTGATGGCCGCGGCCGGCCTGCCCCTGCTGCCCGGCGTGGTGGACCCGGTGCGCACCGCCGAGGAGGGCCTGGCGATCGCCGCGGAGATCGGCTACCCGGTGATCATCAAGGCCGCGGCCGGCGGCGGCGGCCGGGGCATGACGGTGGTGCACGACCCCGCCGACTTCGCCGAGGCGTTCGCCACCACCCGCACCGTCGCCCGGGCGGTGTTCCGCGACCCCACCGTCTACGTCGAGCGCTACCTGTCCGGCGCCCGGCACGTCGAGGTCCAGGTGCTCTGCGACGCCCACGGCGCGGGCGTGTACCTCGGCGAGCGGGACTGCTCGCTGCAGCGGCGGCACCAGAAGCTGCTGGAGGAGGGGCCGGCCGGGCACCTCACGCCGGAGCAGCGGGCCGGGCTCGGCGAGCTGGCGGTCCGCGGCGCGCTGTCGGTCGGCTACACCGGCGCGGGGACCGTGGAGTTCCTCGTCGACGACGCCGGGCGCGCCTACTTCATGGAGATGAACGCCCGCATCCAGGTCGAGCACCCGGTCACCGAGCTGCTGACCGGCGTGGACCTGGTCCGCGAGCAGCTGCTGGTGGCCGGCGGCGAGCGGCTGCGGCTGCGCCAGGAGGACGTCGTCGTGCGGGGCGCGGCGATCGAGTGCCGGATCAACGCCGAGGACCCGGCCCGTGGGTTCGCCCCCGCACCCGGCCGGCTCGACGTGCTGCGCGTCCCCGACGGCCCGTGGACCCGCTTCGACACCGGCTACCGCCAGGGCGACGAGGTCAGCCCGCACTACGACTCGCTGCTGGGCAAGCTCGTCGTCTGGGCGCCCGACCGCGAGCAGGCCGTGCGCCGGATGGACCGGGCGCTGGCCGAGCTGCGCGTCGAGGGCCCCGGCGTGCACACCACCACCGCCCTGCACCGCGCGCTGCTGCGCGACCCCGACGTGCGCGCCGACCGGCACGACGTCCAGTTCCTCGACCGCCGGCTGCCCGACCTGGTGGCCCGCGCCGCGGCCATCGCCGCGGCGCGGGAGCCGGCCCTGCCCGCCTCGCGCGGCGCGCTGCACCTCGTCCCGTCCGGCGCCCCCGCCGGTCCGGCGTCCGTCCCCCACTCCCGTCCCGAGGAGGACCCACCCATGTCCGCTGCCCCGTTCACCCAGGCCGACCTCATGCAGCTGCTCACCGAGAAGGCGGGCCTGCCGGCCGAGTCGCACACCGACGACCCCGACGCCCGCTTCGCCGACGTCGGCCTGGACTCGCTCGCCTTCCTGTCCATGCAGACCGAGCTGCAGGACCGCTTCGGCACCGCGATGCCCGACGACAGCCCCGACAACTACACGTTCGGCGAGATCGTCGAGGCCGTGTGCGCGGCCCAGGCGCAGCCGGCGTAGCCCACCCCGTCCCGAGGGAGCACCCCGACATGACCAGCACCGACCCGCGCGCCCTGACCGTCGGCCACACCGACAACTCGATCCTCATCGACGCCGACCTCGACCACGTCTGGACGATGACCAACGACCTGCGGTCCTGGCCGGACCTGTTCACCGAGTACCGCAGCGTGGAGGTGCTCGAGTCCACCGACACCTGGTTCCGGTTCCGGCTGACCATGCACCCCGACGAGTCCGGTCGGGTGTGGAGCTGGGTGTCCGAGCGGACCCTCGACCCGGCCACCCACGAGGTGCGCGCGCGCCGCGTGGAGCCCGGGCCGTTCGAGTTCATGGACATCCACTGGAGCTACACCGCCGAGGACGGCGGCACCCGGATGCGCTGGGTGCAGGACTTCCGGATGCGGCCGGAGGCCCCGGTCGACACCGAGACGATGACCCGGCGGATCGACGCGAACAGCAAGGTCCAGATGGGGATCATCCGCGAGAAGGTCGAGGCGGCCGCGACCCGGGGAGCGGTGGGGTGACCGCGGCGCGGGGTCCCGCGGTCGTCCTGCCCGGGGAGGAGGGCTCCCGCCCGGGCATGGTCGACCCGTGGCTGGCCGACCCGGTGGCCGCGGCCACCGTGTCCGAGGTCGACGCCGTCGTCGGCCGCGACGTCGCCGCCTGGTGGCGGGACCCCGCGACCGCACCCGACCCCGTCGCGGCGCACCTCGAGGTCGTCGTGACCGGGGTGGCCGGCTACCGCAGCCTGACCACCCGCGGGCTGTTCCCGGCGCTCGTCGCCGGGCACGGCGTGGGCGAGTTCGCCGCCCTCGTCGCCGCCGGCGCCCTCGAGCTCGACCAGGTCGTCGAGCTGGTGCACTGGCGCGCCGAGCTGCTGTGCCTGGCGCCCCGGCCCTCCTGCGCGGGCCTGGCCGCCGTCCTCGGCCCCGGCGCGGAGCAGGTCGCCCGCGCCGCCGTCGCGGCGGTCGGCGACGACGGCCCGCTGTGCGTCGCCGCCCTCGACGCCCCGCAGCGCGCGGTGCTCTCCGGCGGCCGCACCGAGCTCGCCCGCGCGGCCGAGGTCGTCCGCGCGGCGGGCCTGGAGCTGGTGCGGCTGCCCGGCCGGGCGCCGTGCCACGGGCCGCTGATGGCGCCGGTCGCCGCGCACCTGGCGACCGCGCTGGCCGACCTGGACTGGTCGGTCCCGCTGGTGCCCGTCGTCCCCAACGCCGACGGGGAGCCGACCCGCGACCCCGGGCGGCTGCGCTCGGCGCTGCGCCGCCACCTCACCGCGCCGGTGCTCTGGGAGGCCACCTCCCGGGCGCTGGCCGGCGCCGGCGCGACGTCGGTCGTCGAGATCGGCGCCGTCCCGGTGCTGGGGCCGCTTGTCGCCCAGGTGCAGCCGGACCTGCCCGTCTCCCTGGCCACGGGGGCGCCCACCCCCGCTCCCGCCGACGTCCCGGGTCCCGCGCTCGCGGGCTCGCTCCCCACCTGACCCGCTCCCGAGGAGAGACATGACGACGATCCAGCACGCGCCGGCCACCCCGACGCGCTGCGGCCCCACCGTCCACCGCGCCGACACCGCGCCCAACCGCCGCCGCGGCGGGGACATCCGGGTGCTGCTGTCCCCGGCCAGCGTGGGCTCGACCGCCGGCTTCATGGGCACGCTCACCCTCGAGCCCGGCGAGGTCGTGACCGAGCACTGGCACCCGTACTCGGAGGAGTTCCTCTACTGCCAGGAGGGCGACGTCCTGGTCACCCTCGACGGCGAGGAGCGCCGCCTGGTCGCCGAGTCCGCCGTCCACATCCCGATCGGCGTGCGGCACCGGATCGTCAACGACACCGGCACGACGGCGCAGTTCGTCTTCCTGTGCGGTCCGCTGGCGCCGCGGCCGGAGCTCGGCCACGTGGACACCGAGCTGCCCCCGGGCGTGCGGTGAGCACCGGCCGGCGCCGGGTCGTCGTCACCGGCATCGGGGTGGTCGCCCCTGGCTCGATGGGCCGCGAGGGCTTCTGGGACATGCTCACCGAGGGGCGGACGGCGACCCGCCGGATCACCTTCTTCGACCCGGCCCGGTTCCGCTCCCAGGTCGCCGCCGAGGTGGACTTCGACGGCCGCAAGCTCGGCCTGACCGCCCAGGAGGTGTTCCGCAACGACCGGTTCGTCCAGATGGCGATGGTCGCCGCGGACGAGGCGGTCGCCGACAGCGGGCTGCGGTTCGGCGCCGACGACGGCCCGGACGGCGACCGCGTCGGCGTCACGCTGGGCAGCGCGGTCGGCGCGACGATGCGCCTGGAGCAGGAGTACGTGCAGGTCAGCGACTCGGGCCGGCTGTGGGAGGTCGACCCGCGGTACGCGTCGCGGTTCCTCGCCTCCGCGCTGGTGCCGAGCTGCGGGGCCACCGAGCTCGCCGTGCGGTTCGGCGCGCACGGCCCGGCCACCGTCGTCTCCACCGGCTGCACCTCCGGCATCGACGCGGTCGGCTACGGCGCGCAGCTGGTCGAGGACGGCGACGCCGACGTCGTCCTCGCGGGGGCCAGCGACGCCCCGATCTCGCCCATCTCGATGGCCTGCTTCGACACCATCCGGGCGACCACCGACAGCAACGACGACCCCGAGCACGCCTCCAAGCCCTTCGACGCCCGCCGCAACGGGTTCGTCATGGGCGAGGGCGCGGCGGTGCTCGTGCTCGAGGAGCTCGGGCACGCCCGCCGCCGCGGCGCGGAGGTGTACTGCGAGATCACCGGCTACGCCAACCGCTGCAACGCCTTCCACATGACCGGGCTCAAGCCCGACGGCACCGAGATGGCCGAGGCGATCACCCGGGCGCTGGACCAGGGCCGCATCGCGCCGGACGAGGTCGGCTACGTCAACGCGCACGGCTCGGGCACCAAGCAGAACGACCGGCACGAGACGGCGGCGGTCAAGAAGAGCCTGGGCCCCGCCGCCGGCAGCGTGGCGATGAGCTCGATCAAGTCGATGGTCGGGCACTCGCTGGGCGCCATCGGGTCGATCGAGATCGCCGCGACGGCGCTGGCCGTGCAGCGCGGCGTGCTGCCGCCCACGGCCAACTACGAGGTGCCCGACCCCGAGTGCGACCTGGACTACGTGCCGAAGGTGGCGCGGGAGCAGAAGGTCGACGTCGCCATCTCGGTGGGCAGCGGCTTCGGCGGGTTCCAGTCGGCGATCGTGCTGGCCGGCCCCACGCGGAGGGAGTCGTGAGCGGGCTGCTGGTCACCGGGATCGGCGTCGTCGCCCCCACCGGCGTCGGCGTCGAGGAGCACTGGGCCTCGCTGGTCCGCGGGGAGCCGGCCATCCGGCCGCTGGAGGGCTTCGACGCCGACCGCTACGGCGTCCCGCTGGCCGGGCAGGTGCGCGACTTCGTGCCCGCCGACCACGTCTCGCCGCAGCTGATGGTGCAGACCGACCGGTGGACGTGGATGTCGCTGGCGGCGGCCACCCTCGCGGCGCAGGACGCGGACTACACCGCCCCCGAGGACGACGTCTACGCCACCTCGGTGTTCCTCGCCTCCGGCTCGGGCGGCAACGAGTTCAGCCAGCACGAGATCCAGGGGCTGTGGGCCAAGGGGCCCCGGTCGGTGGGCGCCTACCAGTCGATCGCCTGGTTCTACGCGGCCTCCACCGGCCAGGTGTCCATCCGCGACGACTTCAAGGGCCCCTCGGGCGTCGTCGTCACCGAGGGCGCGGGCGGGCTCGACAGCATCGGCTGGGCGCGGCGGGTGGTCCGCCGCGGCACCCCGGCGGTGCTGGTCGGCGGCACCGAGGCCGGGCTGTGCCCGTACGCGGTGCTGTGCCAGGCCACCGGCGGCCGGCTGTCGGGCGCCGACCGCCCCGAGGACGCCTACAAGCCCTTCGACCGGCGGGCCAACGGGCACGTGGTCGGCGAGGGCGGGGCGATCCTGCTGCTGGAGGAGCCCGGCGCGGCCGCGGCCCGCGGCGCGCCGAAGGTGTGGGGCGAGGTCGCCGGCTACGGCGCCACCCACGACGCCCACCACCACGAGGACCCGGCGCCCGACGCGACGCAGTACGCCCGGGCGATCCGGCTGTCGCTGGCCGACGCCGGCGTCTCCCCGGACGAGGTCGACCTGGTGATCGCCGACGGCGCCGGCGTCCCGGCGCTGGACCGGCTGGAGCTGGAGGCGATCGGCGCGGTGTTCGGCGGGCGGTCGGCCCCCGTGCCGGTGACCGCGCCGTCGTCGTGGACCGGCCGGCTCATGGCCGGCGGGTCGGCGCTGAACGTGGCGACGGCGCTGCTGGCGATGCGGGACGGGATCGTGCCCGGCACCGCCTTCCTCGACGACCCGGTCGACACGCCGCCGGGGGTCGACCTCGTCCGCGCCGGCCGCGTGCAGGACCTGGCCACCGTGGTCGTCCTCGCCCGCGGCGCCGGCGGCTTCAACAGCAGCCTGGTGCTGCGCCGACACGCTAGAGGAGCTCGTTCATGACCACCCTGGAGGAGCGGCCGACGACGCACGACGGCGCGGTGCGCACGCTGCTGCGCATGCGGGTGCGGGAGGGCTGCGAGCAGGCGTTCGAGGACGCCTGGCGCGAGGCCGCGGCGCAGATCGCCTCGGTGCCCGGCAACCTGCGGCAGGAGCTCATGCGGGACGCGGCCGACCCGCGGACGTTCCTCGTCGTCGCCGACTGGGTGGACCGGGCGGCGGTCGACGGCTTCGGCCGCTCCGCCGCCCGGGAGACGCTGACCGCGGCCCTGCGGGACCTGCGCGAGGACGCCGACCGCAGCACCTACGAGGTGCTGTACGGGATCACCGGCGGCGAGCAGGCCTCGCACGTGCGCGTGGACATCAGCACGAAGGTGGCGCCGGGCGAGGAGGAGGCGTTCGAGCGGGCTTACGCGATCGTCACCGACCGGCTGCGCGGCACCAAGGGGCTGATCCGCGAGGAGCTGCTCCGCGAGCCGGACTCGGACCTGTACCACATCTTCGCCGAGTGGGAGTCCGACGAGGACTTCCGCAACTGGGTGGAGGACCCCTCGCACGCCGACCAGAGCGGCCCGCTCATCCGCTGGCTGTCGGTGTTCTTCCAGCGCAAGCTCTACGAGATCCGGTTCCGCCCGCAGGAGGCCGGCGTGCGGGGCGTGCGGGCGGCGGCGCCCCCGGCCCCTGCCCCGGCCCCGGTCGAGGCCCCCGCCGAGGTGCCGGCGCCCCGGCCGGCGCTGGCCGAGCCGGTCACCGCGCCGATCGACCTCGGCTCGCTGCCCTCCCCCCTCCCCGTCCCGGCGGCCCCCGCCGCCCGGCGGACCCGGCCGGACGCCGAGGTGCTCGTGATCGGCGCCGGGCCGGCGGGGCTGACCGCCGGGATCGAGCTGGCCCGCCGCGGGATCGCCGTCCGCGTCGTCGACAAGCGGCCGCAGGCCTCCACGCAGGCGGACAAGGCGATCGGCATCCACTGCCGGACGATGGAGATCTGGGAGGACCAGGGCATCGTCACCGAGGCGATGGACGCCGGCACCTGGCTCTACGGCCAGACCGTCTTCGTCAACGGCAAGCTCACGCACCAGGTCGACTGGTCGGGGCTGGAGGAGCTGCCCTACGCCCACCTCGGCCTGCCGCAGTACGAGACCGAGCGGATCCTCGGCGACCGGCTGCGGTCCCTCGGCGTCGAGGTGGAGCGGGGCGTCGAGCTCACCGGCTTCACCCAGGACGACGAGGGCGTGACCGCGCAGCTGGCGCACGCCTCCGGCGAGGCCGAGTCGGCGCGGGCGGCCTACCTGGTCGGTGCCGACGGCGCCTCGAGCGCGGTGCGCGCGCAGCTGGGCCTGCGGTTCGACGGCGGGCTGTCGATGTTCCCGCAGCTGTTCATGCTCGGCGACGTCGACGTGGACTGGGAGATGCCGCCGGGCCACCTGCTGCGCTGGGTGCGGATCGAGGACGACGGCGACTTCACCGGCATGCTCGTCTGCGTCCCGCTGCGCGGCCGCAACCGCTACCGGGTGGCCACGCTCGCGCCGAAGCGGCTGCAGGAGACGATCGGCAGCGGCGTCGTCCCCGCCGGGTTCTGGAAGGAGTACGACCCGCCGGGGCTCGCCGACATCCAGGCCGCCATCGACGACCTCGGCCCGGCCGGGACGACGGCGAGCAACCTGCGCTGGGCGTCGATCTTCCGGATCAAGCACGGCATCGTCGACCGGTACCGGGTGGGGCGGGTCTTCGTCGCCGGGGACGCCGCCCACCTGCACCCGCCGGCCGGCGGCCAGGGCATGAACACCGGCATCCAGGACGCGTGGAACCTGTCCTGGAAGCTCGCCCTCGCCGTCCGCGGGCAGGGCTCCCCCGGGCTGCTCGACAGCTACGAGGCCGAGCGGCGCCCGGCGGGCAAGGCGATCGTCGACCGGGCCGTGGCCATCGCGTTCACCGACGAGATGGACATGGAGGACGAGAAGGCGCAGTTCCTGCTCGAGATGCAGATGACCATGAACTACGCCGGGAGCCCGCTGGTGGGGCAGGTCGACGGCGGGTTCGCGGGCGGGCCGGAGCCCGGCCACCGGGCGCCGGACGTGACGGGCCTGCGCCGGTTCGGCGTGGCGCACGACGTGCGGCTGTTCGACCTCACCCGCGGCACCCACGCGACGCTGCTGCTGTCGGCCGACGCGACGGCCGACCCGGCGGCGCTCGAGGAGCTGGCGGTGGGCGTCCGGACGGCGACCCGCGGGCAGGTGCACCCGTACCTGCTGCTCGCGCCGGGCACCCCCGTCCCGCCGCTGGTGGAGCTCCCGGTGCTCGCCGACCCCGGCGACGGCTTCCGCGCCGCCTACGGGATCGCGGGACCGGGCACGGCCGCCTACCTGGTCCGGCCCGACGGGCACGTCGGCTACCGCACCCGGCCGGTGTCCGAGGAGGCGCTGCAGGAGCACCTCGCGGGCGTCTACGCGGTCTGACACGCGACGAGGGCGGTCCCGGCGAGCTCGCCGGGACCGCCCTCGTCCGCCTTGCGCGCGCGAGAGGCGCTCAGCCGGCGCGCAGCGTCGGGTAGTCGGTGTAGCCCTCGGCGCCGGACGCGTAGAACAGGTGCGACCGGATCTCGTTCTCCGGGTGCTCGCCGGCCCAGCGCTCGACCAGGTCGGGGTTGGCGATGACCGCCCGGCCCACGGCGACGACGTCGGCGTGCGCGGCCTCGATGAGCGCGAGCGCCTCCTCGCGGGTGGTGACCGAGCCGAAGCCGCTGTTGGCCATCAGGTGGCCGCCGAACCGGCTGCGCAGCTCCTGGACCAGGTCGCCGGCCGGCTCGCGGTGCAGCACGGAGAGGTAGGCCAGGCCCAGCGGGCGCAGCTGGTCGACCAGCGTGCCGTAGGTGGCGCGCACGTCCTCGCGGTCGGTCTCGAGGGCGTCCTGGATGTCGTGCTCCGGCGAGATGCGCAGCCCCACGCGGCCCGCGCCGATCGCCTCGGCGACCGCGGTGACGACCTCGACGACCAGGCGGGCGCGGTTCTCCGGGGAGCCGCCGTACTCGTCGTCGCGGACGTTGGACGCCGGCGAGAGGAACTCGTGCAGCAGGTAGCCGTTGGCGCCGTGGATCTCCACGCCGTCCAGGCCTGCCTCGACGGCGCGCTCGGCGGCGCGGACGAAGTCGCGGACGACCTCGTGGACCTCGTCGGTGGTCAGCGCGTGCGGCACCGGGTAGGGCTGCTTGCCCTTCTCGGTGTGCCCCTCGCCCTGGATGGCGATGGCGCTGGGGGCGACGACGCGGCGGCCGCCGTTGACGTCGGGGTGGGTCACGCGGCCGCCGTGCATCACCTGCACGACGATCCGGCCGCCGCGGGCGTGCACGGCGTCGGCGACGCGGCGCCAGCCGGCCACCTGCTCGTCGGTGACGATGCCGGGCTGGCCGACGAACGCCTGACCCTCGTGGGTCGGGTAGGTGCCCTCGGTGACGATGAGGCCGATGCCGGCGCGCTGCTCGTAGTGCTCGACGACGAGGTCGCCGGGGACGCCGGCCTTGCCGGAGCGCATGCGGGTCAGGGGCGCCATGGCGACGCGGTTGGCGAGCTCGAGGTCGCCGAGCTTCACGGGAGAGAACAGGTCCACGGGGATTCCGACACCACCCGGCGCCGGGCCATTCCGGGATGCGGGCGGCGTCACAGGCGGCACGATGACCCGGTGACGCTCCTGTCCGACGCCGTCGCGGGCTGGTCCCCGGGGCCGCTGACCGACTCCGCGCTGGTCGCGCCCGGACCCGCGGCCGCGTTCGCCGCCGTCCTCGACCGCCCCGCCCCGCCCCTGGCCGACGGCGACCCGCTGCCACCGGGCTGGCACTGGTTCACCTTCCTCGACCGGCCGGCCACCGCCGACCTCGGCGACGACGGCCACCCCCGCGCCGGGCACTTCCTCCCGCCGCTGCCGCACCGGCGCCGGATGATCGCCGGCGGGCGGATGGAGATCACCGCGCCGCTGCGGGTGGGCGCCGTGGTCGAGCGGACGTCGTCGCTGGCCCGGTGCGAGGTCAAGGCCGGCCGCAGCGGGGAGATCCTCCTGGTCACCGTGCGCAGCGAGTACCGGGCGGGCGGCGCGCTGCTGGTCACCGAGGAGCAGGACGTCGTCTACCGCTCCCAGGAGGCCGGCTCGTCCCCCGCCCCGGCGGGCGCCGGGTCCCCCGCGGACGTCGGCGACCACGGGGTCGAGGTGCTGCCCGACCCGCCGCTGCTGTTCCGGTTCAGCGCCCTGACCTACAACGCGCACCGCATCCACTACGACCAGCCCTACGTGACGCGGGTCGAGGGCCACCCGGGCCTCGTGGTGCACGGGCCGCTGCTCGCCCTGCTGCTGCTCGAGGTCCCGCGCCGGCACACCCCGGACCGGTCCGTCACGTCGTTCGGCCACCGGCTGACCCGGCCGGCGTACGCGGGCACGCCGGTGCGGGCGACCGGCCGGCTGGACGGCGACCGGTTCGCGCTCACCGCGGCGGCGGCGGGGCAGCCGGCGTCGGTCACGGGGAGCGCGGTGCTCTCAGGGGCCGCCCCGTGCTGAGCCCGGAGGAGCGCGACGTCGTCGCCACCGTGCGCGCCTTCGTCGACCGCGAGGTCCGGCCGGTGGCCCGCGAGCTCGAGCACGCGGACACCTACCCCGAGGCGCTGATCGAGCGGATGAAGGAGCTCGGCGTCTTCGGCCTGGCGATCCCGGAGCCGTGGGGCGAGGCGCCGGTGTCCATGCCCTGCTACGCCCTCGTCACCGCGGAGCTCGCGCGCGGGTGGATGTCGCTGGCCGGGGCGATGGGCGGGCACACCGTCGTCGCCAAGCTGCTGCTGGCGTTCGGGACGCGGGAGCAGCAGGACCGCTGGCTGCCGCGGATGGCGACCGGCGAGGTGCGCGCGACGATGGCGCTCACCGAGCCCGGCGGCGGGTCGGACCTGCAGGCGATGCGGACCGTCGCGCGGCGGGACGGGGAGGGCTGGGTCGTCGACGGCGCGAAGACGTGGATCACCAACGCGCGCCGGTCCCAGCTGGTGGCGCTGCTGTGCAAGACCGACCCGCAGGCGCAGCCGCGGCACCGCGGGGTGTCGGTGCTGCTGGTCGAGCACGGGCCCGGGCTGACCGTCTCGCGGGACCTGCCCAAGCTCGGCTACAAGGGCGTGGAGAGCTGCGAGCTGTCCTTCGACGGGTACCGGGCGCCGGCCGACGCCGTCCTCGGCGGGGTGGAGGGCCGCGGGTTCGCGCAGATGATGACCGGGCTGGAGACCGGCCGGATCCAGGTCGCGGCGCGGGCGCTCGGCGTCGGGCAGGCCGCCTTCGACGACGCGCTGCGCTACGCCCAGGAGCGGGAGAGCTTCGGCAAGCCGATCTGGCGGCACCAGGCGGTGGGCAACCTGCTCGCCGACATGGCCACCTCGCTCACCGCCGCCCGGCAGCTGGTGCTGTACGCGGCGGAGCGGCACGAGTCGGGACAGCGGTCGGACATGGTGGCCGGGATGGCCAAGCTGTTCGCCTCCGAGACGGCGATGGAGGTCGCGCTGGACGCCATCCGGGTGCACGGCGGGCACGGCTACTCCACCGAGTTCGACGTCGAGCGCTACTTCCGCGACGCCCCGCTGATGATCGTCGGCGAGGGCACCAACGAGATCCAGCGCGACGTCATCGTCCGCCAGCTCGTCGCCCGCGGCGGCCTGGACTGAGCCGGGGCGTTCCCGCGGGAACGCGGCGGCCCGTCCTCCCCGGCAGGCGGACGGGACGGCCTTACGGTCCCGGCATGGACCTCGACACCTTCTGGACCGTCATCGAGCGGAGCCGGCCCGAGCCCGGGTCCGACGACCCGGTCGCCCACCAGGAGGAGGCCCTCACCGAGGAGCTGTCCGCGCGCGGCACCGAGGACGTCGTCGCCTTCGCGCGGCACCTGCACGACCAGGTCGAGCGGGCGAACGAGTGGCGGGTGTGGGCCGCCGGGTACCTCGCCGCCGGCGGCATGAGCGACGACGCCTTCCTCGACTTCCGCGTCTGGCTGGTCGCCCAGGGCAAAGACGCGTTCGAGCGGGTCCTCGCCGACCCCGACGCCCTGGCCGAGCTGGAGTGGGACGAGGACGGCGAGGTCTTCAGCGCGGCCGAGTCGCTGGCCTACCTGCCGGCCGAGGTGCTCGAGGAGGCCGGCATCGACACCGAGGACCTCGACGAGGACCTGGCCGTCGGCTCCTCCGACGACCCCCGCGGCGAGCCCTTCCCCGAGGACGACGACGCCTGGTTCCCGGCGAACCTCCCCCGGCTGTCGGCCCGCGTGTCCGGCGACTGACGCGGCCCGCGTTCCGTAGAACGCCGGGCAGGATCGGCGACGAGAGCGCGTCCAGGGCGGTCCCGGCTCCGGCCGGGGCCGCCCTGGACGGGAATCCGGGCGGGATCCCGCGTGGTCAGGCGGCCGCGCGGCGCCGGGTCACGACGGCGCCGGCGACCAGGCCGGCCACGACCCATCCGGTGAGCACCAGCACCGGCTGCGTCTGCGCGTGGCCCTGCGCCAGGGCCAGCACCGCCTGGGCCGGGTCCAGCCACGACCCGACCTGCGGCTCGAACGCCCGCACCAGCGGCAGGACGCCGAGGACGACCAGGTAGAACGAGGTGAGTGACGCCGGGGTGTTGGCCAGCGCGGCCCCGAGACCGGCCCCGGTCACCGCGAACGCCACTCCGGCGGCCACGACCACGCCCAGCGCGCGGCCGGCACCGTCCCACGAGGCGCCGTCGACCAGGACCGCCAGGACGCCCGCGGTCAGCGCCGCGGACAGCGCGGCCAGGGCCGCGCCGAGCAGCGCGACGGCGGCCGCCTTGGTGGCCAGCACCCGGCCGCGGCGGGGGACCAGCAGGTAGGTGGTCTGCACCGTCCGGTGGCTCCACTCCCCCGCAGTCGACAGCACGCCCAGCGCCACCAGCACCAGGCCGGCGAGCATGCCCATCACGCCGATCGGCCCGGTGACCGAGGCGAGGGCCTCGTCGCTCGCCGCCGCGACGACCGCGGTGGCGGCCGGCGCCAGGAGCGCCGCGGCCACGGCGAGCGAGCGGCCCGAGCGGGTGGACAGGGACTTGCGGACCTCGACCCCCACCAGCGTGGCGGTGGACGGCGCTCCGGAGCGGACCGCCGAGCGGGTCGCGGCGGGTGCGGGCAGGACGGTGGTCATGGCGGTCTCCAGGGAGGGGGGAGGTCAGGAGGTGGTGGTGAGCTGGAAGAACAGGTCCTCGATGCCGCGGCGCACCGGGCGCAGGTCGGTGAGCACGTGGCCGCCGGCCGCGGCGACCGCGCCCACCTGGCCGGGCTCGGCGCCGGGCACGACGAGCGCGCCGCCGGAGCCGTGTTGCACGTGGAACCCCGCGGCTTCCAGTCCCCGGGCCAGCGCGGCGGGATCGGCGGCCTGCACGGCCGTCCCCTCGGTGCCGAGCAGGTCGCTCACCGGCCCGTCGGCGACGATCCGGCCGGCGCCGATCACCAGCAGCCGGTCGACGGTCGACCCGACCTCGCCGAGCAGGTGCGAGGACAGCAGGACCGTGCCGCCACGGGCCGCGTGGCCACGCAGCAGGTCGCGCATCCAGCGGATGCCCTCCGGGTCCAGCCCGTTGGCCGGCTCGTCGAACACCAGCACCGGGGGATCGGCCAGCAGCGCGCCGGCGATCCCCAGCCGCTGCCGCATGCCCAGCGAGTAGCCGCCGATCCGGCGCCGGGCGGCAGCCGTGAGCCCGACGAGCTCGAGGACCTCGTCGACCCGCGCCACGGGCACCCCGACGACCGCGGCCAGCAGCCTCAGGTGCACCCGGCCGGTGCGCCCCGGGTGGACGGCCGAGGCGTCGAGCAGCGTCCCGACGACGGCGGCCGGGTTGGCCAGGTCGGCGTAGACGCGGCCGTCCACCCGGCTCGTGCCCGCGGTGGCCGGCACGAGGCCGGTCATCATCCGCATCGTCGTGGTCTTGCCGGCGCCGTTGGGCCCGAGGAACCCGGTCACGGTGCCGGGCTCGAGCGTGAAGGACACGTCCTCGACGACGGTCCGGGAGCCGTACTGCTTGGTCAGTCCGCTGACCTCGATCATCGCTGCCTCCGGGGAGTCGCTGCTGTCGACGACGAACCTGCCGGGCCGGGCCCGCTCCCCGCGTCGGCCGGAGGCAGCCGATCGGGGTCCACGGACGGCGCGGCCGTGTCATCCGAAAGGTGATCCGGTCCGCGCCGGACGGGCGACCCGCCGGCGCACCGGCCGGACATACGCTCCGCCCCGTGGGGATCCGGGAGCGCGTCTGGCCCGGCCTCCGCGCGCGCAGCGTCGGGTTCGAGGCGCTGGTCGCGCTGGCGAGCGCGGCCACCGTGACGGTCGGCGTCGTCACCCCGGAGGCCCGCCTGGCGCCGGACGCCGTCCTCGTCGCCGGCGGCGTGCTGCTGGTGCTGACCCTGTTCCTCTTCCGGCGGTCGGCGCCCGTGGTGCCCTTCGTCGTCAGCGCCGCCCTCACGGCGCTGGTCCCGGCGCTGTCGGTCGGCCTGCTGCTCACCGCCTACGCGGTGGGCCGCTACGACGGCCGGTGGCCGGCGCGCATCGTCGCCGGCGTGCTCGGGGCGGTCGCGCTCGTCCAACCCTGGACCATCGGCACCGCGAACGAGGCGGTGGGCGCCCTCGGCGGCGTGGCCCTCGCCCTGGTGCTGCCCGCGGCGCTCGGGATCTGGCAGCGGACCCGCGCCCAGCTGCTCGCGGCCCTGCGCGAGCGGGCGGTGCGGGCCGAGGCCGAGCGGGAGCGGCTGGCACACGACGCCGTCGTGACCGAGCGGACGCGGATCGCGCGGGAGATGCACGACGCCGTCGGGCACCGGGTGAGCCTCATGGTGCTGCAGGCCGGCGCCATCGAGGTGGCCGCCGGCGACCGGCCGCGGGTGGAGCAGCTGGCCGGGCAGGTGCAGACCGCCGGGCGGCAGGCACTGGAGGAGCTGCGTCAGATGGTCGGGGTGCTGCGGGCCGGGGAGCTCGACGAGGCCGCGCCGCTGGGTCCCCAGCCGGAGCTGGCCGACCTGCCGAGGCTGGTGGGGTCCGCGCGCGAGGCCGGGATGACCGTCGCCTGGACCGGCCCGGCGGAGGGGGCCGCACCGGTCGACCCCGTCGTCGGCCGGGCGGCGTACCGCATCGTGCAGGAGGCCCTGACCAACGCGGGCAGGCACGCCCCCGGCGCGCCGGTCCGGGTGACCGTGGAGCGGCGGCCCGGTGAGCTGCACGTGCGGGTCGTCAACGGCCCGCCCGCCCGCACCCCGGACGCCGTCCCCGGGGGCGGCTTCGGCCTCGTCGGCGTGGCCGAGCGGGTGCGCACGCTGGGTGGGCGGCTGACCGCGGAACCGCGGCTGGACGGCGGTTTCGGCGTCGAGGCGGTGCTGCCCACGTGAGCGGGGACGGGCGCCGGATCCGGGTGCTGCTGGTCGACGACGAGGAGCTGGTCCGCTTCGGCCTGCGCACCGTGCTGGAGGCGGCCGGCGACGTGGAGGTCGTCGGCGAGGCCGGCGACGGCGCGGCCGGGGTGGCCGCCGCGCGGGAGCTGCGGCCCGACGTCGTGCTCACCGACGTCCGCATGCCCGGGATGGACGGGCTGGCCGCCACCCGCGCGATCCTCGCCCTGCCCGACCCGCCGCAGGTCGCCGTCCTGACCACCTTCCACGTCGACGAGTACGTGTACGCGGCGCTGGCCGCGGGCGCGGCCGGGTTCCTGCTCAAGGACACGCCGCCGCGCGAGATCGCCGCCGCCGTCCGGGCGGTGGCCGACGGGACGGCGACGCTCTCCCCCGCCGTGACCGCCGGCCTGATCGCCTCCTACGTGGACAGCCGGGCGACCCCGCGCCGGGCCGAGGCGCTGCAGCGGGTGGCCACGCTGTCGGACCGCGAGCGCGAGGTGCTCACCCTGCTCGGCAGCGGCGGCTCCAACGCCGAGCTGGCCGGCCGGCTGTTCGTCAGCGAGGCCACCGTGAAGACCTACGTCTCCCGGCTGCTCACCAAGCTGGACCTCGCCAACCGCACGCAGGCCGCGATCCTCGCCCACGAGGCCGGCCTGCTCGAGGGCTGACCGGCCCCGCTCAGCGGGAGAGCAGGCGCCGGGTCTGGCGGGCCCGGGCGACCAGCGAGCCGTCGACGGCGCGGAGCTCGGCGTCGTCGACCGCGACGTCGGCGTCGGCCCAGGTGGTGACCTGGTCGATCCGCACCCACGCGCCGGTCTCCGGCGGCGGGCCGGCCAGGTGCGCGGTGAGCTCGACGGTCGGCATCACCGCCGGCGTGGTGCGGACGGCGAACAGCGCCGGCGGCAGCGCGTCGAGCAGCACGCCGAGCTGGACCAGCGGCTCGAGGTCGCCGTCGATGCGGACCCAGGCCGACAGCCGCGGCTCGGGCCCGCCGGCCAGCGGCCGGGACGCCCCCAGCGCGCGGATCTCCGTGTGGTCGGCGATCGGCACGAACTCCCGCGGCAGCCGGAACGGCACGCCCTCGCGCACGGTCGGCCCGGGCGCCGGTGGCGTGCTCTCGGAGACCGGGGAGGCGGGGCGGGCCAGCGTGAGCACCTGGGCGACGGCGAGCACCCGGCCCTGCTGGCTCATCGTGGCCCGCACGCTGCCGGTCGTCCCCGCGCGGTCGGGGACGGCGTCGACCGCCGTCTCCACGCCCGGCTCGACCCCGGCGAGCAGGTGGGCGGTGACCGCACGGGGCGCGGCGCCGGTGCGGGCCGCGGCGGCGGCCATCAGGTGCCCGGCCACCAGGCCGCCCTGCACGTGCGTGAACGACCGCCAGGACGGGTCGAAGACGAGCGGCGACGCCTCGAGAGCGATGGCGGTCACGGGTCCCTCCTCCCGTCCCGGTTGGACTGTCCAACCGGGACGGGAGGACCGTACACCCGTCGGTACGGATGTCAAACCGACGTGTCGGCGTCCTCCAGTGCGAAGGAGCCGGTGGCCACCTCGCCGGTGCGCCGATGGGCGGCCATCACCGCGCCGGTCGAGGTGGTCGTCGAGCTGACCAGCTCCCAGGTGCGCGGCGCGGCGCCGCCCTCGAACAACCGCTTGCCCGTGCCGAGGACCACCGGGAAGACGATGGTGCGCAGTTCGTCGACCAGGTCCTCGGCCAGCAGCGTCTGCACCAGCCCGATCGAGCCGTGCACCTGCAGCTCGCCGCCGTCGGTGGCCTTGAGCTCCCGGACGGCGGCCGGCACGTCGGCACCGAGCAGCCGGGCGGTGGACCACTCCAGCGAGGTCAGGGTCCGCGACGCGACGTGCTTGGTCTTGGTCTGCAGCGCCTGGGCCACCGGGTCGCCGGTGGCGTCCACGTGCGGCCAGTGCGCGGCGAAGATCTCGTACGTCGTCCGGCCCAGCAGGAAGTCCTCGGCCGGACGGAACCAGGCGTCCATCTGCTCCCCCATCGCCTCGTCGGCGAACGGCACCAGCCAGCCGCCGTAGGGGAAGCCGCCGGACGGGTCCTCCTGCGGCCCGCCGGGGGCCTGGGCGACGCCGTCGAGGGTCAGGAACGTGGTGACGGTGAGCGGGCGCATCGGTCTCTCCTCCGGGGGGGTGCGGTCGCAGGTGCAGACGGCGGGCGGCGCCGGGACTCATCGGTCCGGGTGAGCCCCGTCGGGCCCACTCCAGTTGTGCACCACCGGTGTCGATGGGAGGAGGTCACCCGTTCCGGACGAGGAGCACCCGATGGCCCGACAGCGCACCGACGCCGAGCAGCAGATCGCCGACCTGCTGCGGACGGCACGCACGTCGCTGCACATGAGCGTGGCGTTCCTCAGCCGCATGGACGGCACCACCCAGCACCTGGAGGTGGTCGACACCCGGGTGCCGCTGCTCGTGCGGGAGAAGGCGAAGGTCGCCCAGGACACCTCGTTCTGCCAGGCGATCCTCGACGGGAAGCTGCCCGCCGTCATCGACGACGTGACGCGCCACCCCCTGGCGATGTCCCTGCCCTCGGCGCGGATCCCCCGCATCCGCAGCTACGTCTCGACGCCGGTCACGCTCTCCGACGGCAGCCTCTACGGCACCTTCTGCGCCTTCGGCCTCACCTCGGACAAGGAACTCACCCGCCGCGACGAGGCGCTGATGGAGGTCCTCGCGTCGGCGGCGTCGGTGATCATCGAGCCCGAGGTCCGCGAGCAGCAGCGCCGCGACGACATCGACGGCCGGCTCGACCCGCTGGTCGCCGCGGGCGGCCCGAGCGTGGTCCTGCAGCCGATCGTCGACCTGGTCACCGGCGTCCGCGTCGGCGCCGAGGCGCTCAGCCGCTTCCCGCGCGAGTGGGCCAAGGGCCCCGACGTCGTCTTCGAGGAGGCGCACAGCGTCGGCCGCGGCCCCGAGGTGGAGCTGCTCGCCCTCCGGGGCGCGGCCGCCCACCTGGACCGGGTCGGCGGCTACGTGGCGATGAACGTGTCCCCGCAGACCCTGCTCACCCCGGCGTGCGCCACGCTGCTGCGCGAGCTGCCGCTCGACCGCGTCCTGCTCGAGCTCTCCGAGCACGACCCGGTCGAGGACTACGACGCGCTCACCAGGGCGCTGGTGCCCTTCCGCGCGGCCGGCATGCGGCTGGCCATCGACGACGTCGGCGCCGGCTTCTCCTCGCTCCGGCACATCGTGGTGACCGGCCCCGACGTCATCAAGGTGGACCGCAGCATCGTCAGCGGCCTGGACACCGACCCGGTGCTGTCCACGCTGGTCGGGTCGCTGGTGACCTTCGGCCACGGCTGCGGCGTGACGGTGGTCGCCGAGGGCATCGAGACGGCGGAGGAGGCCTCCCGGCTGCGCGACCTCGGCGTCGACCTCGGCCAGGGCTGGTACTACGGCCGCCCCGGCCCGCCGGAGGCGCTGTCCCCCGTGACGCCGCCGGTGGCCCTGCCCGCCGCCTGACGCCGGGGCGCCGGCCGGCGCAGCAGGTAGACGACGTGGTCGGGAGGGTCGACCGGGTTGTCCGGCGTCAGCGGCCCCTCGGCCACCCGGGTGAACCCGGCCCGCTCCAGCGCCCGCCAGGACGCGACGTTGCCGGCGGCCACCGGCACCAGGACGGCGTCGGCCTCCGGGTACGCCGCCCAGCTCTCCGCCACGAACGCGGCGATCATCGCCGTGCCCGCTCCCCCGCCGCGGACGCCGGGCTCCCCGACGAGGTAGTCGATCGACAGCGCCCGCGGCGGCAGGTCCACCACCGGCGCGAGCTCCTCGACGTACTCGGGGAAGTCGGCGATCCGGTACCGCTGCACGAGCCCGAACGGCCGCCCGCCGGCCAGCGCCAGCAGCACCTCGCCGGGGTCGGTGCCGTCGATGCTCGGACCGAAGTCGGCCTCCAGCGCCTCGGGCGTCGTCTCGTGCGCCCACCAGCGGGCCACCAGTGGCTCCTCGAGCCAGCGGCCCACCAGCGGCAGGTCCGCGCGGGTCGGCGGGCGGAACGTCACCGGCCCGTCGAGCACCCGGTCACGCTAGCCCGGCTCTCCTACGCCAGGACCGGCCGCGCGTGCCACCCGGGCCCACCCGACGGGGGGAGGCGCCCTCGAGGACCGGCCCGGACGCGCCGATGCAGAGGAGGTCAGCAGCCACCCCGAGGAGATCCGGTGCACGCACCCCGACGGCCGTCCGCGGCCGGGACCCCCGACCGGCCGGCCGGCCCCCGTGGCGCCCGGTCCGGTGCCACCGTGTCCGTGACGCCCACCGCCCTCGACGGCCTGGCCCGCGCGGCCGTGCAGGCGACGGCGGCCCTCGTGCTCGTCTGCGACGGCGACGGGCGGGTCCTGCTCGCCAACCCCGCCCTCGAGCGCTTCACCGGCCGCCGCGCCGCCGAGCTGGTCGGCGTCCCCTTCTGGCAGGTGGTGACCCTCCCCGAGGAGGTCGAGCTGGCCCGCGCCGCGCTGGCGATGGTCCTGTCCGGCCGGCCGGCGATCCCCGGCGAGGTCGACTGGCGCACCGGCGACGGCCGGCAGCGCCGCGTCGAGCTGCAGACCAGCGTGCTGACCCGCGACGACGGCACCCCCTGCGCCGTCGCCTTCATCGGCATCGACGTCACCGCGCACCGCGAGCGGGAGGCGCAGGTGCGGCGGCAGGCGGTCACCGACCCGCTGACCGGCCTGGCCAACCGCAGTGCCCTGTTCGCCGTGCTCGCCGCCCGCCTGGACGTCGAGACCGGCGACGGGTGCAGCCTGGTCTTCTGCGACCTCGACGGCTTCAAGGCGGTCAACGACCGCTTCGGGCACGCAGCCGGCGACCGGCTGCTGGCCGCCGTCGCGGGGCGGCTGCGCGCGCTGGCCGGCCCGGACGACGTCGTGGCGCGCCTCGGCGGCGACGAGTTCGTGGTCGTCTCCCGCGGCGTCGACCCCGACGCGGCCGCCGACCGGGCGCGCCGGATCGAGGCCGCGGTGCGGGAGCCGTTCGACGTCGCCGAGGGCGAGGTGCGGGTGGGCGTGAGCACCGGGACGGCGACCGGCGGGCCCGGCGACGACCCGGACAGCGTCATGAACCGCGCCGACATGGCCATGTACGGCGTGAAGAGCCTCCGCCGCGGCCGGCGCTGACCCCCCGGGCGGGGAACACCCCGTCCCGCCGCCGCGCTGCCGTCGGCATGCCCAGGACCTGGTTCATCACCGGCGCGTCCCGCGGCTTCGGCCGCGAGTGGGCGATCGCCGCCCTCGAACGCGGCGACACCGTGGCCGCCACCGCCCGCGACACCGCCACCCTCGACGACCTCGTCGAGCGCTTCGGCGACGCCGTCCTGCCGCTGCGGCTCGACGTCACCGACCGCGAGGCCGACGTCGCCGCGGTGCAGCAGGCCGCCGATCGGTTCGGGCGCCTCGACGTCGTCGTCAACAACGCCGGCTACGGCCAGTTCGGGATGGTCGAGGAGGTCTCCGAGGCCGAGGCCCGCGCGCAGTTCGAGACCAACCTGTTCGGCGCGCTCTGGATCACCCAGGCCGCGCTGCCGGTCATGCGGGCGCAGGGCTCCGGCCACGTGCTGCAGGTGTCCTCGATCGGCGGCATCAGCGCCTTCCCGAACGTCGGCATCTACAACGCCTCCAAGTGGGCGCTCGAGGCGTTCAGCCAGTCGCTGGCCGCGGAGGTCGCCGGTTTCGGGATCCGGGTGACGATCATCGAGCCGGGCGCCTACGGCACCGACTGGGGCGGCTCCTCGGCGAGGCACGCGACCCCGGACGCCGCCTACGACGCCTTCCGCGAGCAGGCCGCCGAGCAGCGGAGGGCCCGCGCCGGCAACCCCGGCGACCCGCGAGCCACCCGCGACGCCGTGCTGCGCATCGTCGACGCCGACGAGCCGCCGCTGCGCGTCTTCCTCGGCGACGGCCCGCTGGCGATCGCCACCCGCGACTACGAGTCCCGGCTGGCCGAGTGGCGGCGGTGGGAGCCGCTGTCGGTCGCCGCGCACGGCCGGCGCGACTGACTGCCCCGGCCGGGGACGGGCCGCCCGTCCCCGGCCGGGCCTAGGGTCCGCGGCGTGCCGACCGCGACCGCCGACGACGTCCTCGCGTACCGCGTCACCACCCAGCAGCTCGACCGCGACGCCGGCACGCCCGCCGGCACCGCCGTCCTCGACCTCGGCGTCCAGGACACCGGGCCCGACGGCGGGCTGTGGGCGCTGGCGATCCGCGGCGTCGTGCCGGACGACGGCGAGCTGGCCACCGCGTGGACGCTGCGCGGCGCCCCGCACCTGTACCGCCGCGCCGACCTGCCCGCCGTCGCCGCGGCCACCGCGCCGTTCTCCGAGGCCGACGCCGCGAAGCGGGTCTTCGACGCCGCGAAGCCGCTCGAGGCCGCGGGCATCCCGGTGCTCACCGCGCTGGACACCATCGCCGGGCGGATGCGGGAGATCGTCACCGTGCCGACGGTCAAGGGCGAGATGTCGCGGCGGCTGTCGGACGCGCTGGCGGACGCCCATGGGCCCGGCCCGTACAACCGGTGGTGCCGCCCGTGCGACGCGGTGCACCTCTACGAGCAGCCGTTCCGCCTGGCCGCCCTGCGCGCCGGGCTGGAGCTGCAGCCGGGCACCTCGCCGCCGGTGCTGCAGCCGGTGCCCGGGTTCGCGCCCGCCGGCAGCGTCCCCCGCCGGCTCGACGTCGTCCGCGCGTACCTGCACCTGCTCGGCCCGGCCACCCCGCAGCACGTCGCCGGCTACCTCGACGGGGCGGTGAGGGACGTCAGGGCGCGCTGGCCCGAGGACGCCGTGGAGGTGGAGGTCGACGGGCAGCGGCGGTGGGTGCTGGCCGACGACGCCGGCCGGCTGGGCGCCGGCGCGCCCCGGGGGGTCCGCCTGCTCGGCCCGTTCGACCTCCTCCTGCAGGGCCGAGACCGGGAGACGCTGGTGCCCGACGCCGGCCGCCGCAAGGCCGTGTGGCCGGTGCTCGGCCGGCCGGGCGCGGTGCTCGCCGACGGCGCGCTCGCAGGGCTGTGGCGGCCGCGCAAGGCCGGGCCGGCGCTGACCGTCGCCGTCGAGCCGTGGGCGCCGTTCTCCCCCGCCGTCCGGGCCGCCGTGGAGGAGCAGGCCGAGCGGCTGGCCGCGTTCCGCGGCGTCCGCCTGAAGGCGGTCACGCTCGCCTGAGTCCGCCTCTCGCGCGCTGCCGGCCCTCGTGCAGGGGCCCGCCGCGAGCCTGCGAGCGGTGGGGGCAGGAGGGTCCTTCCTTCAGGCGGCCAGCAGGTCCTGCGCGTCGTCGCCGGCGGCGACGAGCTCGGCGTAGCGGCCGCCGCGGGCCACGAGTTCAGCGTGCGTGCCGGACTCGACCACCCGGCCGGCGTCGAGGACGACGATCCGGTCGGCGTGCCGCACGGTGGACAGCCGGTGCGCGATGGTGATCGTCGTCCGGCCGCGGCGGGCCTCGTCCAGCGCCGCCTGCACCGCCCGCTCGGTGGCGGTGTCCAGCGCGCTGGTGGCCTCGTCGAGCACCAGCACCCGCGGGTCGCGCAGCAGCGTGCGGGCGATGGCCAGCCGCTGCTTCTCCCCGCCGGAGAACCGGTGCCCGCGGGCGCCGACGACGGTGTCGTAGCCGTCGGGCAGCGCGGCGATGACGTCGTGCACCTGGGCGCGGCGGGCGGCGGCCTCGATCTCGGCGTCGGTGGCGCCGGGGCGGGCGTGCCGCAGGTTCTCCCGGACGGTGGCGTGCAGCAGGTAGGTCTCCTGCGAGACGACGCCGACCACCTGCGCGAGCGTGGCCAGCCGCAGGTCGCGCAGGTCGACGCCGTCGATCGTCACGCGGCCGGCGGTCGGGTCGGCCAGCCGGGCGACCAGCGAGGCCATCGTCGACTTGCCCGAGCCGGTCTCCCCCACCAGCGCCAGCGTGGTGCCCGCGGGGACGGCGACGTCGACGCCGCGCAGCGCCGGGCGGGCGCCGTCGGGGTAGGTGAAGTCCACGCCCTCCCAGCGGACCCCGCCGTGCACCGCCGCCGGGTCCAGCTCGACCGGGGACGCCGGGTCGTCGATCTCCACCGGCAGGTCCAGGTACTCGAAGACGCGGCTGAACAGCGCCATCGAGCTGGTGACCGAGACGCCGACGTCGAGCAGGCCCATGAGCGGGCGGAACAGCGTGCCCTGCAGCGCGGTGAAGGCGACCAGCGTGCCGATGGTCATGCCGCCCGAGGTCGCCGGCAGCCCGGCGAACAGGTAGATCAGCGCGGGGATGCCGGCGAACACGACGCTCATCGAGGCCATCCGCCACCGCCCGGCCAGCTGCGAGCGGACCTCCAGGCCGACCAGGTCCTCCGACGTCGCGGCGAACCGGCGGGAGGCGGCCGGGCCCGCGCCGAGGGTCTTGCCCAGCAGCACGCCGCTGACCGACAGCCCCTCCTCGACCTGGCCGTGCAGGTCGGCGAGGTGCCGCTGCCGCTGCGCGGTGACCGCGCGGCGCATCCGCGCCACCTTGCGGGTCAGCGCGATGGCCGGCGGCAGCACCACCAGGGACAGCAGCGACAGCCGCCAGGACAGCGCCACCATCGCGACCACGGTGCCGACGACGGTCGTCGCGTTGGAGGCCAGCGAGGTCGCCGTCGAGGTGACCACCGACTGCATGCCGCCGATGTCGTGGGTGAGCCGCGACTGGACCTCGCCCCCGCGGGTACGGGTGAAGAAGCCGAGCGACTGGCGCTGCAGGTGCGTGAACACCGCCGTCCGCAGGCCGTGCATGACCCGCTGGCCGACCGTCGTCGACAGCCAGGTCTGCACCACGCCGAGCACGGCGGTCACCCCGGTGACGGCGACCATGCCGGTGACCGCCCACACCAGCAGCCGCACGTCCTGCCGCGGCAGGGCCTCGTCGATGACCAGCCGGACGAGGAACGGCGTCGCCAGCGCGACGACCGAGGAGGCGACGATGAGCGCCACCACGGTCCCGACCTGCCAGCGGTACGGGCGGAACAGCGCCGCGACCCGGCGCAGCGAGACCGGCGCGCGCTCCAGCTGCGCCCGGTCCACGGGGTCGACGGCCCGCCCGGATCCGCCCCTCCCGCGTCCACTCCCCATCTCCTCGATGGTGACCACCTCCCGTGGTTGCTGAGGCTACCTCACGTTCCGGTAACCGCACCATCGTCGGTAGCATTCCCCCCGTGGACGACGAGGGCACCGAGCTGGGCGAGCTGGTGATGCGCGCCGCCCGCACCCAGCGCCGGCGCTGGCGGGACGTCCTGGCGCCGTGGGCGCTGTCCCCCCACCAGGCCCGGGCCCTGCGCGTGGTGGTCCTGCAGGAGGGCGTGCGGCTGTCCGACCTGGCCGAGGCGCTGCACATCGCCCCCCGCTCGGCGACCGAGGTGGCCGACGCCCTGCAGGAGCGGGGCCTGCTGGAGCGCACTCCGGACCCGACCGACCGCCGCGCCGTGCTGCTGCGGGCGACCGCCGAGGGGCGCCGCGTGCAGGCGGAGGTGGACGCCGCCCGCCGAGCCGACACCCGCGAGCTGTTCGCCCGGCTGTCCGCCGCCGAGCGCGCCGAGCTGGCCCGCCTGCTGCGCGCCGTCGCCGACTGAGGGGTCCACCGCTCGACGGGCCCCGCGGGGCGTCCGGCGGTGCCACGATCAGGCGCATGGGCGAGCCGGTGCGGGCCGAGGAACTGCGGGTCTCCGACGTCGAGCGGCGGATCGTGCAGGACCGGCTGCACCGGGCGGTCGGCGCCGGCCAGCTCGACCTGCACGAGTTCGACGAGCGGGTCACGGCGGCCTGGGCCGCCCGCACCCGCGGCGAGCTGGAGCGGATCACCCGCGACCTGCCCGAGCCGCCGCCCCCGCCGCGCCCGGCGCCGCGGCACCGGGTCTTCTCCGACACCGGCGGCGGGACGGCGATGCGGGTGCTCACCACCGTGTGGGCCGCCGCGGTCGCGGTGAACGTCGTCGTCTGGCTGCTGGTCTCCCTGGGCAGCGGCGACCCGGCCTACCCGTGGTTCATCTGGTTAGCCCCGTCCGGGGCGGTCCTCGCCGTCCTCTACGCCACCGGGATCGGCCGGCCGCGGCGTTAGCGCTCGGAGCGGCGGCGCTGGCGCGTCTTGGCGCCGTACATCGCACGGTCGGCCCGGGCGATGACCTCGTCCGGCGCGGCCCCGGGCCGACCCACCGCCCAGCCGGCGCTGACGCCGACCACCACCGGGCCGGCCGCGGTGGGCACCGGCGCGCCGACCCGCTCGCGCACCCCGGCGGCGAGGCCGGCGAGCGCGGTCTCGTCGCAGCCGGGACACAGGACCACGAACTCGTCCCCGCCGAACCGGGCGACGACCCCGTCGGGCCCGGCCTCCGCGGACAGCCGGGCGGCGACCTCGACCAGCACCGCGTCGCCGACGGCGTGCCCGTGCACGTCGTTGACCACCTTGAACCCGTCGAGATCGCAGAACAGGACGCCGCAGTCGCAACCGGCCGCCGGGTCCAGGCGGTGCGTCAGCTCCTCGAAGAGCGCGCCCCGGTTGAGGATCCCGGTGAGCCGGTCGGTGCGCGCCCGCTCCGACAGCACCGCCTCCCGCCGCCGCTGGTCGGTCACGTCGATGCCCACGCACGCGACCGCGTAGGGGCGGCCGTCCGCGCCGGTGAGCACGTTGTTCTGCATCGAGATCAGGCGGCGGGTGCCGTCGGCGGTCAGCCAGTCGCCCTCCTGCGGGAACGCCCGTCCGGTGGCGACGGCCCGGGCGACGGCGTCCACGGCGAGGGCGCGGTGCTCCGGGACCACCCAGACGCCGACGAAGGAGCGTCCCACCAGCTCGTCGAGCGTGCGCCCGGTGAACCGCTGCAGCGCCGGGTTGGCCAGCAGGATGCGGCCCTCCCCGTCCACGACGCAGACGAGGGCGTCGGTGCCCTCGACGAACTCGTGCGCCAGCCGGCCGTCCACCCGGGCGCTACCGGACCCCGGAGGGCCGGTCCCCGCAGCTGCCGCGCACCCCGGGTCCCCTCCCTCCCCGCGCCGGCGGGACGAGGCGCCCGCGCAGGCGATCACAGCACGCCCGGACGACACCCGTCGATCGGTACGGTCCCGGACCGTCCGGTCCCGCCGGCTCACCGGACCACCCACAGGCCCTCGGCGCCGCCTCCGCACGAGCCGACGGCGTCGTCGGGCCGGCCGGTCCCGCAGGAGGACAGCAGGAGCCCGGCGGACGGGGCCCCGGCGCGCAGGAGGGGGCGGGTCACGCCCCGGACCGTCGCCACCGGGGCTCGCACCGGGCTCGGGGCCGACTCGGGGCGCGTCCCTTCCCGCCGAGATCCCTCAGCGCTAAGGTATCTGCCCATGGCAGCGGCGCGCCGGGTCCGGATCGGGATCGACACCGGGGGCACGTTCACCGACGTCGTCGCCGTCGACGAGGAGACCGGGCGGACGACGACGACCAAGACGCCGTCCACCCCGGCCGACCCCGCCGAGGGCTTCCTCGCCGGTGTCCGCAAGGTGCTCGGCCTCCTGGACCTGGACGGCTCCGCGGTCACCGCGGTCAGCCACGGGACGACGGTCGCCACCAACCAGCTGCTCGAGGGCAAGCTGGACCGGATCGGGTTCGTCACCACCGAGGGCTACGAGTCGGTGCTGGAGATCGCCCGCCAGTCGGTGCCCGACGGCTACGGCAACAGCTACTTCTGGGTCAAGCCGCCGCGGATCGTGCCGGCCGACCTGGTGCGCACCGTCCGCGGGCGGCTGGACCACACCGGCGCCGAGGTCCGCCCGTTCGACCGCGACGACGCCGTCGCCGCGGCCCGCTTCTTCCGCGACGCCGGCATCACCACGATCGGCGTCTGCTTCCTGCACTCCTACGCGGACGACGCGCACGAGCGGGCGGTGCTCGAGGTGCTGCGCGAGGAGCACCCGGACGCCGTCGTCAGCATCAGCTCGCAGGTGCTGCGCGAGTACCGCGAGTACGAGCGCTCGGTGACCACGCTGGTCGACGCCGCGGTGAAGCCGAAGGTCGGCGCCTACGTCACCAACATCCGCACCCGGCTGGACGAGATCGCGCCGGGCGTGCCGTTCTACGTGATGAAGAGCAACGGCGGCGTCCTGTCGGCGCAGGAGGTCGTGCACCAGCCGATCACCACCATGCTGTCGGGCCCGGCCGCCGGTGCCCTGGGCGCCGCGCTCATCGCCGGGGCCGCGGGCTTCGACCGGGTGCTCACCTGCGACGGCGGCGGCACCTCGACCGACGTCACCGTGGTCATCGACGGCGAGCCGGCGCTCACCACCGAGGGCTCGGTCGGCGACTACCCGTCGAAGATCCCGATGATCGACGTCGTCACGGTCGGCGCGGGCGGCGGCTCGATCGCCTGGCTCTCCCCCGAGGGCACGCTCAAGGTCGGGCCGAAGTCGGCCGGCGCGGACCCCGGGCCGATCTGCTACCCCGACGGCGGCGACCAGCCCACCGTCACCGACGCGCACGTCGTCCTGGGCCGGATCCCCCCGCACCTGCTCGGCGGCGAGATCCCGCTGTCGGTCGACGCCGCCCGCGAGGGGCTGCAGCAGCTCGGCGCGAAGCTCGACATGGACCTCGAGCGCACCGCCACCGGCATCCTCGAGATCTCCGCGTGGAACCAGGCCAACGCGCTGCGCCAGGTCACCGTGGCGCGGGGCCTCGACGTCCGGGACTTCACGCTCACCACGTTCGGCGGCTCGGGCTCGCTGCTGGCCTGCCGGCTGATGGACATCCTCTCCCTGCCCCGCACGCTGGTGCCGCCGAACCCGGGCAACGTCAGCGCCTTCGGGCTGCTCACCGTCGACGTCCGCAACGACTACGTGCAGACCGTGGTCTCCCGGCACCTCGACCTGGACCTGGAGCGGGTCCGGTCGGTCTTCGCCGACCTGGAGGCGCAGGCGCGGACGGCGCTGGACGGCGAGGGCTTCGCCCGCGACGAGCAGCGCATGCAGCGGACCGCCGACCTGCGCTACGTGGGCCAGGCGTTCGAGGTGCGGGTGCCGGTGGCCGACGGCGAGCTCGACCGGGCGGCCGCCGAGGACGTCGCGCAGGCGTTCCACGCCGCGCACCGGCAGCTCTACGGCTACGACTTCGCGACCGACCCGCGGCAGGCCGTCGAGTGGGTGAACCTGCGGGTGAGCGGCATCGGCCCGATCCGCCGTCCGGACGTCGTCCGGCTGCCCGAGCGGGACGGCGGGACGGACCGGGCCGTCACGGGCTCCCGCCGGGTCTTCTTCGAGGACTGGGTGGACACCCCGACCTACGACCGCACCCGGCTGGGCGCCGGCGACGTGGTCAGCGGCCCGGCGGTCATCGAGGAGTTCGGCTCCACCGTCCCGGTGCACCCCGGCTTCGCGGCCACCGTGGACGCCCACGGCAACCTGCTGCTCACGAAGGAGTCGGACCGATGAGCCTGCAGAACGGCAAGGTCGAGGCGGACCCGGTCCTCGTCGAGATCGTCGCCGGCACGCTGGCCGCGATCGAGAAGGAGGTCGAGACCTCCATCGGGCGCACCTCGCGCTCGCCGATGATCCGCGACGCGCACGACTTCCGCGCCGGCATCCACGACCGGCGGCTGCGCAAGCTCACCGGCCGCTCGTACTCGGCGCTCGTGCACCCCGTGGTGCGCGACTACCCGATCGAGACGATGAACGTCGGCGACGTCTTCTTCCACAACGACGTCTACCTGTCCGAGGGCGGGATCGGCCACCTCCCCGACCTGTGCGTGACCGTGCCGGTGTTCGCGGCGTCGCCGGAGACCGGGGAGCCCGAGGTGGTCGCCTTCATCCAGGCGTTCGGCCACCACGACGACATCGGCGGCGCGGTGCCCGGCTCGATGCCGTCGGCGGCGACCAGCGTGTACGAGGAGGGGCTGATGGTCCCCCCCATCAAGCTGTGGGACCGCGGCGTGCCCAACGAGAGCGCGCTGAAGATCATGACCCGCAACTCGCGGATGCCCGACTCGCTGGCCGCCGACCTCGACGCCGAGTGCTCCGCGTGCCTGGCCGGCGCCCGGCGGCTCGGCGAGCTGTTCGACCGCTACGGCGTGGCCGCCGTCGAGGCCTGCTTCGAGGCGATCCTGGCCAACTCCACCGAGGTGTACCGGCGGGAGATCCTGTCGCAGATCCCCGACGGCACCTACGTCTGGGAGGACTACGCCGAGCACGACGGCGTCGAGGAGCCCAAGCTCCACCGCCAGCGGATCACGCTGACCATGGACTCCACCTGTGAGACGCCGCTGGTCATCGACTTCACCGGCACCGGCCCGCAGGCCAAGGGCCCGATCAACCACTGCGGCGACTACGCCGACGGCAACTTCCTCAAGAAGTGGCTGGCGCCGATCCTGCGCAACCTCGCCGAGACGCCCGAGCGGATGGCCGAGCTCGACGTCAACGAGGGCGTCGTCCCGCTCATCGAGATGCGCTTCCCCGAGAAGGGCACCCTGCTCACGCCGGTCTTCCCGGCGCCCACCAACGCGCGGACGTTCGTCATCCTGCGGCTGCTCGGCGTGCTGGCCGGCGTGCTGGCCAAGGCCACCGGCGGCCGGATGCCCGCCGACCAGGAGACGATCCGCTACACCGGCGTCTACGGCACCGACCTCGACGGCAACCCCTACCTCATGCGCGAGGTGCTCGGCGGCGGCTCGGGCGGCCGCTGGTACGCCGACGGCGAGGACACCATCCACGTCGTCCCGGACTCGCGGAACCTGCCCACCGAGTTCACCGAGTCCCGCTTCCCGCTGCGGGTCGAGCGGCTGGGCCTAGCGCTGGACTCCGGCGGCCCGGGCCGGTACCGCGGCGGCTGCGGCTACGAGAAGCACGTCCGGGTGCTGCGCGACGCGCACTTCATGTCGATCGCCGACCGCTCGATCCTGTCCTGCTGGGGCGTCAACGGCGGTCGCGCGGGCCGGCCGTTCCAGGTCACCGTCGACCCCGGCGGCCCCGACGAGCACGACGTCGACGCGCTGGCCGACGCCGAGCCGCTGCCGGCCGGCACGGTGGTGCGCATCCGCACCACCGGCGGCGGCGGGTGGGGTGACCCGCTGGACCGTCCGGTCGAGGAGGTCCTCCGCGACGTCGCCTGGCGCAAGGTGAGCGTGGCCGGCGCCCGCGAGGACTACGGCGTGGTCGTGCGCGAGGACGGGTCGGCCGACGACGCCGCGACCGAGGCGCTGCGCGACGAGATGCGCGCCGCTCGCACCGGTGACGAGCCGTTCTTCGACCGCGGTCCCGGCTACGCCCTGCTCTCCGGCGGCGCGACCTCCAACGAGTTCGACGTCCTTTGACGACGCGGAGCATCGCGGAGCTGGAGGGCTGTGCTCGTCGGCATCTGGCGGAGTACACGGATCTCACTGGCTCCTACGCCTTCGCCACCTACGACCACTGGTGGGGACGGTCACCGGACCGGATCACGCCGGCCGAGGTGTACATGGCCAACTGCCTGAGCCTGCGCCTCAGCGCCCGCGAAGTCTCGCCACTGTTCGCTGCCAAGGACTCGCCGGCGATGCGCCTGCGGGATGCCATGCAGCTGGTGCTCGACCGGGTGCCTTCCGACGGGAGTGTTCGCTTCGAGGATCTGGCGTCGATCGACGACGAGCCACTGAGACTGTTCCGTGACGCCTGCAAGGCCACCGAACGACGCATGGGACAGCGCAAGGTCAGAGGCTGGAATGCGGTTCAGGTCTCCAAGGTCCTCCATCGCCTCCGACCACACGTGGTCCCGATCGTCGACTCAGTGGTGAGGCGTTTCTACGGAGGGGCGCGGGCGAAGCTGCCGAGCTTCTATCGCGCGCTGCACGAGGATCTGAGGGCCAACAGGGAGTGGCTGGAGACTCGAGCCGTCGATCACTCGACGCCTGACGGTCGCGAGCCGTCCCTCCTGCGGACTGCGGACATCATCATCTGGACCCACCACGACCGTCGCTGTCCCGGGGGCGGGTGAGCACCTCCATCTCGACGCTCGTGCTCTGCCCACGTCTGTGGGCAGAGCACGAGCAGCCGCGGACTAGGTGACGGGGTCGGTGCTGCCGGCCCCCGGCTTGGCGCTGTCGCCGGTCTGGCCCTCGTCGCCCTGCGTGGAGGTGTCCTCCTCGACGCCCTCCGGCCGGATCGGCGTCTCCTCCAGCACGTTCTCCTCGGCCTGCTCGCGGTCGGTGCCCGGCACCTCGGTCATGGTCGTCCTCCCTCGTCGTCGCGTGCCGGTCCCCTACCCCGCCGCCGCCCGGGCAGGCGCCGGTTCGCCGCCGGTGAACGGGGCACGCAGGGCCGCGGCGGTGGCCTCGTCGGCGGGCAGGAACGCCTCGACCGACAGCTCGGCCGCGGTGAGGTCGACGGCGGTGCCGAACGTGGTCACCGTGCTGAGGAAGGACAGCACCGTGTCGCCGGCGCGCAGCCGCAGCGGCACGGCGATGCCGTCCGGCGTCGAGCGGTCGGTGCCGCCGGGGAGCGCGGCCAGCTCGCGGTGCAGCGCGGCGAGCTGCGGGTCGCCGGTCAGGTGCGCCTCGCGGCCCAGCCGGTGCAGGACGTGCGCCCGCCACTGCGGCAGGTTGGCGATCCGCGGTGCCAGCCCCTCCGGGTGCAGGCTCAGCCGCAGCACGTTGACCGGCGGCTCGAGCAGGTGCGCGGCGGCGCCGTCGAGCAGCGGCGCCACGCTCGCGTTCGCCGTCACCAGCTCCCACGACCGGTCGACCACCAGCGCCGGGAAGGGCTCGTAGGCGGCGAGCACCAGGTCCAGCGCCCGGCTGACGGCGGCCATGTCCGGGGAGTCCAGGCCCCGGCGGCCGTAGGCGGGGGCGAAGCCGGCGGCCAGCAGCAGGTCGTTGCGCTCGCGCAGCGGCACCTCCAACCGCTCGGCCAGCCGCAGCACCATCTCCCGGCTCGGCCGCGACCGGCCGGTCTCCAGGAAGCTCAGGTGCCGGGCGGAGACCCCGGCGTCGTTGGCCAGGTCCAGCTGGGACAGCCGGCGGCGCTGCCGCCAGCCGCGCAGCAGTTGCCCGACGTCCGGGCGCACCGCGGTGGTCACGGCGCGGACGCTAGCGACGACGGCGCCGCGCGTCGCCTACCCGCGAGGTAATCGACGCCCTTCCCCGGCGGCAGGAACGTCTGCGCCATGACAAACGCCGCCACCGCCCCGACCCGCCGCCCCCTCGACCTGCTCCGCGTGGCGCTGCGCCTGGACGCCGTCGTCACCGGCGCCAACGGCCTGGCCTACCTGGCCGCCGCGCCGCTGCTGTCCGACCTGCTGGGCGTCCCCGCCGGGGCGCTGCGCGGGCTGGGCGCCTTCCTCGCCGTCTTCGCCGCCGGGGTCGCGCTCGTCGCCGCCCGTCCCCGGGTCTCGCGGGGCGCCACGGAGGTCGTCGTCGGCGCCAACGCGCTGTGGGCCGCCGGCAGCGTCGCCGCCGTCGTCGCCGGCCGCTTCGACCTCACCGCCGCCGGGACGGTCTGGGTGCTGCTCCAGGCCGCCGTCGTCGCCGGGTTCGCCGCCCTGCAGCTCACCGCCCTCCGCACCCGCTGACCCCCCGAACAGGAGACCGCCATGACCGCCACGCCCGACCTCGCCGACCGCTACCTCGCCGCCTGGAACGAGACCGACCCCGCCGCCCGGCGGGCGCTGGTCGAGGCGCTGTTCACCGAGGACGTCACCTACACCGACCCGCTGGCCGACGTCGCCGGCCGCGACGGGCTGGACGCGACCATCGCCGCCGTCCAGGCGCAGTTCCCGGGCTTCGTCTTCCGGCTCGCCGGCCCGGCCGACGCCCACCACGGCCAGGTGCGTTTCACGTGGCACCTCGGCCCGGACGGCGCCGAGCCGCCGGTCACCGGGTTCGATGTCGCCGTCACCGACGGGGACGGCCGCATCCGCACCGTGCTCGGCTTCCTCGACCGGGTGCCCGCCTGAACGGACCCCGGGCTCAGCGCCGCCGCTGCCACCAGCGGCGGCGCTGCGGCGTGGGCGGCCCCGGGGGGGGGGGGGGGGGGGGGGGGGGGGGGGGGGGGGGGGGGGGGCGGCGCCCCCCCCCCCCCGGCCCCCCCCCCCCCCCCCCCCCCCCCCCCCCCCCTGCGGCGTGGGCGGCCCCGCGGCGGCCGGCGGCTCGGGCGCGGGCGGCGGGCGGTCGCGGCGCCAGCCCTCGACCAGCGCGTCGACGTCGGCCAGGCCCGGCACCGGCGACCAGCGACTCTCCGCCGGCCGCCGCCAGAAGGCCTCGACCCGGGCGTTGTAGTCCTCGGCGACGGCGCGGACGGCGTCCTCCGACGGCAGCGCGGCGACCCGCGCGGGCAG
Organism: Geodermatophilus sp. SYSU D00879; assembly: GCF_054050375.1. Taxonomy (NCBI): domain Bacteria; kingdom Bacillati; phylum Actinomycetota; class Actinomycetes; order Geodermatophilales; family Geodermatophilaceae; genus Geodermatophilus; species Geodermatophilus sp. SYSU D00879. The sequence goes on from NZ_JBJGZF010000017.1 coordinate 69,416, forward strand.
CTCGTCGCGCTCCCGGCGCAGCGCCAGGCCCGGCGGCAGCATGTCCGCGGGCGCCACGCCCTCGCGGCGGGCCTTGGCCACCGCCCAGTCGTAGGCGGTCTCGTTGGGGTCGAACGCCGGCAGCGGCCTGCCGGCGCCGCGCAGCCCGGTGAAGTCGCCGCGGTCCTGGGCCTGGCCGATCTGCCGCTCCACCCAGGTCTCGAACGACACCCCGGGCGGCTTCCGCTGGGTCACCCTCCCACCTCCGCCTCCATGCTCCGCCTCTGCCAGGCTGCCGTGCATGCGGACGACGGGCAGCCGGGAGGTCTACCGCAACCCGTGGATCCGGGTGCGCGAGGACACCGTCGAGCGGGTGGACGGCTCCACCGGCGTCTACTCCGTCGTCGAGAAGCCGGACTTCGCCATCGTCGTCGCGGCCGAGCGGGACGGCTTCTGGCTGGTCGAGCAGTTCCGCCACCCGCTGGGCCGCCGGGCCTGGGAGTTCCCCCAGGGCACCTGGGCAGCGGGCACGGGCGGGACGCCCGAGGAGCTCGCCCGCGCCGAGCTGGCCGAGGAGACCGGCCTGCGGGCCGGCCGGCTCGAGCACCTCGGCCACGCGGACCTCGCGCCGGGGCTGTCCACCCAGGAGTTCGACGTCTGGCTGGCCACCGACCTCACGCCCGGCCCGACCGCCCGCGAGGTGACCGAGGCCGACATGGTGGCGGCGTTCGTGCCCGAGGCCGAGCTGCGGGCGATGGTCCGCGACGGCCGCTTCACCGACGGCCCCTCACTCGCCGCCTGGGCCCTGCTCCTCCTCAGGGGCCACCAGCGCGCCGGAGGCCGGCCCGTCAGGCGGCGCGGAGGGAGCGCAGGGCCGGGGTGACGCGGGTGAGCTCGTCGAGCATCGCCTTGCCGCCGGCCTCGAGCTCGGCGTTGGGCGCGAACTCGTCCTCGTCGTCGAGGAACTGCGCGAAGAACGGCACCGAGATCGCCTCGGGGACGGTGTGCAGCCGCAGCGCGCCGAGCACCGGCTTGATCGCCGACGACGCCCGCAGGCCGGCCGAGACGCCGCCGTAGGTGACCAGCGCGGCCGCCTTGTCGGCCCACTCGACCGACAGGTAGTCCAGCGCGTTCTTCAGCGACGCCGGGAAGGAGTGGTTGTACTCCGGGGTCACGAAGACGAACGCGTCGGCGCGGGACACCGTCGCACTCCAGTCCTTCGTGTGCTGGTGGGTGTACCGCTGCAGCCGCGGGTGGTCGGGCTCGTCGAACACCGGCAGGCCCACCTCGGCGAGGTCGACCAGCTCGACGTCGAAGCCGCCGTGCTCCTGCGCCAGGCGCTGCACCCAGCGGGCGACGGCGATGCCCCGGCGGCCGGGGCGGGTGCTGGCGGCGATGACCTGCAGGACGGGACGGGACACCGGGACCTCCGGGACGACGACGGGACCGACTCGTTGAGGACTCAACCGTTGTCCGGGCCAACCGCTTCCCCCACCGCGCGTGACCCCCGCCGCACACCGTGACCCGATCGTGCCTGGACGACGGCACCCGCGTCGTGCCTCCGGCCGGAGCCGTCGCGGAGGGTGGCGACCCACCCTGAACGGGTGAGTCCGCAGCTCAGGGGCCTGCGCCAGGGGCGTACACCCCCGACGCTGTCCCGGTGCCGCTCTCCGCTCCCGGCCTGCCGGACCTGCCGCCGGACCTCGCCGGGCCGGTCGCGGTGGAGCTGGCCCGGCCGGTGCGGGACCTCCCCGTCGCGTCCGCGCTGCCCGGCGGCTGCCGCTACGAGCCCAAGTGGGACGGCTACCGGCTGGTGGTGGTCCGCGGCCGCGCCGGCACCCGGCTGTGGTCCAAGCAGGGCCGCGACCTCACCGACCGCTTCCCCGACCTCGCCGCGGCCGCGCTCGCCCAGGTCCCGGCCGGGACGGTCCTCGACGGCGAGGTCGTCGTCTGGAACGGCGAGCGGCTGGACTTCGGGCTGCTGCAGCGCCGGATGGTGACGGCCCCCTCCCGGATGGCCGCCCTGGCCGCCGCGCACCCCGCCTCCTACGTGGCCTTCGACCTGCTCGCCGCGGGCGGCGCCGACCAGCGCCGCCGGCCGTTCCGCAGCCGCCGCGCCGCTCTCGAGGAGCTCGCGCGGCGGTGGGCGCCGCCCATGCAGCTCTCGCCGGTCACCGCCGACCCGGAGGAGGCGCGCGGCTGGGCCGCGGACCTGCGCCCGCTCGGCATCGAGGGCCTGGTCGCCAAGGGCGCGGCCACCCGGTACGCGGGCGGGCGCCGCGAGTGGCTCAAGGTCAAGTCCTGGGAGACGACGGAGGTGCTCGCCGGCGGCGTCATCGGGCCGCTGGACCGGCCGGGCCAGCTGGTCGCCGGCCGCTGGCGGGACGGCGAGCTGGTCGTCGTCGGCCGCACCGGGCCCCTCTCCCCCGCGCAGTCGGCGGAGCTCGCCGCCGTCCTCACCCCCGCCGGCGAGGACCACCCCTGGCCCGAGCGGATCGGCACCGGCCGGTTCGGCGGCGGGCGGCTGTCGGTGGCGCTCACCCGCGTGCAGCCGACGGCCGTCGTCGAGGTCAGCGCGGACGCCGCGCTCACCGCCGGGGTGTTCCGGCACCCGCTGCGCTTCGTCCGGGTCCGCCCCGACCTGCGCCCCGCGGACGTGCCGCCCGCGGACTAGGGCCGCTGCGGCACCCGGCCCAGCGTGACGAGGAACCGGCGCAGCAGGCAGACCAGCTGCGCGAGCTCCTCCTCGGACAGCCCGGCCAGCAAGCCGCGCTCGGTCTCCAGGTGGTCGGGCAGCGCCGCGTCCAGCGCCGCCCGCCCCGCGTCGGTGAGCGTGACGACGACGGCCCGCCCGTCGGCCTCGCTGCGGGTGCGGGTGATCAGCCCCTTCTCCTCCAGCCGGTCCAGCCGCTGGGTGATCGCCCCGGAGGTGACCAGCGCGGTGCGCATCAGCGCCGTCGGCGTGAGCTGGTAGGGCTCCCCGGCGCGCCGGAGCGCGGCGAGCACGTCGAAGGACGGCGCGTCGAGGCCGTGCCGGGCGAAGGTCGCGCGCTGGGCGAGGTGGACCTCCCGCTGCAGCTGGGTGATCCGGCCGATGACCCCCATCGGCGAGCAGTCGAGGTCGGGACGCTCCCGGGCCCACTGCTCGAGGATGAGGTCGACCGCGTCCTCCACGCAGGTACCTCAGCAGTGAGAGAACGGCAGCGTCAAGCCGCGCCGCGCCGCGACACGGGCTCGGCCAGGCCGGCGGCCAGGCGGACGGTGAGCCCGGTGGGGCCGGGCACCAGGTCCACCGAGTCCCACAGCTTGCGGGCCAGCCACAGGCCCATGCCGCCGGCGGCGAGGTCGTCGCCGTGCGCCGGCACGAAGCCCGCGAGCGGGTCGGCGAAGCCGGTGCCGGAGTCGGAGATCGTGACCACCAGCGTGTCGCGGTCGGCCCACACGCGGGCGGAGATCGGCCGCCGGCCGTGCCGGAAGGCGTTGGCCGCCACCTCGCTCACGCCCAGGTGGAGGTCGGCGCGCTGGTCCTCGTCGGGGACGACCTCGGCGAACACCCGCCGCAGCTCGCCGCGCAGGCCGGCCAGCGCGGGCGCGCCGTCGACGGCGTACACGGGATCCCCGGCCTCGACCGGCTCCCGGACGGCGGCGAGGTCCTGCAGGCAGGCGACCGGGTCGCGGTACTCGGAGTTGCTCACCCGCATGCCGCCCATCCACAGCTCCGGGTGGGTGTGCCGCGCGTTCCGGAGGACCTCGGCCGGAGCCCGGTCCCGGTCGTAGACGCACATGCAGGACAGCGGCGTCCCCTGCACGAGCGCGTTCGACGCCGCCTCGTACCGGAGGATCTCCCGCCAGCGCCGCCGGACCGACCCGTACAGCGGCTCGGCGAGGATGCGCAGCCGGCCCGACCCGCGGGTGGCGGCGTGCTCGACGCGCTGCCGGATGACGGCGAAGGCGTCGGGCACGCGGGCGCCGACGAGGGAGATCCGCGGGTCGTCCTCGAGCTCGTCGGACCGCATGCCGAGCGCCCGGCGGACCGCCGCGACGGTCTCCGGCGGGCAGGCGAGGACCGACAGGTCCCCGGCAGCCAGGCCCTCGTCCAGGTAGGCGGCGGCCACGGCCACCGCCTCGTCGTGCCCGCGGACCAGCGCGGCGGTGTGGGCGAAGGCCGACCGGGACGGGCTGGTGGACGAGCCCTGCGCCGCCGCGCCGCTCGTCGGTTCCGACCGCGTGACGGCCGCTCCCGTCCCAGGTTCCACTGGCCCCTCGACCGCCTCCGGGCCGGAACTGCTCCGGCCCACCGCTCCCGATTGTGGGGCACGGTGCGGGGAGCCCGCTCGCGGGGTGTCCGGTACGGCCCCGTCCGGGTGGGCCGACGGCACTACGGCGCGGGCGCCGTGACGACCGGGACCCCGGCCAGGACGAGCACGCGGGCCGGCGCGGAGCCCTCCGCGGTGCGCACCTCGGGGACCGCGCGGCGCTGCTCGGTCAGCCGGATCAGCTCGAGCACCAGCCCGACGCCGGCGCTGGCCAGGTAGGGCACCTGCCGCAGGTCCAGCACCACCCGCGACCCGGCCGCGACGCCGTCGAGCGCCCGCAGCGCCTCGGCACGCAGGACCGGGGTGGCGGCCAGGTCGACGTCGCCGGCGAACTCGAGCCGCACGCCGCCGGAGCCCCCGGTGCCAGGGCCCCGGCGCACGGTCAGGCGGGCCGGCCCGGCGTCGGTGCGGGCGACGGCGCGCCGGGGCACCGGCTCCCCCGGCCCGGGGCCGGCCGGGACGAAGCGGAAGCGCACCGTGGTGCCCGCGCCCTCGGTGCCGCTGTCGTCGACCGAGCGGCCCACCTCGACGTCGTCGGCCAGCGCCGAGATCAGCTCCAGTCCCCGGCCGCGGTACCCGCGGTCGGCCGGCGCCGGGCGCCACACGCCCTCGTCCCGCACGCAGACGTCGACGCTGCCGTCGGCGGTGCGCTCGAGCCGGTACTCGCAGCGGCCCTCGCCGGCGGTGGTGGCGTAGGCGTGCTCGACGGCGTTGGCCAGCGCCTCGCCGAGGGCCAGCTGGAGGTCGTCGAGGGAGTCCCCGGCCACCCCGGCCGCCCGCGCCCAGGCGGTCACGGTGCGCCGCACGCCGCGCAGCCGGGAGGGGTCGGCCGGCAGCACCTCGTGCAGCGGCGGCGGGACCAGCCGGGCGGCGATGACCGCGACGTCGTCGGGGAGGGCGTCGTCGTCGAGCACCTCGGCCAGCAGCGCGCGGGTCAGCCGGTACGGCTCGACGTCGGAGAGCCGGGCCGCGGCGTCGGCGACCCGTCGCAGGCCGGTGTCCAGCGGCTCCCGGCGGCGCTCGACCAGGCCGTCGGTGTAGAGCAGCAGCGTCGTCCCGGGGGTGATCGGGGTGCTGCCCTCGGTGTAGGGCCGCCGGCCCGGCGCGCCGAGGACCGCACCCGTGCCCGCCTCGAGGAAGGTCGCCGCGCCGTCGGCCACCAGCAGCGGCGGCGGGTGGCCGGCGCGGGCCCACCGCACGGTGCCGGCGGCCCAGTCGAGCACCAGGCAGACCGCCGTCGAGGCCAGGGCTCCGGGCAGCCGCGCGGCGAACCGGTCCAGCAGCTCCAGCGCCTCGGCCGGGGAGCTGCCCTGCAGCAGCGCCGTCGACAGCGCGCTGCGCAGCTGCCCCATGACGGCGGCGGCGGCCGGGCCCTGCCCGACGACGTCGCCGACGGCGATGGCCACCCGGCCCCGGCCCAGCTCGACGACGTCGTACCAGTCGCCGCCGGCCGAGGTGCCCGCGGCGCCGGGGAGGTACTCCGCGGCCAGCGCCAGCCGCTCCAGCCGGGGCACCGCGGCGGGCAGCAGGCTGAGCTGGATCGTGGAGGAGATGTCCTGCTGGGCGCGGTAGAGCCGGGCCCGTTCCAGCGCCGAGGCGCACTGCTCGGCGACGGCCAGGAGCATGCCGCGCTCCACGGCCCGGAACCGCTGGGCCGCCGGCGCACCCACGCCGACGACGCCGACGACGCGGCCGGCGACCAGCAGCGGCAGCGCGACCACTGCGCCCGGACCGCCGGGCACGGGTGGGGTGTCGGGTGAGGCAGCGGTGTCCTCGATCCAGACCGCACGCCGCTCCGCGGCCGCCCGCGTGACCGCCAGCGACGCGCTGAGCGGGATCTCCGACGACTGCTGCGCGTCCTGGGCGCCGGCGTTGCTCCACAGCAGGTGCAGCGCCCGCCGGGCGTCGTCGATCTCGTAGACGCCCACGGAGCTGCCCCGGCCGGTCAGGGCCTCGACGTGCCGGGCCGCCGCCTCGGCGACCTCCACCGGCGTGGTGGCGGCCGACAGCTCGGCGGTGACGCGCTGCAGCAGCCCGAGCCGGCGGGCGGTGGCCCGCTCGTCGGCCAGCAGCAGCGCGTTGTCCAGGGCCAGCGCGGACCGGGTGGCGATCTCCTCGGCCAGCGCGCGGTCGTCGTCGTGGAACGGCGGGGCGTCGTCGCGGCGGCCCATCGCCAGCACCGCGCGCACCCGGCCGCGGACGGTGAGCGGCACGACCAGCGCCGAGCGGAGGTCCAGCCGGACGCCCCCGTCCCCCGCCCCGGACAGGAGCGGTCGCAGCACCGGTCGCCCGGTCTCGAGCACCTCGCGGCCCAGCCCGCCGTGCGGCTCCAGCCCGGCGAGCGCCGCGCGGACGTCGCCGTCGGCGCCGGCGCGCCCGGCGTAGCGCAGCCGCCCGTCGTCACCGACCACGCGGACGGTGCAGACGTCGGCCAGCCGCCGGTCGACCAGCAGCCGCGCGAGGCCCGCCAGCTGCCGCTCGGTCTGGGTCTCGCGGTCCAGCGCCGTGCCGACCTCGGCGAGCAGGGTCTGCCGCTCGGTCTCCCGGTACCGGGCGTTGATGTCGGTGCAGCTGCCCACCCAGCCGCCGGCGGTGCCCCCGATCGGCACGGCGCGCTCGAGCAGCCAGTGGTAGGCGCCGTCGGCGCCGCGGAGCCGGAACTCGACCTCCCAGCCCTCCCCGGCGGCGACCGCGGCGGCCACGGTGCCGGCGTAGCGCTGCGCGTCCTGCGGGTGCAGCCCCGACCGCCAGCCCTCGCCGAGCTCCTCCTCGACCGCGCGGCCGGTGAAGGCGGTCCACCCGGCGTTGAGGAACTGCCGCCGGCCGTCGTCGCCCGCGACCCAGATCAGCGCCGGCGCGAGGTCGGCCATGGTGGTGAACCGCTCCTCCGCCTCCCGGCGGGCGCGGCCGAGCTGCAGGTGGGCGTCGACGCGGGCGAGCAGCTCCTGCGCGGAGAACGGCTTGACCAGGTAGTCGTCGGCCCCGGCGGCCAGGCCCTCGACGGCGGCCTCCTGGCCGGCGCGGGCGGAGAGCAGGACCACGGGCACGCGGGAGGTGCGGGCGTCGGCGCGCAGCGCGGCCAGCAGCTGCATGCCGTCCAGCCGCGGCATCATCACGTCGCTGACGACGAGGTCCGGGGGGTCGGCCAGGGCCGCCTCCAGCGCCGCCTGCCCGTCGCCGACCGCGCGGACCTCGTGCAGCGGCGCGAGCAGCCGCACGACGTAGTCGCGCATGTCGGCGTTGTCGTCGGCGACCAGGACCCGGCCGGCGCGGCCGCCCTGCGCGCCCGGGGCCGCCGCGGGGGCGTCGTCGGACTCCCCCGGCAGCCAGCGCAGCGCCTCGGCGACGAACGGGGTGGCGCCGGGCGAGATCGCCGGCGCCTCGGCCGTCGCGGGGGCGAGGCGGTCGGCGGGCAGGTGCGCGGTGCCCAGCGGCACGCGGACGGTGAAGGCGGTGCCGACGTCGGGGGTGCTGTCCACCTCGATCGACCCGCCGTGCAGGCCGACCAGCTCGCGCACCATCGCCAGCCCGATGCCGCTGCCCTCCCCCGACCGGCTGCGGGCGCCGGAGACGCGGGAGAACCGCTCGAACAGCCGGGGCAACTCCGCGGCGGGGATGCCGGTGCCGGTGTCGGCGACGGTGAGGACGGCGGCGCCGTCCTCCTCGCGCAGCCGCACGGTGATGCCACCCGCGAAGGTGAACTTCAGGGCGTTGGAGAGCAGGTTGAGGACGACCTTCTCCCACATGTCCCGGTCGACGTGCACGGGCTGCGGCAGCGGCGGGGTGTCGACGGTGAGCCGCAGGCCGGCCCGGTCGACGGCGGAGCGGAAGACGCTGGCCAGCTCCGCGGTGGTCACGGCGAGGTCGACCGGCTCGAAGCGGGCGTCGATGCGGCCGGCCTGGATGCGGGAGAAGTCGAGCAGGGTGTTGACCAGCTTCTGCAGCCGCAGCGCGTTGCGCTCGACCACCTCGAGCTCCTCGGCGACCCGGGCGTCGGCCGTGACCACCGGGGAGGACCGCAGCTCGGCGACCGGCCCCATGATCAGCGTCAGCGGCGTGCGGAACTCGTGGCTGACGTTGCTGAAGAAGTCGGTCTTGGCGCGGTCCAGCTCGGCGAGGGCCTCCGCGCGGCGCCGCTCGGCCGCGTGGCTGCCCGCGTTGGCCAGGCCCGAGGCGATCTGGCCGGCGACCAGCTCGAGGAAGCCGGTGTAAGCCTCGTCGAGGACGCGGTGCGGGTTGAGGCCGACGACCAGGAAGCCGGCGATGCCGGCGGCGTCGGGCAGCGGGGAGGAGATCGGCACGGCCAGCGCCCGCTCCGGCGGGCGGTCCCAGGCGCCGGTCGGCAGGCCGGGGAGGCGGTCGAGGCCGTCGACGACGACCTGCTCGCCCGCGCGCAGCCGGGACAGCGGCCACACCGCGTCGTCGGCGAGCGTCCCCGGCGCCGCGGCCGAGCCCGGCGTCAGCCCGGTGGCGGTGCCCAGCCGGGCGGTGCCGTCCTCGTCGACCAGGTAGGTGGCGGAGAAGGGCAGGTCGGCGTCGTTGCGGGCGAGCTGCTCGCCGACGGCGGCCAGCACGTCGGCCTCGGTGCGCGTCGCGGCCACCGCCGTCGCGAGGTCGCGCAGGCTGGCCATCCGCCGCTCGGCCAGCACCCGGTCGGTGTTCTCGGTGACGACGCAGAGCATCCCGGCCGTGCGGCCGTCGTCGTCGGCGACCGGGCTGTAGGAGAAGGTGTGGTAGGTCTCCTCCGGGTAGCCGCTGCGCTCGAGGAACAGCAGCAGGTCCTCGTCCCAGGTGGCGATCCCGGTCGCGAGGACCGACTCGATCCGCGGGCCGATGTCGTCCCAGATCTCCGCCCACATCTCGCGGGCCGGCCGGCCCAGCGCCCAGGGGTGCTTCCCCTGCAGGGTGTCGCGCTGGTAGGCGTCGTTGTAGAAGGCGGTCAGCTCGGGGCCGTAGGCGGCCCACATGGAGAACCGGGACGTGAGGACGATCCGGACGAGGTTGCGCAGCGCCGACGGCCACCGCTCGGGCGGGCCGAAGGGCGTGCCCGACCAGTCGCGGGCGGCCATCTCCCGGCCCACCTCGCCACCGCCGGAGAACAGCGAGGTGAGCGCGTCCTCGGTCACCGCGCCACCACGCAGGGCAGCCTAGGCGCTGCCCCCGGGCCCCGCCGCGTCCCGCCCGGCCAGGGCGTCGAGGGCGGCGCGGTCCAGCCCCGTCGCGACGGCGACCTCGGCCGGGTCGACGGCGCCGCAGTCCAGCCCGCGCAGCACCACGCCGGCCAGCGCGCGGGCGGTGGCCGGCTCGTCGAGCACCCCGCCGTCGACCCGCTCGACGTAGGCCGCCAGCCGCGCGCCCGCGGCCGGCAGGGCGCCGCGGAAGAAGGCGTAGGTGGCCGCGTACCGGGTGACCAGCTGCGCGGGGTACAGGTCCCAGCCCTGGTAGAGGCCGCGTTCCAGCGCCCGGCGGACCAGCCCGGCGTGCACCCGCCAGCCGGCGTGCACCTGCTCGCGGGAGCCCACGGGGAGCACGTTGGTGGACCCGTCGACCGCCCGCGCGCCGGTCCCGGCGACGGCGACCTGCATGAGCTGCTTGGCGAGGTCGAGCGCCGGGTGGTCGGAGGACTGGTGCGCCGCCGCGATGCCCAGCGCCGCGCTGTAGTCGTAGGTGCCGTGGTGCAGGCCGGTCAGCCGCGGGCCGGCGGCGTGCACCATCCGCGCGAGCGTCACCGCGCCGTCGGCGCCGAGCACCGCCTGCGGCGTCTCCACCTGCAGCTCGAGGTCGAGGGCGACGCCGTGCGCGGCCTCCAGCGCGTCGAGCACGGGCAGGAAGGCCCGCACCTGCTCGACGTCGGTCACCTTCGGGAGGGTGACGGTGGCCCGCGGAGCGCTGACGGCCCCGAGGAAGAGGTCGAGGGAGCGGACGCCGCGGCGGCGGGTGGCGCCCTCCAGCGACTTGGCCCGGATGCCCACCGACGGCGGCGCGACCCCGGCGTCGAGGTCGCCGGCCACCGCCTCGGCCGCGCGCAGGACGTCGCCGTCCTCGGCGTCGGACCGGCCGCGGTAGCCGTCCTCGGCGTCGACCCGCAGGTCCTCGACCGGCTCGGCGGCGAGCTTGGCGCGCACCCGGGGCAGCACCTGCTCGAGCAGCGCGGGGTCGTGACCGAGGTCGGGCAGGCCGTGCTCGTCGAGCGCGGCCAGCGCCGCGGCGCCCCAGGCGGCGGCCAGGCCCGGGACGACGGCGTCGGCGGGCACGTAGCAGGTGTGCACCGGCTGCCGGCCCGGCCGCTCCCCCGGGTACGCGGCCGCCCGGGCGGCGTCGACGGGTGCGAGCCGCCGGTCGAGTTCCCCGTAGATCCCCTCGTCGAGCATCAATCGATGAGCTCGTAGGCGGGGAGGGTGAGGAAGTCGGGGAACTCGTCGGCCAGCGCGACCTGCTCGAACAGCCGGCGGGCGTCGTCGAGGCGGGGCAGCTCGCCGATGCCCTCCACCTCCTCGGCGACGACGCGGCGCACCAGCTCCTCCGTCACCGTCTCGCCGGTGTCGAGCTCCACCCCGGCGTGCACCCACTGCCACACCTGGGAGCGGCTGATCTCGGCGGTGGCGGCGTCCTCCATGAGGCCGTGGATGCCGACCGCGCCGTTGCCGCCCAGCCACGCGGCCAGGTAGCGCAGCGGGATCTCCACGTTGGCCCGCAGGCCGGCCATCGTGCGGGCACCGGGCACCCCGGCGACGTCGAGCAGCCGGGCCGCGGTCACCGACACCTCGGGGCGCTGCCGGTCGAGCTGGTTGGGGCGGTCGCCGAGGACGGCGTCGAAGGCCTCGCGGCAGACCGGCACCAGGTCGGGGTGGGCCACCCAGGAGCCGTCGAAGCCGTCACCGGCCTCGCGGGTCTTGTCCTCGCGGACCTTCGCCAGCGCCCGCTCGTTCGCCTCGGCGTCCTTGCGGCTGGGGATGGCCGCGGCCATGCCGCCGATCGCCATGGCGCCGCGGCGGTGGCAGACGGCGACGAGCTGGTCGGTGTAGGCCCGCATCATCGGCGCGGTCATGGTGACGGCGGCCCGGTCGGGCAGCACGAAGTCCGGGCCGGCCTCGCGGAAGACCTTGATGACGCTGAACAGGTAGTCCCAGCGCCCGGCGTTGAGGCCGGTGGCGTGGCTGCCCAGCGCGTGCAGCATCTCCTCCATCTCGAACGCGGCCGGGATGGTCTCGATGAGCATGGTGGCGCGGATCGAGCCCCCGGGCAGGCCCAGCACCTGCTCGGCGTGGTCGAAGACGAGCCTCCACAGCCCCGCCTCGAGCCGGCCCTCCATCTTCGGGAGGTAGAAGTACGGCCCGCTGCCGCGGGACAGCTGCTCGGCGGCGTTGTGGAACAGGTACAGCCCGGCGTCGACCAGCGCGCCGACGCTCGGCTGCCCGTCGACCAGCAGGTGCCGCTCGGGCAGGTGCCAGCCGCGCGGGCGTGGCACGATCGTGGGCAGGTCGCCGTCCTCGCGCAGCCGGTACTCCCGGCCCTCCGGCGTGGTGAACGCGAGCTCCCGGCGGACCGCGTCGCGGAGCACCAGCTGCCCGGTGACGACGTTGCGCCAGTGCGGGGTGTTGGCGTCCTCGAGGTCGGCCAGCCAGACGTCGGCGCCGCAGTTGAGCGCGTTGACCGCCATCTTCGGCTCGGTCGGGCCGGTGATCTCCACGCGGCGGTCGACCAGGCCGGGCGGCGGCGGGGGCACCTGCCAGTCGCCGTCGCGGATCTCGGCGGTCTCGGGGCGGAAGTCCAGCCAGCGGGCGGCGGCGATCTCGGCGCGGCGGGTGGCGCGGGCGGCGAGCAGGGCGTCGCGCTGCGGGCCGAAGCGGCGCTGCAGGTCGGCGACGAACTCCAGCGCGTCGGGGGTGAGCACCTCCTCCGACCGCTCGACGTCGGGGCCCTCCACGCGCACGTCACTCACCGCTGGTCCCCTCTGCCGGCCGGGATGGGCTGCCATCCTGTCACCGTGAGCCGCCTCGACGAGTTCAACAGCGAGCCCGCCGACGCCGCCGTCGAGCAGCTGCGCGGCTGCAACGCCGCGCCGCGCTTCGCCGCCGAGCTGGTCGCCGGCCGCCCGTTCCCCGACGCCGACACCCTCGTCCGCCGGGCCGGGGAGGTGGCGCGGGCGCTGCCGTGGGACGAGGTGCAGCTGGCGCTGGCCGCGCACCCGCGGATCGGCGACCGGGTGGAGGGCTCCTCGGCCGAGGCGCAGGCCTCCCGCCGGGAGCAGGGCTCGATGGGCGGGGCCGACGACGGCACGCGCGCCGCGATCGTCGAGGGCAACCGCGCCTACGAGGAGCGGTTCGGGCACGTCTACCTGATCCGCGCCGCCGGCCGGTCCCCGGAGGAGATGCTCGCCGAGCTGCGCCGCCGGCTCGGCAACGACGAGGACGCCGAGCGGGCCGAGGTGGTCGAGCAGCTGGCGCAGATCAGCGAGCTGCGGGTGCGCGGGCTGGTGGGCGCGTGAGCGTGTCCACGCACGTGCTCGACGCCGTCGCCGGGCGGCCGGCCGCCGGGGTCGCCGTCCGCTTGCTCGCCGGGGACGTCGTCGTCGCCGAGGGCGTCACCGACGACGACGGCCGCTGCCGGCTCACCGAGGACGCCACCGCCGCCGGCCCCCACCGGCTGGTGTTCGCCACCGGGGCCTGGTTCGAGGCACGCGGGATGGCGGCGTTCTGGCCGGAGGTCACGCTGACCTTCGCCGTCACCGAGCCCGCCGCCCACCACCACGTGCCGCTGCTGCTGTCGCCGTTCGCCTACTCGACCTACCGCGGGAGCTGACCGGCCCACCCGTCAGCCGGATCCCGCACTCCCGGGTCTGCGGCAGGGCGGAGGTCACCACCCAGGCCGGAGGTCACCACGCGGGCGTGGCGACCACTCCCGACCGCGTGCGCCGGTCCTCAGAGGAAGGCTTCCAGCCACGTGAGGTCGTCGTCCCGGTCGATGCGGTACACGCCGCCCGTCCCCGCGCACGTGCTGTTCAGTCCGAAGGACGTCACGCCGCCGACGACGTTCGTGTCCCCGATGAAGTTCGGGCCCCCCGAGTCACCGAAGCAGGTGCCGCCCGTGCGGGCGTTGTTGGACAGCAGCAGCGAGTCGTTCCCCACGATGCCGCGGTTGATCTGCACCAGGTGCGGGCGGGAGATCATCCGGATGCGGTCGGCCTGCTCCTTCCAGGACGCGGCGTCCGGGAAGGACTTCTGCAGGCCGTACCCCACGGCCGTGAAGACGGTGCGCGCGCCCGGGGACAGCGTGTCGAGCTGATCGAGGGAGGGGAGCTGGCCGTACTCCTCCACGTAGACGGGCTCGTCCAGCACGACGACCCCGAGGTCGTGGAGGTAGAAGGCGGCGTCGTCGTACTCCAGGTGGGTGTAGGGGGTACCGCCCACGTCGCCCTCGTAGGGATAGCCGTTCTCCGGGATCCCGCTCTCGACGTCCTGGTCGAACCAGATCTCGACGTGGTCGGCGCCGTACGTGCAGTGGCCCGCCGTCAGGAACAGGGTCGGGGAGATCAACGTGCCGCTGCACCGCCACAGCGGCTCGCCATCAGCGTCCTGGGCCACCATCAGGCCGACGAACGGGTACTCGTTCCCGGTGTCGGGGACACCGTCAGTGACCGCGCCCGCAGGCGTCGCCAGGAGCGCCGGGCCGATGAGCAGGGCTGCCAGCAGAGTGAGGGTCCTGCGCATGGAATCCCCCATGACGGTGAGCCGATCCGCGGGGCGACAGCGTGGGGGCTCGGCTGGTACGGGTCAACCCCGCCGAGTGCACGATGGGCGGCCCGGGGAGGGCCCCACCGGCCGGTCGGCCACAGCGGGTCGGGCGGCAGGACGGACGGTGACGGCCGAGAGGGCATGACGCCGTCGACCGGCCCGGCCGATCGGGCCCGGCGCCGGGACGTCCACGCCGTGCCCGACCGCGGGAGCTGAGCGCGCCAGGTTCCACGTGCAACACCCGCGCAACCGGAGTGCGGCAGGCTGCGCGGCATGGCGATCGTGCTCGGACCCAACCAGTACGGGAAGGCGGAGGTCCGCGTCGTCGCGGTCGACCGCAGCTCCCCGCGGCACGACCTCGTCGACCTGAACGTGAGCACCAGCCTGCGCGGGGACTTCACCGCCGCGCACACGCAGGGCGACAACGCGCACGTCCTGACCACCGACGCGCAGAAGAACACCGTGTTCGCCTTCGCCCGCGACGGCGTCGGCTCCCCGGAGGCGTTCGGCCTGCGGCTGGCCCGCCAACTCGCCGGCTCCTACGACTGGATCACCGGCGCCCGGGTGGCCGTGGAGTCCTACGGCTGGGAGCGGATCGCCGTCGGCGGGCAGCCGCACGACCACGCCTTCCGCCGGCCCGGTGGGGAGGTCCGGACGTCGGTGGTCACCGCCGACGGCGACGACCTGCACGTGCTGGCCGGCCTGACCGACCTCGTCGTCCTCAAGACCACCGGCTCGGAGTTCCGGGGCTTCCCGCGCGACCGGTACACGACCCTGGCCGAGACCCGCGACCGCGTCCTCGCCACCGCGGTCACCGCGCGCTGGCGGTACACGTCGGCCGACCTCGACTGGGACGGGCTGTTCACCGGCGTCCGGACGACGCTGCTCGAGGCGTTCGCCGCCACCCACTCCCTCGCGCTGCAGCAGACGCTGTACCGGATGGGCGAGGCGGTGCTCGAGGCCTTCCCCGACGTCGCCGAGGTGCGGATGTCGATGCCGAACAGGCACCACTTCCTGCAGGACCTCTCGGCGTACGGCCTGGACAACACCCCCGGCCCGGACCACCCCGTCGTCTACCACGCCGACGACCGGCCCTACGGGCTCATCGAGGGCGCCGTCCTCCGCGACGACGTCCCGCCCGCCGAGGTCGCGTGGCTGGGCACGCCGGGCTTCTGCTGAGGTGGGCCCGTGAGCGACGAGCGCGAGGTCCTGACCTACGAGCTGTTCGGCACCGCGGCGCGGGAGCTGGCCCAGCAGGTCGCCGACGACGGCTTCGAGCCCGACCTGATCCTGTCGATCGCCCGCGGCGGGCTCTTCCTCGGCGGCGCGCTGGGCTACGCGCTCGACGTCAAGAACCTGTTCGTGATGAACGTGGAGTTCTACACCGGCGTCGACGAGCGGCTGGACCTGCCGGTGGTACTCCCGCCGACGCTGGACGCCGTCGACCTCACCGGGGCTGACGTGCTGGTCGCCGACGACGTCGCCGACACCGGCAAGACGCTGGAGCTGGTCCGCGACTTCTGCGCGGGCTACGTCTCCGACGTGCGGACGGCGGTCGTCTACGAGAAGCCGCACTCGGTGGTCAGCTGCGACTACGTGTGGAAGCGCACCGACCGCTGGATCGACTTCCCGTGGTCGTCGCTGCCGCCGGTGCGCACGCGCAGCGACCGCCCCGCCCACTGATGCACGTCGAGCTGAGCCTGGCGCTCTGACGAGCCCGGCGGTCAGCGCCGGGTGGAGACGGTGACGGTGAACCGGCGGTCGTGCGCGGCCGCGCGGGTCGGGCCGACCAGCCGCCGCAGCGCCGCCCGGTGCGGCAGCCGGTTGTTGTAGACCGCCCACAGCTCCCCGCCCGGCCGCAGCACCCGCGCCGCGGCGGCGAACAGCCGGTCGGCGGCGGCGGTGACGACGGCGGCACCGAGGTGGAACGGCGGGTTGCAGACGACGAGGTCCACGCCGGCGTCGGGCAGGGCCGCGGCGGCGTCGTCGCGCAGGACGGGCACCCGCTCCAGCCCGGCGCGGGCGAGCGTGGCCCGCGCGGAGGCGACCGCGGCGGCCGACTGGTCGGTGGCGGTCACCGCCAGGTCCGGCCGGGAGCGGGCGAGGACGGCGGCCAGCACGCCGGTGCCGCAGCCGAGGTCCAGGGCGGTGCGCGCGTCCGGGGCGGCGCCCTCGAGCGCGGCGAGCAGCAGCCGGGTGCCCTCGTCGACCCGGGCGCCGGCGAACGCGGCGCCGTGCGCGCAGACGTCGAGGTCCAGGGCGTCGTCGTGCCGGCAGCGGGGGAAGGACGGCGCGACGCCGGGCCGCGGCCCGCGGGCGACCAGCACCCGCGACTTCTGCCGGGCGAGGGTGGCCGAGACCTCGCCGAACCCGGTGCGCAGCACGTCGTTCATGCCGAGGGTCATGTGCTTGACCCGCCCGCCGACCAGCACGGTGACGTCCGGGGCGGCCGCGGCGGCGGCGAGCTCGGTCAGCTCGCGCAGCGCGTCGAGGGCCTTGGGCGCGCGGGCCAGCACGAGCGTCGCGCCGTCGAACAGGGCGGCGTCGAGGTCCCCGGTCCGGTAGGTGCCGGCCAGCCCGGTGCGCCCGGCGTTCCGGGCCAGCGCCCGCTCGCCGACCAGCAGGTCCTGGGCCACCCGCACGTCGCGCGCCCCGGCCGCGACCGCGCCGAGGGTCAGTGCGCCGTACGCGTCGTCGACGACGACCACCCGCTGCCCGGGCAGGCCCTCCGCGGTGTCGAGCAGCAGCCGGTCGGTGGCGTCGACGGCGACCAGGTCCGGTGCCTCGACGTCGGGCTCCCGCCGCAGCTGGGCGAGCACCTCGGCGGCAGAGATGGCCACTTCTGCCGCTCGTCAGGACACCGGTGTGGCGGCGACGAAGGAGGCGACCACCCGGCCCAGCTCCGGGCCGACGTCCTCCTGGAGGAAGTGCCCGCCGCCGCGCAGGGTGGTGTGCGGCATGCCCTGGGCGCCGGGCACCAGCCGCTGGAAGACGCGGTCGCCGCCGCCGGTGATCGGGTCGGAGTCGGAGAACGCGGTGAGCAGCGGCTTCTCCCAGCGGGTGAGGACCTCCCACGCGGCCCGGTTGGCGGCCGCGGCGGGGTCGTCGGGCGCCGTCGGCACCAGGCTCGGGAAGACCCGGGCGCCGGCCTTGGACGCCTCGTCGGGGAACGGCGCGTCGTAGGCGGCGACCACCTCGGGCGGCAGGTCGGTGACCGTGCCGTTGGCGACGACCCGGCCGACGTCGAAGGCCCGCGCGGTGGCGGCGAAGCGCTGCCAGGCGAGGAACGCCTCGCTCATCGGGGCGTCACCGGTGGGCAGGCCGGTGTTGGCGACGACGAGCCGGGCGAACCGGTCGGGGTGCTCGGCCGCCAGGCGCAGGCCGATCAGCCCGCCCCAGTCCTGGCCGACCAGCGTGACCCCGACCAGGCCGAGGCCCTCGAACAGCGTCTGCCGCATCCACTCGACGTGCGCCGCGTAGCTGTAGGCGGCCGGGTCGGTGGGCTTGTCCGAGCGGCCGAAGCCGACCAGGTCGGGGGCGACGACGCGCAGGCCGGCGGCGGTGAGCTCCGGGACCACGTGCCGCCAGAGGAAGGACCAGGACGGCTCGCCGTGCAGCAGGACGACGACCTCGCCGGAGGCCGGGCCGACGTCGACCACCGCGACCCGCAGCGGCGTGCCGTCCCCGCCGTCGAAGGTGACGTACGTGGGCGGGTACGGGAAGTCCGGCAGCGCGGCGAAGCGCTCCTCCGGCGTGCGGACGACGTCCATGGGTCCCTCCGGTGACGTGCTGGAACGGCCCCGCTGCAGGATCCCGCCGCGAGCGGAGCGAGTGGTGGGGGGCAGTGGGGTCCTTCGTCAGACGCCGGGGAGGCCGACCGGGCAGCTCACGCCGGTCGAGTGCACCGGGCAGTAGCCGTTCGGCACCTTGTGCAGGTACTGCTGGTGGTGGTCCTCAGCATGGAAGAAGGACGTCGCCACGTCGCCGAGCGGGGCGATCTCGGTGGTGATGTCGCCGTAGCCGGCCGCCCTCAGCCGCTCCTGGTACCGGTCGCGGCTGGCGCGCGCGGCGGCCTCCTGCTCCGGCGTCTGGAAGTAGATCGCCGAGCGGTACTGCGTGCCGACGTCGTTGCCCTGCCGCATGCCCTGGGTGGGGTCGTGGTCCTCCCAGAAGACCTTGAGCAGCCCGCCGTAGGTGACGACGGCGGGGTCGAAGACGACGAGGACGACCTCGGTGTGCCCGGTGCGCGCCGAGCACACCTCCTCGTACGTGGGATTGGGCGTGTGGCCACCCGCGTAGCCGGCGGCGGTGGACCAGACGCCGGGCACCTGCCAGAACACCTTCTCGACGCCCCAGAAGCAGCCGGCACCGAAGACGGCGGTCTGCATCCCCTCGGGGAACGGCGGCTGGATGCGGTTGCCGTTCACGGCGTGGGTCTCCGGGACGTGCGGCAGCGGGTCGGGACGACCCGGCAGCGCGTCCTCCGGCGACACCGGCGTGGTCCTGGACCGGGAGAACAACACGAGCCGAGCCTAGGACGGCCCCGCCCCCCGGCGGCGCGGCCGCCTGGCAGCGGCGGCAGGATCGCGGGCAGACCCCACCCGACGACGCAGGAGGTCCCCGTGCCGATCCCCGCCCGCGAGTGGCACCTCGCCGCCCGGCCCGAGGGTGAGCCCACCCCCGACGACTTCCGGCTGGTCGAGGTCGAACACCCCGACCCGGCCGAGGGCCAGGTGGTGGTGCGGATGGTCGCCATGTCGGTGGACCCCTACATGCGTGGCCGGATGCGCCTGGGCCCCTCCTACGCGGCGCCGTGGGAGGTCGGCGAGGTGATGAAGGGCGGCGCGGTCGGCCGCGTCGTCGAGTCCCGCTCCCCCGACGTCCCCGAGGGGGCGCTGGTGCTCACCGACGCCGCCTGGCGCGACGTCGCCGTCCTCGATGCCCGGCACGTCCGGCAGCTGCCCGCCACCGAGGACCTCCCGCTCACCTACTCCCTCGGCGTCCTCGGGATGCCGGGCCTGACCGCCTGGGCGGGGCTGTTCCGGGTGGCCGCCTTCCGCGAGGGCGACGCCGTGTTCGTCTCCGGCGCGGCCGGGGCGGTGGGCAGCGCGGTCGGCCAGTTCGCGCGGCTGCGCGGCGCCTCGGCGGTGGTCGGCAGCGCGGGCAGCCCGGACAAGGTGGCCTGGCTGCGCGAGATCGGCTTCACCGCCGCCTTCGACTACCACGACGGCCGGGTCAAGGACCTGCTGGCGCAGGCCGCGCCCGACGGCATCGACGTCTACTTCGACAACGTCGGCGGCGAGCACCTCGACGCCGCGCTGGGTGCGCTGCACGTGCACGGCCGGGCGGTCATCTGCGGTGCCATCTCGAGCTACAACGCCACCGGGTCGGTGCCCGGGCCGAAGAACTTCAGCTCGCTGATGATCGCCAAGCGGCTGGCGGTCTCCGGCCTGCTCGTCGGCGACCACACCGACCTGCACGGCGAGTTCACCGAGACGGTGTCCGGGTGGATCCGGTCGGGGCAGCTCGCCGTCCGCGAGACCGTCTACGAGGGGCTGGAGAACGCCGTCCCCGCCTTCCTCGACCTCCTCAAGGGGGCCAACACCGGGAAGATGGTCGTCCGGCTGGCGCCCGACCCCGATTGAGTCGGGACGGCACCGGGAAGGGGCCGGGGATGTGGCTGCTACTCACCCGCCGGCTGCGGGTCTGGTTCATCGTGACCGTCCTCGTCCCCCTGGGCACCGGGCTGCTCCGGCGCGCCGGGCTCGCCCTCGAGCGGCGGACCGGGCCGACCCAGCTCAGCCGCGGGCTGCTGCGGGCCGGTGACCTCGGCGACCGCGCGCGGGCCCGGCTGCGCGGCGGTGGCCGACGGCGCCGGTGACCACCGCCGAACGGGTCCCGGCCCTCGACCACACCCCGGCGACCGCGCCCACCCGCGCGGTCGCCGTGTTCGCGCACGGTGGCACGGTGAGCAGCGTCGAGCCACCGCGGGAGCGGGCGCTGTCGCTGGTGCGGATGCGGGCGATCCAGGAGGCGGTGTCCCGCGCCGCGGGCGGGCGGGGCGTGGAGACCTACCTGGTCCGCTACCGCGTGGCGGGCTGGAACGGGGCCGCCGCCGACGCGCACGCCGACGTCCGCTGGGCGCTGGACCGCGTGCGCGAGCGGCACGGCGACGTCCCGGTGGTGCTGGTCGGGCACTCGATGGGCGGCCGGGCGGTGCTGCGCGCGGGCGACGACCCGTCGGTCACCGCGGTCTGCGGGCTCGCGCCGTGGACGCCGCCGGGCGAGCCGGTCGGCCACCTGCGCGGCCGCACGGTCGTCCTCGCCCACGGCCGCGGCGACCGCTGGGTGCCGGCGCGGCTGTCGGCGGACTTCGCCGTGCGCGCGCACCGGGCCGGCGCGCGGGTCGCGCGGTTCACGCTGCCCGGCGGGCACGGCATGGTGCGCCGGGTCGGCCGGTGGCACGCGCTGGTCCGCGACGTCGTCCTGGCCGGCGCCGGGCTGGCCCCGTGGCGGGCCGACCTGGGGGACGCTCTGGGCGCCCCGGACGGGGAGGGGCTCGCCGTCCCGCTGTGAGGCGGCGCCCGAGGACAGGGAGCGCGCGTGGAGGAAGTGCTCGCCGACGTCGTCGGCGTCATGGTCACCGTCGTCGAGGCGTGCGGGGCCGTGGTGATCTTCGCCGGCGCGCTGTGGGCCTTCGCCCGCTTCCTGTGGGTGGGGCTGCGCCGCGGCGGGACGTCGGCCTTCGTGCCGGTCCGGCTCACCCTGGGCCGGTTCCTCGCCCTGGGCCTGGAGTTCCAGCTGGCCAGCGACGTGCTGCGGACGGCGGTCGCGCCGAGCTTCCGCGAGCTGGGCCAGCTGGCCGCCGTCGCGGCGATCCGCACGGCGCTGAACTACTTCCTGTCGAAGGAGATCGCCGAGGAGCGGCGGCAGGTCGCCGAGGAGACCGGCGCGCCGGCGCCCGACCCGGCGTCGGCCGAGCACCGCGGGCGCGGGGTGTGACCTCGCTCGGCCCCGCCCCCGGGCTGCTCGCCCTCGCCGTCAGCGGGCTCGCCCTGGTCGCCGGGGCGGTGACCCTCGCGAGCACCCGGCGGCCCCGGCTCGCACTCGCGGTGTTCCTGGACCTCCTGCTCGCGGCCGGGCTGCTGCGCCTGGCCGTCGAGCCGACCTGGTCGTCGGTGGGCACCGCGGCCGCCGTCGTCGCGCTGCGCCGGGTGATCGGCGCGGGCCTGCGGGCGGGCGGCCGGGCACTGTCCCCGCCGGTCGTGACACGGCCGGGCCCGGACCGCTGGCCTCCGCGCCCGTGACTGCCGGGTGGGTCTCGCGCCGCGCACGGATCGGGTCCCCGGCCGCCGGGTGAGCCCGCGGCGGGCCCGCGCCCCGCCGTCGCCGTCCTGTCCCCGCCCCCCTCCCGCACGACCCGGACAGGACCCATGACCCATCCCCTCGGCGCCGGGCTGCGCCGCGTCCACGACACCCTCCGCGCCGACCTGCGTGCCCTGCAGGCGGCCGCGGCCGGGGGCGCGCTCTCCCGGACTCCCGCGCGCGGACGGCGGACCCGATCGTCAGGAGAACAGCGCGCTGTAGCCGTTGAGCGCGGGCTGGCCGCCGAGGTGGGCGTAGAGCACCGTCGACGACGGGTCGATCTCGCGGCGGCCGACCAGGTCGAGCAGGGCGGCCATCGACTTCCCCTCGTACACGGGGTCGGTGACCATGCCCTCGGTGCGGGCGGCGGTCTCCATCGCGCGGATCGTCGCCGCGTCGGGGATGCCGTACACGCCGCCGTGGAAGCGCTCGTCGAGCTCCACGTCGTCCAGGCTCAGCTCCCGCTGCACACCGATGGCGCGCGCGGTCCGCTGGGCGATCCGCAGCACCTGGTCGCGGGTCTCGGCGGGCTTGGCGGAGGCGTCGACGCCGAGCACCCGCCGCGGCCGGCCGCCCTGCTCCTCGAGCAGCGCGAACCCGGCGACCATCCCGGCCTGCGTGGACCCGGTGACCGAGCAGACGACGACGGTGTCGAAGAAGACGCCGAGCTCGGACTCCTGCTGTGCCACCTCCAGCGCCCAGTTGGCGAACCCGTGCCCGCCGAGCGGGTGGTCGCTGGCGCCGGCCGGGATGGCGTACGGCTTGCCCCCGCGGGCCTCGATCTCGGCGAGCGCGGCCTCCCAGCTCTCCTTGAACCCGATGCCGAACCCGGCCTCGACCAGCCGCACGTCGGCACCGGCCAGCCGGCTGACCAGGATGTTGCCGACCTTGTCGTAGACGGCGTCGGGCCAGTCCACCCAGCTCTCCTGCACGAGCACGCAGGACAGCCCCACGTGGGCGGCGACGGCGGCCACCTGCCGGGTGTGGTTGCTCTGCACGCCGCCGATGGAGACGAGGGTGTCGCAGCCCTGGGCGAGCGCGTCGGCGACCAGGTACTCCAGCTTGCGGGTCTTGTTGCCGCCGTAGGCGATGCCGGAGTTGCAGTCCTCCCGCTTGGCCCAGACCTCGGCGCCGCCGAGGTGCGCGGTGAGCCGGTCCAGCCGGTGCACCGGCGAGGGGCCGAACAGCAGCGGGGTGCGGGGGAAGTCAGCGAGGCTCGTCATCGGTATCCTCCAGTTCGGACAGCAGCGCGGTCCAGATCTCGGTCGTGGTGGCGACGGCGGCGTCGACGTCGGCGGCCGCCCAGGCGGCGATCAGGCGGTCGTGCAGGGCGACGGACCCGCGGCCGTGCGCCGCGGCGAACCGGGCCCGCTCCAGGCGGCGGACGGCGGGGGTGAGCCGCTCGACGGTCGCGGTCAGCGCGGTGTTGCCGGCCCGGTCGAGCAGCACGCCGTGCAGCTCGTCGTCGGCGGCGAGCGCCGCGTCGAGGTCGCCGGCGTCCACGGCGGCGGCGAAGCGCTCGTTGGCCGCGCGCATCGCGGCGACGTCGTCGCCGCTCACCCGGCCGGCCGCCTCCCGGGCGGCGAGCTCGTGCATCGCCCGGACGACGACGGCGGCGTCGCGCACCTGCCGCGGCCGCAGCGGGGTGACCCGCGTGTGGCTCTGCGGCTTCGCCTCGACCAGCCCCTCGTCGACCAGCTTGGCCAGCGCGGCGCGCACCGGCGCCACCGACAGGCCCAGGCGGCCGGCCAGCTCGGTGTCCTTGACGACGGCGCCGGGGGCCAGGTCGCCGCTGACGATCGCCGACCGGATGCGGGCCAGGGCCTGGTCGCGCAGCAGCACCCGGCCGACGGGGACGAGCGGGGTGGTCACCACTGACATCTCAGATGTCAGAGCCTGCGGCGTCAACCCCTCCCCCGGGGGGGGGGGGGGGGGGGGGGGGGGGGGGGGGGGGGGGGGGGGGGGGGGGGGGGGGGGGGGGGGGGGGGGGGGGGGGGGGGGGCGGGGGCGGGCGGGGGGGGGCGGGGGGGGGGGCGGGGGGGGGGGGGCGGCGGGGAGGCGCGGCGGGCGGGCGCGGGA
>NZ_JBJGZF010000018.1:0-84910 GCF_054050375.1 Geodermatophilus sp. SYSU D00879
CCTGGCTCACCGCCGACCGTGAGCCAGGACGCGCGGCGGTGAGCCAGGACGCGCGGCGGTGAGCCAGGACGCGCGGCGGTGAGCCAGGACGCGCGGCGGTGAGCCAGGACGCCTCAGGCGGGGACCAGGCGCCGGCACTCCGGGCAGACGTCGTCGGAGCCCAGCCCGCGCCGGCCGTTCCACGCCCCCTGGACGACGGCGACCGGCGTCCCGCACGCGGCCACCCACGGCGGCGGCCCGTCGGCGGCCTCCCGCGGCACCGCGTGCGCCCGGCTGCTCTCCTGGTCCCGCCCGGCCGCGTGCCCGCCCGTCGCGCTCGTCACCGCCCCAGTCTCCCGGCCCGGCCCCGCCGCCGCGGGTGCCCGGCCTCGCGCCGCGGGGGAAGGGCGGGCACCGCGGGACGGGGCCGGGGCCACCGGTCGCCGCGGGCGCACCGGAGGGCGGCGCGCGCCGTCACCCTCCGGAACCGCGCGCTGCGGTCCATGCTGTCGGCCGTGACCGCCCCGTCGACGCCGCTGCCGTGGTTCCCCGCGGCCGAGGCGCCCGGCGGGCGCCGGGTCCCGCCGCCGGACGGGGCCGGGCCGGACCGGCTGGTCCTCGACCCCGCCGCGGTCTCCCTCGCCGGCCCGCGCGGCGCCGACCAGGACGCCGGGTCCGCCGGTCCCGCGCTGC
The DNA here is from genome assembly GCF_054050375.1 of Geodermatophilus sp. SYSU D00879. NCBI lineage: Bacteria > Bacillati > Actinomycetota > Actinomycetes > Geodermatophilales > Geodermatophilaceae > Geodermatophilus > Geodermatophilus sp. SYSU D00879. The sequence continues at coordinate 673 of NZ_JBJGZF010000018.1, forward strand.
TCGTGGTCGCCGACGGCGTGGGCGGCGGGCGGGGCGGGGCCACCGCGGCCCGCCTGGCCGTGGCGGAGGTCGTCGCGCGCGCGGCCGCCGCCCGCGCCGACGGCACCGAGGCCGCGCCCGACGCCGGGCTCGCCGACGCGCTCGCCGCCGCCGACGCCGCCGTGCGCGCGGCCGCCGCGGCCGACCCCGCGCTGGCCGGCATGGCCACCACCTGCACCGCGGCCGTGCTCACCCGCGACGGCCGGGTCGTCGTCGCGCACGTCGGCGACAGCCGCGCCCACCTGCTGCGCGCCGGCGTCCTCACCCGCCTCACCACCGACCACTCGCTGGTGCAGGCGCTGGTCGACTCCGGCGACCTGACCCCCGAGGAGGCCGCCGCCTCCCCGATGCGCTCGGTGCTGCTGCGCGCCCTGGGCGGCTCGGCCGACCCCGGCCGGGCCGACCTGCTCGCCGTCCGCGCCGAGCCCGGCGACCGACTGCTGCTGTGCTCCGACGGGCTGTCCGGCGTCGTCCCGGCCGCCACCCTGCAGCGCGTCCTCGCCGCCGAGCGGCGCCCCGCGGCCGCCGCCGCCCGGCTGGTCATGGCCGCGCTGGCGGCGGGCACCCGCGACGACGTGACCGTCGCCGTCGGCGACGTCACCCCCGCCGGGTGGGCCGCGAGCAGCGTCCAGGTCACGGTCGGCTCGGCCGCCGGGACCGCCGCCGACTGAGTCCCGGCAGGGGCTTGCCCGGCCCGCGCGTCCGGGGGCAGGGTGTGGTGCACACCACATCCCGCGAGCCCGGGAGGTCCCCGTGCGCATCCCCGTCCAGGACAGCGACCGGCCCGGCGGCCGCCGTGGGTAAGGAGGTCGTCCCGGCGCCGGAGCCGCGGGAGGCGGCCCGGGTGCGCAACGTGGCCCTCGTCGGCCACGCCGGCGCCGGCAAGACGACCCTCGCCGAGGCGCTACTCGTGGCCACCGGCGCGCTCGTGCGCGCCGGCCGGGTCGAGGACGGCACCACCTGCCTGGACAGCGACGACGTCGAGGTCCGCCAGCAGCGCTCGGTGACCCTCGGCGTGGCCACCGTCGAGCACGACGGCACCCGGATCACCCTCCTCGACACCCCCGGCAGCCCCGACTTCGTCGGCGAGCTGCGCGCCGGGCTGCGCGCCGCCGACGCCGCGCTGTTCGTCGTCTCCGCCGTCGGCGGCGTCGACGCGACCACCGTGCAGCTGTGGGAGGAGTGCGCCGCGGTCGGCATGCCGCGCGCCGTCGTCGTCACCCAGCTCGACCGCGCCCGGGCCGACGTCGAGGAGACCGTGCGGCTGTGCCAGACGGCGCTCGGGGAGGGGGTGTACCCGGTCCACCTCGTCGACCGGGCGCCCGACGGGACCGTGCGCGGCGTGGTCAACCTGCTCGAGCCCGGCGCGCAGGCCCCCGACGCCGAGCGGCTCCGCGGCGAGCTGATCGAGGGGATCATCGGCGAGAGCGAGGACGAGGCGCTCATGGAGCGCTACCTCGCCGGCGACGAGCTGGTCCAGGGCGACCTGATGGCCGACCTGGGCACCGCGGTCGCCCGCGGCCACTTCCACCCGGTGCTGTGCGCCACCCCGCTGCAGGGCATCGGCCTCGACGCGCTGCTCTACCTCATCGTGCACGGCTTCCCGAGCCCCGCCGAGCACGGCTGCCCGCCGGTCACCCGCCCCGACGGCTCCAGGGCCCCCGCGCTGACCTGCGACCCCGACGGCCCGCTGGTCGCCGAGGTGGTCAAGACGACGACCGACCCCTACCTCGGCCGGGTCTCCCTGCTGCGCGTGTTCTCCGGCACCCTCACCCCCGACACCCCGGTGCACGTCTCCGGGCACGGCGGCGCCGACCGCGGCCACCCCGACCACGACGCCGACGAGCGCATCGGCGCGGTGTCCTCCCCGCTCGGGTCCGCGCTGCGCCCGGTCGCCGCCTGCCCGGCCGGCGACGTGTGCGCCGTCGCCCGGCTGAGCACCGCCGAGACCGGCGACACCCTGTCCGCGCCCGGCGACCCGCGGCTAGTGCCGCCCTGGGACCTGCCGGTGCCGCAGCACCCGGTCGCGGTGGAGGCCGCCTCCCGCGGCGACGAGGACCGGCTCGGGCCGGCGCTGGCCCGGCTGGCGGCCGAGGACCCGACGGTGCGCGTCGAGCGCTCCCGCGACACCGGGCAGCTGTTGCTGTGGTGCGTGGGGGAGGCCCACGGCGAGGTGCTGCTCGAGCGGCTGCGCACCCGGCACGGCGTCGCGGTGACCACCGTCCCGGTGCGGGTGCCGATGGTGGAGACCCTCGCCGCGCCGGCGAAGGCCACCGGGCGGCTGGTCAAGCAGTCCGGCGGCCACGGGCAGTACGCCGTCGTCGTGGTCGAGGCCGAGCCCGGGCCGCCGGGGTCGGGCATCACCTTCGAGCAGCGGGTGGTCGGCGGGGCGGTGCCCAGCCAGTACCACGGCAGCGTCGAGAAGGGGATCCGCGCGCAGGCGGCCAAGGGCGTGCACGAGGACCGGCCGCTGGTCGACGTCGCGTTCGTCCTCGTCGACGGCAAGGCGCACTCGGTCGACTCCTCCGACGCCGCCTTCCAGTCCGCCGGGGCGCTGGCGGTCCGCGAGCTCGCGGCCGCCGCGGGCACCAAGGTGCTCGAGCCGTGGTGCGAGGTCGAGGTGGTCGTGCCCGGGGAGCACGTGGGCGCGGTGATGAGCGACCTGTCCTCCCGCCGCGCCCGGGTGACCGGCAGCGACGCCGACCCCAACCGGGACCGCACCACCGTCCGCGCCGAGGTGCCCGAGGTGGAGCTGCTCGGCTACGCCGGGGCGCTGCGCTCGGTCAGCCACGGCACCGGCTCCTTCAGCCGGCGCCCGCTCGGCCACGAGCCGGCCCCCGCCTCGCTGCTCGTCCCGGCGTAGCGCCCGGCCCCGCTGCAGGCCCCCGCTGCAGGTCCCCGCCACGAGCCTGCGCGTGGCGGGGAACGGCGGGGTCCGTCGACTAGCCTCGGGCACGGTGTGCAGCGGGGTGGAGGAGCAGTGACGTCGTCGCAGGGGCCGTCGGCCGTCCCGGCGTCCCCGGAACCGGGGTCGATGGCGGGCGCGGTGGTGGGGCCGGACGCGGGTGTGGGCCGGGTGACCGACCGCAACGAGCTGCCCGACCGGGTGTGGACCGTCCCCAACGCCCTGTCGGTGCTGCGGCTGCTCGGCGTGCCGCTGTTCCTCTGGCTGCTGCTGGGCCCGCAGGAGGACGGCTGGGCCGTGGTCGTGCTCATGGTCTCCGGCGTCACCGACTGGGCCGACGGCAAGCTCGCCCGGGTGCTCGGCCAGTCCAGCCGCCTCGGCGCGCTGCTGGACCCGGCCGCCGACCGGCTGTACATCGTCGCGACGCTGATCGCCTTCGTGCTCCGCGACGTCGTCCCGCTGTGGGTGGTCGCGGTGCTCGTCGGCCGCGAGGTGGTGCTCGGCCTGATGCTGCTGGTCCTGCGCCACCACCGCTACGAGCCGCTGCAGGTGCACTACCTGGGCAAGGCGGCCACGTTCAACCTGCTCTACGCCTTCCCGCTGCTGCTGCTGGCCGACGACGCCACCGGCGCCTGGCTGGCCTGGGTGCAGCCGTTCGCCTACGCGTTCACCATCTGGGGCGGCGTGCTCTACGTGCTGGCCGGCGTGCTCTACGTCGTCCAGGTGGCCGGCATGGTGCGCACCGAGCGGGCGCTGACCCGGGGCACGGCCCGGTCCGGGGCGGGCGCGCCGGCCCGCCCGGCGCCGTGACCGCGACCCGACCGACTCCCCGGCCGGCCCCGCCGGCCCGCGGCGGGATGCGCTCCATGGGCGCCTCGCTGCTGGACCAGGTGCTCGCCGAGACCCTGGACCCGGCCTATGCCCGTGCCGCCGAGGCCCGTGCCGCCCGCCCCGGGGACGCCCCGCCGCCCCGCCGCCGGGTGGGCGCGCTGGCGGTCGCGCTGACCATGGCGCTGGCCGGGCTGCTGTTCTCCGTGACCTACCACCAGGCCGCCGCCGGACAGGCCGGGCAGGACGAGGTCCGCGCCCGGCTGGTGGAGGAGATCGGCGTCCAGTCCGCCAGCACCGACGACCTCGCCGCCGAGCTGGAGGACCTGCGCGGCCGGGTCGCCGACGCCCGCGACGACGCGCTGGCCGCCAGCACCGTCGGCCAGCGGGCCATCGACGCCCTCGACGCCGCCGAGCTCGCCGCCGGCCTCGACCCGGTCACCGGCCCCGGCCTGCTGGTCACCCTGGCCGACGCCGAGCCCGACGCCGACGCCGACCCGGTCGGCGGCACCGCCGACGACGGCAGCGGAGACGTCCGCGACGGCGACCTGCAGCTGGTGGTCAACGCGCTGTGGTCCGCCGGCGCCGAGGCGGTGTCGATCAACGGCCAGCGGCTGGGCCCGACCACCGCGATCCGCTTCGCCGGGGAGGCGGTCCTCGTGGACTTCCGCCCGGTCACCAACCCCTACCGCGTCAGCGCCATCGGGGACCCGGACGAGCTCCGGGCCCGGTTCCTGGCCAGTGCCGAGGTCAACGCCCTGGCGGTCATCTCGGAGACCTACGGCCTGCGTTTCGAGTTCGCCCAGGAGGACGAGCTGTCCGTTCCCGCCGGGGGAGTCCCCGAGCTGCGTTCCGCCGTGCCCTTCGCCGGCACCCCGGCCGACGCCGCCACCGGCGGCACGGGGGACTGAGCGGTGATCCCCGTCATCGGCCTGGCCGTCGGCATCGCGCTCGGCCTCGTCCTCGACCCCACCGTCCCGCTGTGGCTGCAGCCCTACCTGCCGATCGCGGTGGTCGCCGCGCTCGACGCGGTGTTCGGCGGTGCCCGCGCCCGCCTCGACGGGATCTTCGACGCCAAGGTGTTCGTCATCTCGTTCGTGTCGAACGTCGTCGTCGCCGGGCTGATCGTCTTCCTCGGCGACCAGCTCGGCGTCGGCGCGCAGCTGTCCACGGCGGTCGTCGTCGTCCTCGGCATCCGCATCTTCGGCAACGCCGCGGCCATCCGCCGGCACCTGTTCCGGGCATGAGCGGCACCCCGCGTCCCGCCGGGGACGACCCGCGGCCGCCCGACCCGGACGACGCCGGGCCGGAGGTCGCCGACGCCGGCCCCGCCGAGGCCCGGGCCGCCGGGACCGCCCCGGTCGCCGACGCCCCCGGACCCGCCGCCGACGCCCCCGGACCCGCCGCCGACGCCCCCGAGCCCGCCGACGACCCCGCCGCGGAGGCCGGCCCGGAGGAGGCACCGGCCGCCCCGCGGCGCCGCCGGCAGCGGGTGGTCGCCGGCCTGCTGATCGGCGTCCTCACCGTGCTGCTCGGCTTCGCGATCGCGGTGCAGGTGCGCAGCACCGACACCGGCCAGGCGCTGGAGGGCGCCCGCGAGGAGGAGCTCGTCGCGATCCTCGACGACCTCGACCTCGAGGAGGAGCGGCTGCGCGCCCAGATCGCCGACCAGCGCGGCGCGCTGCGCGAGCTGTCCGACACCGACAGCCGCTCGGCCGCCGCCCTGGAGGACGCCAACGAGCGCGCCGACGCCCTGGCCGTCCTCAACGGCACCGTCGCCGCCGAGGGGCCGGGCCTGGTCATGACCATCCGCGACCCCGAGGCCCAGGTGCGGGTGGCCGACCTCCTCGACGCCATCCAGGAGCTGCGCGGCGCCGGCGCGGAGACCATGCAGATCGACGGCGTGCGGGTCGGCGTCTCCACCGCCGTCACCGGCGTGCCGGGCGCCCTGCAGGTCGACGGGCGGGCGGTGAGCGCCCCCTACGAGGTCGTCGTCATCGGCTCCCCGCAGGACCTGCAGACGGCGATGAGCATCCCCGGCGGCGTCGTCGACCGGGTCGGCCGGCAGGGCGGCAGCGTCGACATCGAGCAGCGCGACCGGGTCGTGGTGGACGCGTTGCGGCCGCTCGACGAGCCTCAATACGCTCAGCCCGACACCGACTGAGGGCCCTCCTGCCCCCACGCCTCGCTGACGCTCGGCGCGGGCCCCCGCAGGAGGGCCACGGACCGACCTGGAGACGACACCGCATGAGCACGCCCGACGACCGCCGCTACACCGACCAGCACGAGTGGGCGCTCGTGCAGGGCAGCGGGGAGGCGGGCACGGTCGTCCGGGTCGGCATCACCGACCACGCGCAGGACGCGCTCGGCGACATCGTGTTCGTGCAGCTGCCCGAGGTGGGGGAGGAGGTCGGCCCCGGCAACCCGATCGGCGAGGTCGAGTCGACCAAGTCGGTGTCCGACGTCTACTCGCCGGTGGCAGGGACCGTCTCGGCGGTCAACGAGGCCCTCGGCGACGCCCCGGAGACCATCAACGCCGACCCCTACGGGACCGGCTGGCTGGTCGAGATCACCGTGGCCGGCGACGGCGGCGACCCCACCGCCGGCCTGCTCGACGCGGCCGCCTACCAGGCGCTGGTCGACGCGTCCTGACCACCCCCCGGGCCGCTCGGGCGGCCGGGCACGATCACTATGCTGCCCCTGGGAACGGGCTCTCGACGGCCCCGTGGGACAGCTGTGACACCGCCCCCGGCGTCCGGTTGACCCCCGGGACCACCGCTGGTTCCATGACCAACGGCCCGCCGTGCCCCGCACGGCGGCCGACCCGCGACGACACCGCCCGGTGCCGTCGTCCGCCGGCCGCCCGCGGCAGGACCCCACGCCCGCGGCGGTGCCCCCTGCACCGGAGGAGACAGACGTGCACTGCACTCGTTGTGGCCACGACAACCCCGAGGGCAGTCGCTTCTGCGCGCAGTGCGGCGCCGCCCTCTCCCAGGAGCGCGTCGGGGAGTCGACGAGCGTCATCCCCAAGGTCGGCGGCGAGGACACCGGCGACGTCCCGGAGGCCGCCGAGCCCTCGGCCGACTCGCACGCCGGGGCGGTCGAGTCCCTGCCCGCCGGGTCCGCGCTGCTCGTGGTCAAGCGCGGCCCGAACGCCGGCAGCCGCTTCCTGCTCGACCAGGACGTCACCACCGCCGGCCGGCACCCCGACAGCGACATCTTCCTCGACGACGTGACCGTCAGCCGCCGGCACGTGGAGTTCCACCGCGAGGGCGGCGGCTTCTCGGTGCACGACGTCGGCAGCCTCAACGGCACCTACGTCAACCGCGAGCCGGTCGACGTCGCGACCCTCTCCGGCGGCGACGAGGTGCAGATCGGCAAGTTCCGCCTCGTCTACCTGACCGGCCCGCGCACCGGCGAGCCCACCGCCCGCTGACCCGGTGCCCGGAGCGCCCGCCGGCGCGTCCGGGGACGGCGCGCCCGACGCCCGCACCCCCCGCCTGACCATCGGGGCGGTGCTGGGCGCCCTGCGCGACGACTTCCCCGACGTGACCATCAGCAAGATCCGGTTCCTCGAGGCCGAGGGCCTGGTCTCCCCGGAGCGGACGCCGTCGGGATACCGGAAGTTCTCCCGGGCCGACGTCGACCGGCTGCGCTACGTGCTCACCGCCCAGCGGGACCACTACCTGCCGCTGCGGGTCATCAAGGAGCAGCTGGACGCGCTCGACCGCGGGGAGCCGGTGCCGGACCCGGCCGCCCCGGCCGTGCCGGAGGAGCTCCGGCCGGACGGGGAGGCGCCGGCGGCGGCCGGGCCGATGACGGCCGCCGCGTTCGCCGCGGCGGCCGGGCTGACGCCGGCCCAGCTGGGCGACCACGTCCAGTTCGGGCTGCTCGTGCCCGACGCCGACGGGCGGTACCCGGCCGGCGACCTGCCGGTCGCGCGGGCGGCCGCGGGGCTGGCCCGGCACGGCATCGAGCCGCGCCACCTGCGGGTGTTCCGCACCGGCGCGGAGCGGGAGGCGGCGCTGGTCGAGCAGCTGCTCGCGCCGGTGCTGCGCTCCCGCTCGGAGGACGCGCGGGCCCGCGCCGGCGAGCAGCTGGCCGAGCTCGCGGCGCTGTCGGCGCAGTTGCACCGGGCGCTGCTGGAGGCGCGACTGCGCGACCTGTTGCGCCCGTGAGTCCGGCGTACGGTGGACCCAGCCGCCGGACCGGCCGTCCGTCACCGCGCACCGGCGCCTCCCCGTACCGCCGCAGCTGAGGAGCAACACCGTGCAGGAACTCAGAGTCGTCGGGGTCCGGGTCGAGCTGCCCGGCAACCAGCCGATCCTGCTGCTGAAGGAGACGCAGGGGGAGCGGTACCTGCCGATCTGGATCGGCGCGGTCGAGGCCGCCGCCATCGCGTTCGAGCAGCAGGGCGTGCGGCCGGCGCGGCCGATGACCCACGACCTGCTCCGCGAGGTCGTGCGCACCCTCGGCGCCACCCTCGAGGCGGTCAACATCACCGAGATGCGCGACGGCATCTACATCGCCGAGCTGGACTTCGGCGACGACCGGGTGGTCAGCGCCCGCCCGTCGGACGCCGTGGCCCTGGCCGTGCGCACCGGCGCGCCCATCTACGGCGCCGAGGAGCTGCTCGACGAGGTCGGGATCGAGATCCCCGACGAGCAGGAGGACGAGGTCGAGAAGTTCCGCGAGTTCCTCGACCAGATCTCGCCCGAGGACTTCGGCGCCGGTTCCGGCTCCGGCGGCGCCTGAGACCCGACCCCGCGGCGGGACGCCGGCCCGCGGGCGGCGTCCCGCTGCCGTGGGTGCACGCACGGGACGGGTGGGACCCCGCACGTCGCCCTCGTCACACCAGTCACAGAACGCTGGAGCCCCGCGCGCAGCTGCCGATACCACTCTCTCGGGGTGAGTGGGGCGACACGCCGCCCGCGTCAGTTGACCGCCCTGGGGGCCCGGCTTACGGTCGCGGACAACACCGGTGTGACCCGTGGGGAAGCGGGAGCACTCCGGGACGCTCCGCCGCGCCCGTGGCGGGACTCGAAGGAGGACGCTGACGTGAGCGACCAGAGCGAGGGCTCCCAGGGTCAGCTCTTCAGCGACGCCGCCGTGGGGGCGACGGACTACGACGAGGTCGACACCGACCTCGTCGGGTACCGCGGCCCTACGGCGTGTGCCGCCGCCGGGATCACCTACCGCCAGCTGGACTACTGGGCCCGTACCGGTCTGGTCGCCCCCTCGGTGCGCAGCGCCACGGGGTCGGGGACACAGCGGCTGTACTCGTTCCGCGACATCCTGGTGCTGAAGGTGGTCAAGCGGCTGCTCGACACGGGGGTGTCGCTGCAGAACATCCGCAAGGCCGTCGACCACCTGCGCCACCGCGGGATCAAGGACCTCGCCAACGTCACGCTGTTCTCCGACGGGGCGACGGTCTACGAGTGCACCTCGGCCGAGGAGGTCGTCGACCTGCTCGCCGGCGGGCAGGGCGTCTTCGGCATCGCGGTGTCCGGCGCGCTGCGCGAGCTGTCCGGTGAGCTGGCCGAGCTGCCCGCCGAGCGGCTGGACGGCGCGCCGCTGCACGCGGCCGACGACGAGCTGTCCCTGCGCCGCCGCCGCCGCGCCCAGACCGCGTAGCCGGCCGCACGTCCGCGAGGGGCGTCCCGCCGGGTGCGGGACGCCCCTCCCGTGCGTCCGGGCGAGCCGCCGCGCCCGGCGCCCGTGAGCGGTCCGCCGTTCGCGCGCGGGAGGCGCTGGTAGCGTCGTGGCAGTGGCGGACGCTGCTCACTCCCTCCCGTCGTTGCGCTCCCTGAGCCCCGCGGGTTCCTTCGCCGGCCGGCACATCGGCCCCCGGGCGGACGAGACCGCCGCGATGCTCGAGGCCGTCGGCCACGACTCGCTGCAGGCCCTGGTGGACGCCACCGTCCCCGAGGCGGTGCGCGACCGCGACGAGCTGTCGCTGCCCCCGGCCGCCGACGAGGCCACCGTGCTCGCCGAGCTGCGCGAGCGGGCCGCGGCCAACCAGGTCGCCGTCCCGATGATCGGGCTGGGCTACTCCGGCACGGTCACCCCGGCGGTCATCCAGCGCAACGTGCTGGAGAACCCCGCCTGGTACACCGCCTACACGCCCTACCAGCCCGAGATCAGCCAGGGCCGGCTCGAGGCGCTGCTGAACTTCCAGACGATGGTCGCCGACCTCACCGGCCTGCCGGTCGCCGGCGCCTCGATGCTCGACGAGGCCACCGCCGCGGCCGAGGCGATGACGCTGGTCCGCCGCGCCGGCCGCGCGAAGCCCGACGCCGTGTTCGTCGTCGACGCCGACACGCTGCCGCAGACCCTCGCGGTGCTCGAGACCCGCGCCGAGCCGCTGGGCATCCGGCTGCACGTGGCCGACCTGTCCGCCGGCTGGCCGGCCGACCTGCCCGAGGCCGGCGCGTTCGGCGTGCTGGTGTCCTACCCCGGCGCCAGCGGCGCGGTCCGTGACCACCGGGCGCTCGCCGACGCCGCGCACGCCGCCGGCGCGGCGGTCGTCGTCGCCGCCGACGTCCTGGCGCTCACCCTGCTCGAGGCGCCGGGCGCCTGGGGTGCCGACGTCGCCTGCGGCAGCACCCAGCGCTTCGGCGTCCCGCTGGGCTACGGCGGCCCGCACGCCGGCTACCTGTCGGTGCGCGAGGGCCTGGCCCGGCAGCTGCCCGGCCGGCTGGTCGGGGTGTCGGTCGACGCCGACGGCGACGTCGCCTACCGGCTGGCGCTGCAGACCCGCGAGCAGCACATCCGCCGGGAGAAGGCGACCAGCAACATCTGCACCGCCCAGGTGCTGCTCGCCGTCATGGCCGGCGCCTACGCCGTGTGGCACGGGCCCGAGGGGCTGACCGCGATCGCCGCCCGGGTGCACCGCAGCGCCCTGGCGCTGGCCGGGTGGCTGCGCGCCGGCGGCGTCGACGTCGTCCACGGGTCGTTCTTCGACACCGTGCAGGCCCGCGTGCCCGGCCGGGCCGACGAGGTGGTGGCCGCCGCCGCGGCCCGGCGGATCGACCTGCGCCGGGTGGACGCCGACACCGTGGCCGTCGCCTGCGACGAGACGACGACGCCCGCGGTGCTGCGGCAGGTGGCCGAGGCGTTCGGCGTCGCCGCGGACGAGTCCGCCCTGGACGACGACGGCCCGGACGCGCTGCCCGCCGCCCTGCGCCGGCGCACCCCGTTCCTCACCCACCCGGTCTTCTCCGCGCACCGCTCGGAGACGGCGATGATGCGCTACCTGCGCTCGCTGTCGGACAAGGACCTGGCGCTGGACCGCACGATGATCCCGCTGGGCTCGTGCACGATGAAGCTCAACTCCGCCGTCGAGATGGCCGCCGTCACCTGGCCGGAGTTCGCCGGGCTGCACCCCTTCGCCCCGGCCGAGCGGGCCCGCGGCTACCGGCAGCTGATCGACGAGCTGTGCACGTGGCTGGCCGAGATCACCGGGTACGCCGCGGTGAGCGTGCAGCCCAACGCCGGCTCGCAGGGCGAGTTCGCCGGGCTGCTGGCGATCCGCGGGTACCACGCCTCCCGCGGCGAGTCGCACCGCGACGTCTGCCTCATCCCCAGCTCCGCGCACGGCACCAACGCCGCCAGCGCGGTCATGGCCGGGATGCGGGTGGTCGTGGTGGCCTGCGACGAGGCCGGCAACGTGGACGTCGCCGACCTGCGGGCCAAGATCGACCAGCACGCCGGGCGGCTGGCCGCGATCATGATCACCTACCCGTCGACGCACGGGGTGTTCGAGACCGAGGTGCGCGAGATCTGCGCCGCGGTGCACGACGCCGGCGGGCAGGTGTACGTCGACGGCGCCAACCTCAACGCGATGGTCGGGCTGGCGCGGCCGGGCCGGTTCGGCTCCGACGTCAGCCACCTCAACCTCCACAAGACCTTCTGCATCCCGCACGGCGGCGGCGGCCCCGGCGTCGGCCCGATCGGCGTCCGCGAGCACCTGGTGCCGTTCCTGCCGGGCCACCCGCTGGCCGACACCGGCGGACAGGGCCCGGCCGTGTCGGCCGCGCCGTGGGGGTCGGCCGGGATCCTGCCGATCTCGTGGGCCTACCTGCGGCTGATGGGCCCCGACGGGCTGCGGCGGGCCACCGAGCACGCGGTGCTGGGCGCCAACTACCTCGCCGCCCGGCTGCGCGAGCACTTCCCGGTGCTCTACACCGGCGCCGGCGGGCTGGTCGCCCACGAGTGCATCCTCGACATCCGGCCGCTGACCCGGGCCACCGGCATCACCAACGACGACATCGCCAAGCGGCTGGTCGACTTCGGCTTCCACGCGCCGACGATGAGCTTCCCGGTCGCGGGCACGCTCATGGTCGAGCCCACCGAGAGCGAGGACAAGGCCGAGCTCGACCGGTTCGTCGAGGCGATGGTGACCATCCGCGGCGAGATCGAGAAGGTCGCGTCCGGGGAGTACGACACGGCGGACAACCCGCTGCGCAACGCCCCGCACACGCTGAAGATGCTCGCCGGCGACTGGGACCGGCCCTACCCGCGCAGCGCCGCGGTGTTCCCGGTGCCCTCGCTGGTCACCCGCGGCTACCTGTCGCCGGTGCGCCGGATCGACCAGGCCTTCGGCGACCGCAACCTGGTCTGCTCCTGCCCGCCGCCGGAGGCGTTCGCCGAGCCGGAGCCCGCGCACGCGCCGCGGACGCACGTGCCCGACCGCGACGAGGGCGCCCCGGACGACCTCGGCACCACCGCCGATCTCACCGCGTCAGGGCAGCCGCGTCAGGGTCACCGCGTCAGGGCAGCGGCGTCAGGGCAGCGGCGTCCGCCCGGCGGCGGAGGCGATGCCGAGCCAGGTGTGCCGGTTGCCCGCCCAGCACCAGCCGACCTTCGCCGAGCCCCGGCGCCCGGGGCCGTCGCGGCCGGTGCCGTTGCTGATCCACAGCGCCGGGGTGCGGGCGTCCAGCGACCCGTTCGCCCGGCGCAGCCGGGAGCCGACGGTCATCGTGCAGGCGTTGCGCTCGAGCAGGTCCGGGCACTGCAGCAGCCAGGTCAGGCCCTCGGTCACCGTCAGCGGCGTCCGGCCGGCGGCGCGGATGCGGGGCAGTGACTCGTCGGGCGTGCAGTTGCGGTACGCGTCCCCCCGCTCGGGGGCGGACAGGGCGTAGACGTCGGCGGGCGGGGCGGCGTCGTCCAGCGGGGCGAACGCGTCGAGGTCGGTCATGTCCACGACCACGAACACCGGCCGGTCCCGCCAGGAGACCAGCTCCGCCAGGGCGGTGGCCGGCAGCAGCGCCGGCGCGAGGACGAGCAGCCCGTCGTCCGGGACGCCCACCGCACGGGCGCGCAGCTCCGCGGCCGACAGGCCCGCGCGCTCGTGGGCGCCGGCGGCGACCAGCCGCTCGGCCTGCTCGGCGGGGGCGGGGAGGGACAGCAGGGTTGTCGGCACGGGGCACCTCCGGCGACGGGGACGGACGGCGGACCAACGCCCCTGGGCGTGGTCCGGTTCCGACCTCTGGCCCGTCGACGCCGTTCCCCGCCCGGGTGGACGATCACCCCATGGCGGTGAGGGCGGGACGGGTGCGGCGGACGGCGGGCGCGGCGGTGCTGGCCGCGGGGGCGGCGCTGCTCGCCGCGTGCGGGGACGGCGCGGAGGAGGCGGCCGGCCCGGGGGACGTGAGCCCGGCGGCGGCCACCGAGGAGGCCCCGGCCCCCACCCCGAGCCCCGCACCGGCGCCGGCGGAGGACCCCGGCACCCCCGCGGAGACGCCCGCCGCCGGTGACCTGGGCGACCGGCTGCTGCCCGCCGAGGCGTTCGGCCCCGACGCGTCCGTCGTCCGGCTCGACGACCTCGACCACGACGGCGACCACGACGGCGACCACGACGGCGACCACGACGGCGACCACGACGGGTGGCACGACGGCTGGGGCTGGGGTGGCTGGGGCTGGGGTGGCTGGGGCTGGGGTGGCTGGCACGACCACGACGACGACGGCGAGCACGACGGCCTGCCCGACGGGGTGAGCGTGGAGCCGGCCGCCTGCGCCGACGTGCTGGAGGCGCTGCCGGAGCCCGCCGAGGACGCCGCCGACCCGGTCGTGGCCGCGCAGGCCGCCCGTAGCGACGACGTGCACACCTACCAGGTGGTGGCCGAGTCGCCGGAGCTCGCGGGGCTGACCCTGCCGGTCGACCAGCTGCTGGGCGCCTGCTCGTCGGTGACGGTCACCGCGCCGTTCGGCTGGGACGCCACCGCGCAGCTGGCGCCGCTGGACCTGCCGGCGGTCGGCGGCGGGAGCGCCGGCCTGCAGGTCACGGTGGAGGGCTGGGGCGACACGGTCACGATGCTGGTCGGCGTCGCCGTCGAGGGGTCGCGCGGGCTGTTCCTCACCCAGACCGCCGGCCCCGGGGACCCCGCCCCCGACGCGGCGGCCTTCGCCGGGCTGTTCGGGGACGCCGGGGCGGCCGCCTTCGACTGAGCCCCCGGGACGACCGAGCGCCCGTCCCCTCCGGCGAGGGGGCGGGCGCTCGGTCGCGTGCGGGCCGCTCCTAGGCGGGGACGAGCCCGGCGGTCCGCCACTGGTGGTGGTCGGCGACGGCGCTGCCGTCGGGGAGCAGCTCGCCGTCGTCGTCGAAGAGGACGACGCCGTTGCACAGCAGGCTCCAGCCCTGCTCCGGGTGGCTGCTCACGACGACCGCGAGGTCACGCGCGTCGGCGTCGGCGTCGGGGCAGGGGATGGGGTGTACGCACATCGGGAGGACTCCGGATCGGGCCGGTGGCGGGACCACCGGCATCACTGACGGTGAGTGCCCGGTGACGGGGACGCCTTCGAGTGTGCGCCGGCGCGGAGGCGGTGTCAGGTGACGAACCTCACCACCTGACCCGATCGGGTCGTCAGTCCTCGCCATGGCGGCGGCCGCGGCGGCGGGCGGACCATGCCGCCCGCCGCCCGGTGGACCGTTATCCCCAACTCCGCCGCCGCTGGGAACGGCGCGGGACGGACGGCGGCGAGGGGGAGGGGTCAGAGCTTGCGCAGCAGCACCCGGCGCACCGAGTGGTCGGCCGCCTTCTGCAGCACCAGCCGGGCGCGGGAGCGGGTGGGCGCGATGTTCTGCCGCAGGTTGGGGCCGTTGACCGCGGCCCAGATCGACAGCGCGGTGGCGCGGGCGTCGTCGTCGCTGAGGTCGGCGTACCGGTGGAAGTAGGCGGAGGTGTCGGCGAAGGCGGTGCGCCGCAGCGCGAGGAACCGCTCGACGTACCACTGCTGGATGTCGGCCTCGGCGGCGTCGACGTAGACGGAGAAGTCGAAGAAGTCCGAGAGGAACACCTCCGGCATCCGGCCGTCGTCGCGGCGGCCGGCCTGCAGCACGTTGAGCCCCTCGAGCACCAGGACGTCGGGGCGGTCGACCACCTGCCGCCGGCCGGGCAGCACGTCGTAGGACTGGTGGGAGTAGACCGGTGCGCTGACCTCGCCGCGGCCGGACTTCACGTCGGACAGGAAGCGGATGAGCGCGCGCCGGTCGTAGCTCTCGGGGAAGCCCTTGCGGGCCATGAGGCCGCGGGCCTCGAGAACGGCGTTGGGCCACAGGAAGCCGTCGGTGGTGACCAGGTCGACCCGCGGGGAGCCGGGGGCGGCGGCGAGCAGGGTCTGCAGCAGCCGGGCGGTGGTGCTCTTGCCGACGGCGACGCTGCCGGCGACCGCGATGACGTAGGGGACCTTGGCGGTGGTGTCGCCGAGGAACCGGTTGCGCGCCGCCCACAGCCGCTGGCTGGCGGTGACGTGCAGGTTGAGCAGTTCGGCCAGCGGCAGGTAGACGGTGGCGACCTCGTCGAGGTCGATGCGGTCGCCCAGGCTGCGCAGCGCGCGCAGGTCGGCCTCGTCCAGGGGTAGCGTGCGGGTGGCCGCGAGCGCCCGCCACGCGTCGCGGTCGAACGCCGCGTAGGGCGAGATCGAGGGGCGGGTCCCTGCCGTCACGGCTCCCATCGTGCCGCCCGGGTCCGCGGGCACTCGCCGCCGGGGTCACCCGCGGGGGTGGCGAACCGGCCCGGGCCGGGCTCGGCCGGCACCGCCGCGGGCGCCCGCGTCTAGGGTGCCGGTGTGCCGACGCGTCCCGGGCTGCTCGACCGCGTCGAGCAGTACGCCGCCGTCGCGTCCCTGCCCGACGCCCCGCCGGTCCCCGCCGGCCCGCTCGACGTCCCGATCGGCCCGCCCGCCTGGCCGTTCCCGGCCCGCCCGCGCCCGGGCACCCGCCGGGTGACCGCCGACGACGTGCGCGCCGCGGTGGCGCTGCAGGAGGAGGCGGGCCTGCCGGCCGCCCTCGAGTGGGTGGTGGAGCGGACGCCGACGCTGGGCGCCGCCGCCCGCGAGGCCGGGCTGCTGGTCACCGAGTTCCCGCTGCTGGTCGCCGACGAGCCGGTCGAGCTGCTGCTCCCGCACGGGGTGCGGCTGTACCTGGTCGGCGGCGAGGACCCGCGGCTGCCGCACTACCAGCACCTGCTGGAGAGCGGCTTCGCGCCGCACGCGGAGGGCGGCGCGGGGGTGCTGGACGACCCCGGCCCGCCGGACGAGGCGCGCACCGCCGTCCTGCGCGAGCGGGTGGCCACCGGGCGCACCGTGGTGATGGTCGCCGTCGAGGACGGCGAGCCGGTCGCCGTCGGCTCGCACCAGCCGGTCGACGTCGACGGCACCGAGATCAGCGAGGTGGTCGGGGTGGCCAGCTCGCCGCGCCGCCGCGGCCGCGGGGTCGGCGCGGCGCTGGCCTCGGCGCTGGTCGCGCAGGCCCGGGAGACCGCGGAGCTGGTGTTCCTCACCGCCGGGGACGACGACGTCGCCCGGGTGTACGAGCGGGTCGGCTTCGCCTGGCTCGGCTCGACCGGCGTCGCCGCCCGCCCGCCGGCCTGAGCCGCCGCGGGGCGCCCGGGGCGGCCCGGGCCCCGGACGCCCCCGCGGCGGTCAGTCCTCGACGTACACCGGCACGAGCACCGCGCGGGCCAGCGTGTGGCCGAAGAGGTTGAAGCCGTGGAAGGCGGGGCTGGCGTCGTCGGGCACGCCCATGTCCTCGACGTCGAGGGCGTGCACCACGGTGAAGTAGCGGTGCGGGCCGTGGCCGGCCGGCGGCGCGGCGCCGACGTAGCCGGGGAACCCGGCGTCGTTGCGCAGCTGCCGGGCGCCCGCGGGCAGGCCGGCGCCGTCCCGGCTGCCGGCGCCGGTGGGCAGCTCGGTGACGTCGCCGGGGATGCCGGTGACCACCCAGTGCCAGAAGCCGGAGGCGGTGGGCGCGTCGGGGTCGTACACGGTGACCGCGAACCCCTTGGTCTCCTCGGGGTGGCCCGACCAGGACAGCTGGGGGGAGCGGTCCTCCCCGCCTGCGCCCATGACGCCGCTGACGCAGTGCACCGGCAGCACCTCGCCGTCGGTGACGTCGGTGCTGGTGACCGTGAACGACGGGACGGGCGGCAGGAAGTCGTAGGGGCTGGGCGGCTGGGGCCGGTCGGCCATCGGGGTCCTTCCGTCGGGCGGGCGGGGCGGCCGGTGCCGTCCCGGCGCCGACCCTAGGCAGCCGGTCCCCGGCGCGCGCCCCGGATCCCGCGCGTGATCTCGACGGGTCGCCGGGGACGGGCGTGGGTAGCGTCCGCAGCGTGCTCGGACTCCCCGACGGCATCCGCGTGTGCCTCTTCGACATGGACGGCGTCCTGACCCGCACCGCCACCGTGCACATGGCCGCCTGGAAGCGGACCTTCGACGAGTTCCTCCGCGCCCGGGAACCGCAGGCGCCGGAGTTCACCCAGCTCGACTACAACCGCTACGTCGACGGCAAGCCGCGCGCCGACGGCGTCCGCGACTTCCTCGCCAGCCGCGGCATCACGCTGCCCGAGGGCTCGCCGCAGGACCCGCCGGACGCGCCGACCGTGCACGGCGTCGGCCGGCGCAAGAACGAGCTGCTGCTCACCGAGCTCGAGGAGCACGGCGTCGAGGTCTACCCCGGGTCGCTGGCCTACCTGCGCGCGGTCAAGGACGCGGGCCTGGGCACCGCGGTGGTCACCGCCTCGGCCAACGGCGAGCAGGTCATCGCCGCCGGCGGCTTCGCCGACCTCATCGACGCCCGCGTCGACGGCGTGGTCACCGCGCGGGAGGGGCTGCGCGGCAAGCCCGCCCCCGACACGTTCCTGGCCGGCGCCCGCGCCCTGGGCGTCGAGCCGTCGGCCGCCGCGGTGTTCGAGGACGCGCTGGCCGGTGTCGCGGCCGGGCGGGCGGGGCACTTCGGGTTCGTCGTCGGCGTGGACCGGGTCGGGCAGGCCGACGCGCTGAAGGAGAACGGCGCCGACGTCGTCGTGACCGACCTCGACCAGCTGCTGGAGGACCGCACGTGACGGAGGGGAGAGCGACCTTCCCGGTCGAGCCGTGGTCGCTGACCGAGATCGGCCTGGACCACTCGTCGCTGGGCGTGCACGAGTCGGTGTTCGCGCTCGCCAACGGGCACGTCGGCCTGCGCGGCTCGTTCGAGGAGGGGGAGCCGGTCGTCGTCCCCGGCACCTACCTCAACGGCTTCTTCGAGGAGCGGCCGCTGCCCTACGCCGAGGCCGGCTACGGCTTCCCCGAGCAGGGGCAGACCGTCGTCAACGTGACCGACGGCAAGCTGGTCCGGCTGCTGGTCGGCGACACCCCCCTGGACCTGGACTACGGCGAGATCGTCGAGCACCGCCGGACCCTGGACCTGCGCCGCGGCGTGCTGCGCCGGGTCACCGAGTGGCGCTCGCCCAACGGCCGCACGGTGCGGGTGACCAGCACCCGGCTGGTGTCGCTGCGCCGCCGCTCGATCGCCGCGATCGAGTACCAGGTCGAGTGCACCGACGACCGGGGCGACCTCTACATCGCCCTGCAGTCGGACCTGCTGGCCAACGAGCCGGTCGACAGCGGCAGCGAGGGCGACGACCCGCGCGCGGCCGCGGCGCTGCGCCGGCCGCTGGCCAACGAGTTCAGCGTCGCCCGGGGGCGGCGCGCCGTCATGGTGCACCGCACCCGGCGCAGCCACCTGCGGATGGCCGCCGGGATGGACCACGTCGTCGACGTGCCCGACACCGCCACCGAGGACATGGAGGCCGGCGAGGACCTCGCCCGCTACACCCTGGCCGCGCGGCTGCCCGGCCACGGGTCCGGGGTGAAGCTGGTCAAGTACCTCGCCTACGGCTGGTCCTCGCGGCGGTCCGCGGCGGCGCTGCGCGACCAGGTGGAGGGCGCGCTGGCCACCGCCAAGCTGGCCGGGTTCGCGCGGCTGGCCGACGAGCAGCGGCAGGTCCTCGACGAGTTCTGGGCGGGGGCCGACGTCGAGATCGACGGCGACGACGAGCTGCAGCAGGCCGTGCGGGTCGGCGTCTTCCACCTGCTGCAGGCCGGCCTGCGCGCCGAGCGGCAGCCCATCCCGGCCAAGGGGCTGACCGGCCCCGGCTACGACGGGCACACCTTCTGGGACACCGAGACCTACGTGCTGCCCGCGCTCACCTACATCGCCCCGCACGCCGCCCGCGACGCGCTGCACTGGCGGTACTCGACCCTGGACAAGGCCCGGGCGCGGGCCCGCGTGCTGGGCCTGAACGGCGCGGCCTTCCCGTGGCGGACCATCCGCGGGGAGGAGACCTCCGGGTACTGGCCGGCGGGGACGGCGGCCTTCCACATCAACGCCGACATCGCCGACGCCGTCGTCCGGTACCTGCACGCCACCGAGGACGAGGAGTTCGACCGCGACTTCGGCGCGGAGCTGCTGATCGAGACCGCCCGGCTGTGGGCGTCGCTCGGCCACTTCGACGAGGAGCACGGCTTCCGCATCGACGGCGTCACCGGCCCGGACGAGTACACGGCCGTGGTGGACAACAACGTCTACACGAACCTCATGGCGCAGCGGAACCTGCGCGAGGCGGCCGCGGCGGTCGACCGGCAGCCCGACGTCGCCGGCCGGCTGGAGGTCACCGCGGACGAGGTGGAGACCTGGCGGCGGGCGGCGCGGCTGATGGCCGTGCCCTACGACACCCGGCTGGGCGTGCACATGCAGTCCGACGCGTTCACCCACCACGAGGAGTGGGACTTCGCGAACACCCCGCGGGAGTGCTATCCGCTGCTGCTGCACTACCCGTACTTCGACATCTACCGCAAGCAGGTGGTCAAGCAGGCCGACCTCGTGATGGCCCTGCACCTGCGCGGCGACGCGTTCACCTTCGAGGAGAAGGTCGCCGACTTCGCCTACTACGAGGCCCGCACGGTGCGGGACTCCTCGCTGTCGGCGGCGCAGCAGGCGGTGGTGGCCGCCGAGACCGGGCACCTGGAGCTGGCCTACGACTACTGGGCCGAGGCCGCGCTCACCGACCTGCAGAACCTGCACGGCAACTCCGGGCACGGGCTGCACATCGCCTCGATGGCCGGCGGCTGGACGGTCGCCGTCGCCGGGTTCGGCGGGATGCGCGACCACGACGGGCACCTGCTGTTCGCGCCGCGGCTGCCCGAGCGGATCACCCGGCTGCGCTTCCGGCTGGCCTACCAGGCCCGCGTCCTGCAGGTCACCGTGACCAAGGAGCAGGCCACCTACCGGCTGCTCGACGGCGACCCGCTCGACGTGCACCACCACGGCCGCCGGGTGACCGTCGACCACGAGGACCTGGTGGTCGACATCCCGCCGGCGCCGGACACCGGGAAGGTCACCCAGCCACACGGCGCCGAGCCGCGGCGGCGCAGCCCGTACTCCTCCCGGGGGCGCTAGAGGAGCAGCCACCGGACGGCGAGGCCGAGCGCGGCGAGGTCGACCAGCAGGAACACGCCCACCCACAGCAGCGCGGGCAGCCGGGTGAGCCGGGCCAGCTGGTCGGCGTCGGAGTCCGGCGCGGCCCGCCGCCGGCGCGCGCCCTGCAGCTCGAGCACGGTGCGCGGCGCGGCCAGCAGCAGGAACCAGGTGACCGCCGCGGCGACGGCGGCCTGCCCGCCCGGCGGCAGCCACGCGGTGACGGCGGCCAGGCCCGCGCCGGTGACCAGCACCGCCCACAGGCCGTAGAGGTTGCGGATCTGCAGCAGCAGGAGCGCGAGCAGGGCCAGCAGCGCCCACAGCACCCCGACGGCGTGCCCGGCCGCCAGCAGCGCCGCGGCGCCCAGCCCGAACAGCCCCGGCCCGACGTAGCCGGCGGCGCAGGTGAGCACCATCCCGGCGCCGGTGGGCCGGCCCCGGGAGACGGTGAGCCCCGAGGTGTCGGAGTGCAGCCGGATGCCGGCCAACCGGCGGCCGGTGGCCAGCGCGGCCAGGCCGTGCGCGCCCTCGTGGGCGATGGTCACCACGGTCCGCGCCGGGCGCCACAGCGCGGGGGCGGCCACGACGAGCAGCGCGACGGCGGCGGCGCCGGCCAGGACGGTGGGCGGGAGGGGCGCCTCGGCCGTCACGCGGGTCCACAGGCGGTCGACGGCGTCCATCCCGGCGAGTCAACCGTACGCACCTGGGCGGGCCGCGGAGGCCGCCGGACCGCCGTGTCGCCCGTTATCCCCAACTTCCCGGCGCGCCGGACAAGGGTCGGGTCGGGGGAGGGGAACGGCGAGGGCGGGGCAGATCACGCCGCCGCGGCCTGCGCGGCACCCCCGGGGTCGCCGATCCTGGCGGTATGACGACGTCGCTCCCCGTCGCCGGCGCGCGCCTCCCGGTCACCGTCTCCTTCACCCGCCGGGCCGATCCGGCGCACACCCGGGAGATGACGGCGTGGATCCGGGCGGGCATGACGATGGCCGAGACCTTCCCGGGCTTCCTCGGCGCCGGGTGGGTGCGCCCGCGCGGCGGCTCGGACGAGTGGCACATGCTCTGCCGCTTCGCCGACCAGGAGGCGCTCGACGCCTGGGAGGCCTCGGCGGAGCGCGCCTGGTGGCTGCGCTCGGCGGAGGGGCTGGCCGAGGTGACCCGCACCGAGCGGCGCACCGGCATCGAGGGCTGGTTCGACCAGCCGGTCAGCACCGAGGTCGCCACCCCGGCCGGGCCGCCGGCGCCGCCGCGGTGGAAGCAGGCGACGACGATCTGGCTGGTCTTCTACCCGCTCAACCTGCTGGCCACGGTGACCCTCGGGGCGCTGCTGGCCGACGTGCCCGTGGCGCTGCGGGTGCTGGTCGTGACGCTGGCGCTCACCCCGGTGATGACCTACCTGCTGCTGCCGTGGATCACCCGCCGGCTCGGGTGGTGGCTGCACGGCCGGCCCTGGCGCGACCGCCGGCGCTGACCGGCCGGGGACGCGCGCCGTCCCGTGGTCCTCCGTTATCCCCAACTAGCCGCGGCGCTTCCGGCGGGGCGCGACAGGACGGGGAAAAGCCGGCGACGCCGGGAGGGGCTCCTGCCACGCTGGTCGGGTGGACGTCCCGGCGCTGCTGCCCGCGCTGCCCGCCTTCCTGGGGGCGGTGCTGCTGATCGCCGCGACCCCGGGGCCGGCCGTCGCGCTCATCGTGCGCCGGGCGGCCCTGCGGGGGACCGCCGCCGCGGTGCCGACGGTGCTGGGGCTCGAGGCCGGGCTGTTCGTCTGGGCGCTGCTGGCCGGCGCGGGCGTCGCGGCCGCGGTCGCCGCGTCGGAGGCCGGCTTCCTCGTCCTGCGGGCCGTCGGGGCGGCAGTGCTGCTGTGGCTGGGCGGCCGGGCGCTGTGGCGGGCGCTGCGCGGCGGTCCCGGGCCGGCGCCCGACACCGCGGCGGGGCCGGTGCGCCGGCGGTGGGGCGGCGCGTTCGCCGAGGGGCTGCTCGTGCAGCTGGCCAACCCGAAGCTGGCCGTCTTCATGATCGCCTTCTACCCGCAGTTCGTCCCGGCCGGCGGCTCCCCGCTGCCGACCGCGGCCCTGCTGGGGCTGCTGCAGGTGACCGTCGAGACGGCGCTGTACCTCGGGCTGGCGGCCGGCGTCGGCCGGGCCGGCAGCTGGTTCCGCCGCCCCCGGGTGCGCCGCGGCCTCGACGCGACCTCCGGCGCGGTGCTCGTGGGCTTGGGCGTGCGGGTGGCGGCGGCCTCCCGCTGAGAGCCCGACGGGCCCGGAACGCGGACGGGCCGGGGAGCGTGCGCTCCCCGGCCCGCCGTGCGGCAGTGCTCAGGCGTCCGTGCGCTGCAGCGCCGCCAGCTCCCGGGCCACCATCTCCTCGTGCGCCTGCTCGTCCTGGCGCGCCCGGCGCGGGCTCCACCGGCCGGCCATCACGAAGACGAACGGCAGGAAGAGCACCTGCCCGGCGACGCACACCCACCACCAGCGCTGCCACTGGTGCGGGTTCTCCTCGGCGGCGGTGGCGACCTCGTCGCCGTGGGCCGCGAGGTAGGCGAGGTCGTCGGCCGGGATCGCGGCGTTGGCGTCGGTGAGCACCGTCGCGTAGCGCTGCACGAGCGCGAGGTCGGCCTGCACCGCCGGGTCGCCGAGGCTGACCAGCAGCTGCGTGGCGGTGCCGGCGTCGACGCCGAGGGCCTGCGCGATCTGCCCGACGGCGGCGGCACCGGCCGCGGCGTCGGCCGGGTCCTCCTGCAGCGCGGCCAGCGTGGCCGGGTCGACCGCCTGGGCGGCGGCCAGCTGCGGCGCCCGGTTCCGCACCGCCTCGGAGACCGCGGCGGCCTCGTCGGCGTCGGCGCCCTGCTGGGTGGCCACGGCGCCGAGGGCGGTGGCCAGCGCGTCGACGTCGGTGGGGTCGGCGGCCAGCGCCTCGGACGCCGCCGGCGGGACGGCCGACAGGACGGCGACCTCCTGCGGGTGCGCCTCGACGATCTCGGTGACCCGCGACCCCTGGTCGACCAGCACCGAGGTGGCGGGCACGACGAGGGTGAAGACCGCCAGCGACGCCGTCACCACGATCCGCAGCAGCCAGCCCCAGATGGCCAGGCCGGTCGCCGTCGCGGCCGGGTTGTGCCGCTCGACGGTCTCGGTAAACGAGGCCATCCAGGCGACGTAGGCCATGCCGCCGCCGGCCGCCGACAGGATGAAGTAGACCGCGAGCGTGTAGTAGCCGGTCTCCGGCTTCGTCGCCGACAGCGCGAACAGCACCGAGCCCACCAGGCCGACGAGCGTCCCGACGACCATGAACGGCTTGCGCACCCGGAACCGGTCGGTGAGCACGCCGGTGACCACCAGCGCGATCGCGTTGGTCACCCAGTACCAGTTGGCCAGCGCGTTGGCGCGCTGCTCGGAGTAGCCGAACACGGTGGCGAAGTAGACGACCGCGAAGCCGACCAGGATGTAGTAGAGCAGCAGGAAGATGCTGATGGCGAAGGCCGACCCGACGACGTCGAAGCGCAGCATCTGCCGCCAGTGGCCCTTGAGCGCCTGCTCGGTGTCCAGGCCGCGGGCCCGGGCCTCGATGAGCGCGCGGTCGCGCATGCTGACCATGAGCTGGTCGCGCAGGGCGGGGGAGAGCTCGCGCAGCCCGACCAGCGCGACGAGGAAGACGACCAGGCCGGCGACGCCGCAGACGTAGAACTGCCAGCGCCAGTCGGGGTGGTCGTCGAGGGTGTTGCTGGACACCGTGGTGACCACCAGGCTGCCCAGCACCGGGCCGAGCGTCCAGAAGCCCATGGCGACGCCGCGGCCGACCTGGGGGGAGAAGTCGCGGATCAGCGCCGGGGTGGCCACCAGCACGACGCCCTCGACGAAGCTCAGCACCGCGAACAGCACGGTGAAGGCCGTCTTGCCCGGCGCGTGCGGCAGGCCCACCAGGAGGATCAGGCCCGTGATGAGCAGGCCGCCGACGACGAGGTTGGCCCGCCCCCAGCGGTCGGCGAGGCCGGCGAACAGCGAGGCGAAGGCGCCGACCAGGTTGCCGATGACCGAGACGAACACGTAGCCGGTGAACGAGTAGCCGAGCTCGGCGATGATCTGCGTCGCGACGGCGCCCCCGACGTAGAGCTCGTAGTACAGGACCACCGTGGCCAGCACGGTGATCCCCAGGTAGAGCGACCGGGGACCGGTGTCGGGGTAGCGGTCGAGCTTGCGGTCCCACAACCGGCGCAGGCCCCCGCCAGCGGATGGCGTGGGTGTCTGGCTCGGTCGGAGGTCGGTAGCGGTCACGTGCGGTCCCTTCCCGGCGCAGCGCCGAGCACGGGGGGGGAGACGGCCCCGGACGGGCCGCCGGTGTGGCGCGGAGCACACCGGCGCGGAACGTAATCGCGGGATGTTGCAGGCGTCAACGGAACCGTCGGGTGTCGTCACCGGACCGTGACCCGCGGCTGTTGACCCGTTATCCCGAACTGCGGGTCATAACCGGAAGACGGGAGGAACGGACGACGACGGGGGAGGGGTCCCGCCCGGTGGTCGCCGGGGAGCGCCCGCGCGACAGAGGTGGCTGCGGGCCGCCGCAGCGTGCCAGCGGGGCGGACCTCGAGGAAGGCGGCCGACACACCGTCGGGCGATCGCGGCTCCGCCGCCGTAGGCGGGTGAGACTGTCCGCCGCCGGTGCCCAGGTCGTGCAGGACACCGGCGGCGGAGCCTGGCAGGCGCCGCCGGTCGCCCGCGACGGGCCGGCTCGAAGCGACTTCGGGGACGCCGCTGCACGAGGAGTACCCCAATCCGTTATCCCCAACATTGAGATGAACTCACCGATCGGGAAACCCCAAGACGACAGTTGTGCGACGGGGGTCCCCTCGGTCATGGAGGTCTCGGACCGCCCGTTGGACGGGGGAGGGCGGTGCGCCACCCCGGCGCCGCACGGGGGTCCGTCCCGGGCCGGCCACCGGCCGGGGGAGCGGGCTCAGTGCCCGCGGGACGTCCGGCCGGCCGCGCGCAGCCCCTCGCCGAGGAGGACGAAGGCGGCCACCGCGAGGACGAGCACGAGGCTCGGCGCGACGAGGGCGTGCGGTGCGCGCGACGCCGCCTCGCCGCCCTGCTGCAGCAGGATGCCCCAGGACTCGGTGGGCCGCTGCAGCCCGACCCCGGCGAAGGTCAGCACCGCCTCGGCGGAGATCAGCACGCCCGCGTACGCGCTGGCGAACACCAGCAGCGGGCGCACGGCGTTGGGCAGCACGTGCCGGAGGACCAGCCGCAGCGACCCGGTGCCCAGGGCGCGCGCCGCGGTGACGTACTCGAGCGCCAGGACCTGCCGGGTGCCGGCGCGCATGACGCGCACCATCGGCGGCCAGCTGAACACCGTCAGCACGGCGACGACCTGCCACACCCCGCGGCGGTCGGTCGCGCTGAGCAGGACCACGCCGCCGAGCACGAGCGGGATGCCCGACCACACGTCGGTGAGCCGCGAGACGACGCCGTCGACCCAGCCCCCGGCTGCGCCGGCCAGTGTCCCCAGTACGACGGCGAGCAGGCCGCTGAGCACGATGACCGCGACGGCGAGCAGCAGCGACGTCCGCGCGCCGTACATCGTCTTGGCGAGCAGGTCGCAGCCGAACAGGTCGAAGCCGAAGGGGTGGTCCCAGGACGGCGCCACGAGGGAGTCGGCCAGGTCGCAGGAGCGGGGGTCGGCGTCGGTGAAGGCGCCGGGCGCCAGTGCCGTCACGGTGAGCAGCCCCAGCACGGCGACCGCGACGGCCAGCGGGGCGTTCCAGCGCCCCGCCCCCGGCCGGACCTCCCGGGGGTCGGGGAACGAGGACGGCACCGGCGGAGTCTGACCGAGCGGGTGCCGCGCCGTCGACCGGGATGATCACCGTGCTGCCACGATGTCGCCCGTGGTCGCGTTCGTCGCCCGCCGGTCCGGGCAGATGCTGCTCAGCCTGTGGGCGGCGGTGACCCTGGTGTTCGTCGCCGTGACGCAACTCCCCGGGGACCCGGTGCGGGCGCTGTTCGGGTTCCAGCCGCCGCCCCCGGCGCTCTACGCCCGCATCCGCAGCGACTACCGCCTCGACGAGCCCCTGCCGGTCCAGTACGGCCTCTACCTGCGGGACCTGCTGACCGGCGACTGGGGGCGCGGGCTGCCCTCCCTCCGGGGCGACGCCGTGGTGCCCGGGCCCGCCGTGCTCGACGTCGTCGCCGCCACCGCGCCGGTGAGCGCGGCCCTGCTCGCCGGCGCGGTGATCGTGCAGCTCCTGGTGGGCGTGGTCGCCGGGGCGCTGGCCACGAGCGGGCGGTGGACGGGCACGGGCGTCTACGCGGTGGCCACGGTGCTGGTGGGCACGCCGGTCGTCGTCGCGGCCTACCTGTTGCGGTTCGTCTTCGTCTCCGAGCTCGGCTGGGCGCCGTTCAACGGGCGCACGGGGGAGCCGGCGGCCTACGTCCTCCCCGTGCTCGCCCTGGCGGCGCTGTCGACCGGCTACGTCGCGCTGATCACCCGCGCCGAGGTCGGGGACACCCTGCGGGCGCCGTTCGTCCAGGCCGCGCGCGGCCGCGGGCTGTCGCCGTCCCGGGTGGTCGGCGTGCACGCACTGCGGCCGGCGCTGACGCCGGTGGTGACGTTCGTGGCGGCCAACCTGGGCCAGCTGTTCGTGGGGCTGATCGTGGTCGAGGGCGTGTTCGGCATGCCCGGTGTCGGGGCGGCGATCCTGGGGGCGATCGAGGCGCACGACCGGGCGCTGCTGGTCGGGCTCACCACGGTCGTCATCGGTGCGGTGATCGTGGCGAACGCGGTCGCCGACGTCGTCGCGGCGGCGGTCGACCCGCGGGTCCGCCTGAGCCCGGCGACCTGACCAGAGCTCGGGGAGCGGGCCCTCTCCACGTTAGTTGACATAATGTGCATTATCGGCGGAGGCTCCAGGAGCTCGAGAGGGGCTGCCGGGACGCCCGGAGGCCGCCTCGAGACGGGCGACCGGTCCGCCCGTCGGTGACCGGTCGTCGACGGGCGCCGACGAGTCGCTCGTGTTGCCGTGCTCGTGTCGCCGTGCTCGTCGTGCCGCGGCGGGTCGCCGGCGCGCGCGACGTCGTGCCGGCCGCGCCCAGGCGTTTCCGTCGCTTTCCCATCCGGGCCTCGTGCACGACTCCACGACACCCGTCGCCGCCCGGCCATCTGTCGACCGCCCGTCGGCCGACCACCTGTGCGTCCCGGTCCGGCCCCCGGTGTTCCCGGTGATCGTCCGGGTGCTCGTCGACGGCCGATCCGGGCCCCGCTCCGGCCGGGATCCCCTCTCGCCCCACCCGGCGACACCTCTATCATTCCGTCACTGTGACGTTATGCCGGTGGTGTCAGCGGGTTCGACGGGCGCCCGGCCCGGTGCCTGCTTAGGGTCGAGACATGGAACTCCGCCGCCCGATCGCCGCCCTCATGACCGCGCTGGCGCTGTTCGGGGGCGGCGCGACGCTCACCGCCTGCAACGCGGCCGGTGACACCCAGAACGACGGCACCACCGACGACAGCGAGAACACCGGCGGCAACGACCCGGCCGACGAGTCGCAGGACAACCTGCCGGACAACAGCAACCCGGACCAGGAAGCGCCCGAGGACCAGGACGACGACACCCAGGACCCGGACTGACCCGCCGCTGACGAGCCGGCCCGCGACGCGGGGTCAGCCGGCGGCGCGCTCGGAGACCCAGAGCTTGTCGAGCCGGCCCGTGGAGTGCACCAGATCGGCCAGCGACCGCTCCAGCTCGGCCTTCGTGTGCCGCTCGCCGAGCAGCGTCTGGACGTCCTCGAGCGCGCAGCGCAGCTGGAACAGCCGGTCCTGCAGCCCGTCGAGCTCGGCGCGGCGCACGAGGACGACGTCGTCGGAGAGGCCGGCCTTGGCGACCGCCGTGCGCTGCTCGTACGCGCGCTGCCGGCAGGCCTGGCCGCAGTACATCCGCGGGCGGCCGACCGAGCCCGCCTGGGGCAGCACCCGCCGGCACCAGCCGCAGCGCCGTTCGGCCCCGCTCCCCTGCCGTCCCGTCGTCGTGTCCGCCTTCCCTGCCGTCCCGTCGGTCCCGACCACGCGGTCGGCGTGCTGCTTGCCCACGCCGGGCACGCTAGACGCCGCCACCGACAGTCCCGGCGGACACGCCCGACCCGTCGGGAGAAGGGGCTGGTGAGCGCGTCGGAGCGGCCGGTTAGCGTGTCGCCCGTGCCTCCCGCCCGGTTCGCCTTCCTCGACGCGCCGGCGCCGCTGGCGATGGCGCACCGCGGCGGGGCGATCGAGCACCTGGAGAACTCCATGCCGGCCTTCGAGGCCTGCGTGAAGTTGGGCTACCGGTACATCGAGACCGACGTCCGGGTGACCGCCGACGGCGTCGTCGTCGTCTTCCACGACCCGGCGCTGGACCGGGTCACCGACCGCACCGGCCGGATCGAGCAGCTGTCCTGGGCCGAGGTCGCCGCCGCCCGCATCGGCGGCCGGGAGCCGATCCTGCGGCTGGAGGACCTGCTCGGCGCGTGGCCCGACGTCCGGTTCAACCTCGACATCAAGGCCGCCGGGGTGCTCGCGCCGCTGGTGCGGGTGCTGCGCCGGATGGACGTCCTGGACCGGGTCTGCCTCGCCTCGTTCTCCGACGCCCGCGTCGCCGCCGCCCGGCGGCTGCTCGGCCCCACGGTGTGCACGTCGCTGGGCCCGCGGGGCGTGGCGGCGCTGCGGCTGTCGTCCTACTCCCCGCGCGCGGCCGGGCTGGTGCGCATGCAGGCCGGCTGTGCCCAGGTGCCGCTGCAGCTGGGTGGCCGGGCGCTGGTCGACGAGCGGTTCCTCGCCGCCGCGCACGCCCGCGGCCTGCAGGTGCACGTGTGGACGGTGGACACCCCGGAGGAGGCGACGGCGATGCTCGACCTCGGCGTGGACGGCATCATGACCGACCGCCCGGCCATGCTGAAGGAGATCCTCGAGGCGCGCGGCCAGTGGGTGGGCCGGTGACCGGTCTGCTCCAGCGGCTGGCCACGGGGGTGAAGGAGTGGCGGCCGGCCCCGCCGCCGCTGCCCGACCACCTGGAGGCGGTGCTGCACGACGGGGACCCCGAGTGGTTCGCCCGGGAGCTGGCCATCGCCGCCGCGCCGCCGTGGGAGGTGTGGCTGCTCCTGCTGCGCCGGTTCTCCTGGCTGGTGGACCTGTTCGGCCGGGTGGAGGTCACCGGGTGCATCCCCGAGGAGCTGCGCCGCGGGCCGCTGCTGCTGGCGGCCAACCACGTCGGCGACTTCGACCCGTTCGTGATCGCGGTCGCACTGCACCGGCTGGGCGTGGTGCCGCGGATCATGGCCACCGGCGGGATCATCTCCGCGCCGCTGGTCGGGCCGCTGCTCGAGCGGGCCGGCGGCATCCGGGTGGAGCGCGGCACCGAGGTCGCCCGGCACGCGGTGCGGGTCACCGAGGTGGCGCTGGTGCACGGCGGGCACGTCGTCGCCTATCCCGAGGGGCGGGTCGGGCTGGCGCCCGACGGGTGGCCCGAGCGCGGCCGCACCGGGATGGCCCGGCTGGCGCTCGGCGTCGGGGTGCCGGTGATCCCGGTCAGCCAGTGGGGCGCGCAGGAGGTGCTGCAGTACGGCAACGACTGGGGGAAGCTGCGCACCCTGGCCCGCTCGCTGGTGCGGCGGCCGGTGCTGCGGGTGCACGTCGGCCCGCCGGTGTACCTGGAGGACCTGCGCCTGGGCCGGGTGGGCGACGCCAACCGGGCGCGGATGCGGATCGCCGCGGCGATCACCCGCGGGCTGGTGCCGCTGCGCGCGGCCGGCCGGCCGCTGCACCCGGACCCCACCCGCCCGACCAACGGTGCCGCGGCGTTCCCCGGCGGCGTCGTCCCCCCGGACATCCCGTGACCGCCCGGTGCTGGAACGGGCCGCGCCGGGCTGGCACCCTGCGCCCGTGACCGCCCCCCACGTCGACGCCGCGCGGCCCGTCGACCGCGCCCTGCGCCGCGAGCGCTTCGGCTGGTACTCCTACGACTGGGCGATGTCGGTGTTCAACACCAGCGTCACCACGGTCTTCCTGGGTCCGTACCTGACCACCGTCGCCGAGGACGCCGCCGGCGCCGACGGCCGGCTGCCCTTCCTCGGCCTGTCCATCCCGCCGGGCAGCTGGTTCTCCTACGTGCTGTCGTTCTCGGTGGTCCTGCAGGTCGTGGTGCTGCCGCTCACCGGCGCCGTCGCCGACCGCACCGGGCGCAAGCGGCAGCTGCTCGGCGGGCTGGCGCTGCTCGGGGCGCTGGCCGCGACCTGCCTGTTCTTCGTCGCCGACGGCCGCTACCTCTTGGGCGCGGCGCTGTTCGTCGTCGCCAACGTGGCCTTCGGCGCCGCGACGGTCGTCTACTACTCGTGGCTGCCCGACCTCGCCGGCCCCGACGAGCGCGACGCGGTGTCCAGCCGCGGGTGGGCGTTCGGGTACGTCGGCGGGGCGCTGCTGCTGGCCGTGCACCTCGGGTTGTTCCTCGGCGCGGAGTCCCTGGGGCTGACCACCGGCGAGGCGGTGCGCATCTGCCTGGCGACGTCGGGGCTGTGGTGGGGGCTGTTCACCCTGGTCACCGTCTCGCTGCTGCGCGACCGGCCCCCGCAGGCCGCCGCGCACGCCACCCCCAGCGGCTTCCGCCAGCTGGCCGCCACGCTGCGCGGGATGCGGGCGTTCCCCCTCACGCTGTGGTTCCTCGGCGCGTACCTGCTGTTCAACGACGGCGTGCAGACGGTCATCTCGCTCAGCGCTACCTACGCCAGCGAGGAGCTGGGGCTGTCCCAGTCGGTGCTCACCGGCGCGATCCTCATGGTCCAGGTGGTCGCCGTGTTCGGGGCGCTGGGCCTGGGCCGGGTGGCGGCCCGCTACGGCGCCAAGCGGACCGTGCTGGGCTGCCTGGTCGCCTGGACGGCGGTGCTGGTGGCGGCGTACTGGCTGCAGGAGGGCGCGGTCGCCCAGTTCTACGCGCTGGCCGCGGTGATCGGGCTGGTGCAGGGCGGCACGCAGGCGCTGTCCCGGTCGCTGTTCAGCCACCTCATCCCGGCCGGCCGGGAGGCGGAGTACTACAGCTTCTACGAGATCAGCGACCGCGGGACCAGCTGGCTGGGGCCGCTGGCGTTCGGCCTGACCTACCAGCTCACCGGCTCCTACCGGTACGCGATCATCAGCCTGGTGGTCTTCTTCGTCGCCGGGTTCCTGCTGCTGCTGCGGCTGCCGATGCGCCGGGCCGTGCAGGCCGCGGGCAACACCCCGCCGGAGCGGCTGTGAGCGACCCGTCCGCCCCGCTGGTGGCGGTCCCGGCGGCCGGGGACCGGCGGCGCGCCCCCGCCCCGGCGCACCTGCGGTTCTTCCACGGGCCGATGGACTGCGGGAAGTCCACGCTGGCCCTGCAGGTGGACCACAACCAGAGCCGGCAGGGCCGCTCGGGGCTGCTGCTCACCCAGGGCGACCGGTCGGCGCAGCCGCGGATCAGCTCCCGGGTGGGGCTGTGCCGCGACGCCGTCGAGGTCGACCCGGGCACCGACCTGCTGCTGCTGGTGCGCAGCCACTGGGCCGACGGGCGGCGGGTGGACTACCTGATCGTCGACGAGGCGCAGTTCCTCACCCCCGGGCAGGTGGACCAGCTCGCCGAGCTCGTCGACGCCTCGCACGTCGACGTCTACGCCTTCGGGCTGACCACCGACTTCCGCGCCCGGCTGTTCCCGGGCACCCAGCGGCTGCTGGAGGTCGCCGACGACGTGCAGCGGATCCAGGTCGAGGTGCTGTGCTGGTGCGGCCTGCCCGGGCTGCTCAACGCCCGGGTCGTCGACGGGCAGATGGTGCGCGAGGGCGCCACCGTCGTCGTCGCCGACACCGCGCCCACCCCGGCACCCGATCCCGATCCCGAGCCCGGCCCGGAGGTGCACTACCAGGTGCTGTGCCGGCGGCACCACGTGCTCGGCCAGCTGGGGCCGACCGCGGCGGGCCCGGGGCAGCTCGCCCTGCCCTGAGCGGGCCGGCCTCCCCCGGCCGAGGGGGCCGCGCGCGGCCCAATACCACCCCATGCGATGATGGGGAACCGACTCAGCGGAATCTCTCCGCGAAATCCGCCGTTGGTCTCTTTCGACACCCTCCCGCAGTGGGTACCCCCTGCCGCGACGAGGAGTCCTGACCGACACCACCAGCACGAGAGGACGGTGTGCCATGGGCGAGCGTTCCCTGCGGGGCAGCCGACTGGGCAGCGTGAGCTACGAGACCGAGCGGAACACCGCGCCGATCGAGCGGCAGTACGTCGAGTACCGGTGCACCTCGGGTCACCAGTTCACCGTTCCCTTCGCGGACGACGCCGAGGTGCCCGACACCTGGGAGTGCAAGTTCGACGGCTCCTCGGCCAAGCTGGTCGGCGGCTCCGAGCCGGCGCCCAAGAAGGTCAAGCCGCCGCGGACGCACTGGGACATGCTGCTCGAGCGCCGCTCCGTGGAGGACCTCGAGGAGGTCCTCGCCGAGCGTCTCGAGGTGCTGCGCGGCCGGCGGACCCGCGCCAGCTGAGGAAGGACCCGCCTCCTCCCCCGCTCGCGACCTCGCGGCGGGCCCCCGGAGGCGGGCCGTTCCGGAGGCGTTGACGGCCCCGGTGGGACTCCCCACCGGGGCCGTTCCGCGTCCGGGGACCGGTGAGTTCCCGCCCCTGCCCCGGTCTGCCCCACAGGACCCGACCGAGGAGGACCCGTGGCGCACCTGATCGCCGGCATGACCATGTCCCTGGACGGCTACACCGCCGACCCCGACGGCGACTTCGGCATGCTCTACGCCGACCTCGGCACCCCGGCCGGCGAGCAGTACCTGGCGGCGTCCCAGGCCGAGACCGGCGCGGTGCTCATGGGCCGGCGCACCTACGACGGCGCGCCCGACCCCGACTCCTACGCCGACGACTACGAGTACCAGGTGCCGATCGTCGTCCTGACCACGCACCCGCCGGCGACCCCGCCGCGGCGCAACGACCGGCTGTGGGTCACCTTCTGCGGCGACCTCCGCGAGGCGGTGGACACCGCCCGCGCGCTGGCCGGCGACAAGGCGGTCACCGTCGTCGGCGGCGCGGACCTCAACCGCCAGCTGCTCGACGCCGGCCTGTTCGACGAGCTGCGCGTCGACGTCGTCCCGGTGCTGCTCGGCGGCGGCCTGCGCGCCTTCGACGGCGTCGCCCCCGGCCGGCTCGAGGTGCTCGACGTCGAGCGGGTGGGCGAGCGCACCTGCCTGCGCTTCCGGCCCCGCCGCCGGGACTAGCGGGGCACCCGCTGCCCGGGGGCGCCGGCCCCGGCGACCGGACCCCCGGCGACCGGGCCCTCGACCACCTCGCCCTCGACCACCTCGCCCTCGATGACCCGCACCCCGCCGTCGGGCCGGGCGTGCACCGGGCCGGGCACCCGGGTGCTGTGCACCCGCACCGGCGCGGACAGGCCCAGCCGCGCGGCCAGCCCGCGGCCCACGGCGGCGCGCACCAGCGGGCGGGTGGGCGGCAGCAGGCACAGCAGGCCGACGACGTCGCCGAGGAAGCCCGGCAGCACCATCAGCGCGCCGCCCACGGCGACCAGCCCGGCGTCGGTGGCCGCGGTGCCCGGCGCGCGGCGCTCCCGGGCGCGGGCGCGCAGCTCGTCCAGCGCCCGGGTCCCCTGCCGGGCCAGCAGCCCCCAGCCCAGGACGGTGGTGGCCAGCGCGGCCAGCAGCGTCCAGCCCACGCCGATCCACGCGGCGACCAGCGCGAAGACGACGACCTCGGCGAGGGCCCACAGCCCCGCCAGCACCCGTACCCGGTGTCCCACGGCACTCCCCGGCCCGGCTCGCGGGCGGCCCGGGTCCGCCTACCGGACCTCGCTGGACCGCCCGCGCTCGCGGGCCCGTCCCGGCACGGGCGGTGGGACCCGGCCCGGCAGGCGGTCGGCCAGCCGGTCCTGCAGGCCCCAGAGGGTGACCCGTGCCAACGCCTCTCCAACGATCGAGGGCGTCATCTTGCTCCTGCCGAACTCGCGTTCGCTGAAGGTGATCGGCACCTCCACCACCCGGGCGCCCTCCCGCCAGGCGCGCCACACCCAGTCGACCTGGAAGCAGTAGCCCTGGCTGGCCACCTCGTCGAAGGGCAGCCGGTCCACCAGCTCCCCGCGGACGGCACGGAACCCGCCGGTGGCGTCGGCCAGCGGCAGCCGCAGCGCCCGGCGGGTGTAGACGTTGCCCAGCCGGGACAGCAGCAGCCGCCGGCGCGGCCAGTCCTCGACGCGGCCGCCGGGCACATAGCGCGAGCCCAGCGCGAGATCGGCGTCGCCGAGGGCGGCCAGCAGCAGCGGCAGCTGCTCGGGGTGGTGGGAGCCGTCGGCGTCCATCTCCACCAGGACGGCGTAGCCGCGCTCCCGACCCCAGCGGAAGCCGGCGACGTAGGCCGGGCCCAGCCCCGCCTTCTCCGTGCGGCGCAGCACGTGCACCCGGTCGTCCCGCGCGGCCAGCTTCTCGGCCAGCTCGCCGGTGCCGTCGGGTGAGCCGTCGTCGACGACCAGGGCGTGCGCGGTGGGGACGGCGGCGTGCAGCCGGTCGAGGATCGGCTCGAGGTTCTCCGCCTCGTCGTAGGTGGGGACGACGACGAGGACCCGCGCCGCGCTCACCGGGCGGCCCGGCGGGCCCGCTGCCGGCGGCGCAGCGCCGGGGCGGCGACCGCGAGCACCGCGCCGGCGCCCAGCGCGGTCAGCGCCCACTCCGGGGCCGCGCCCAGCCGCTCGGCGACGGTGGTGGAGTCGCGCTGGGCGACGTCCTCGACGAACACCGCGGGGGTGAACAGCTCCGAGCGGCGGGCCAGCGACCCGTCGGGCGCCACGACGGCGGAGATGCCGCTGGTGGCCGCCACGACGACGGTGCGGCCGAACTCGACCGCGCGCAGCCGGCTGGCGGCCAGCTGCTGCTCGCTCTCGTCGGTGTAGCCGAAGGTGGCGTTGTTGGTCTGCACGACGAGCATCCCGGCGCCGGCCTCCACGGTGTCGGCGACGAGGGAGTCGTAGACCACCTCGAAGCAGATGACGTCCCCGACCCGCGCGCCGCCCATGTCCAGCACGCCGACCTCGGTGCCGTGGGTGAAGTCGCGGCGGACCAGGTCCACCTTGTCGCTGAAGAAGCGGAAGAACGCCCGCGCCGGCACGTACTCGGCCAACGGGACGGGGTGCCGCTTGACGTAGGTGTCGCCGGGCCCGGTCACGGGGTCCCACACGATGCCGGTGTTGCTCAGGTACCGGCCGGGCCCCTCGACCACCGCGCCGACCAGGATCGGCGCGCCGATCGCCTCGGCGGCGCGGCTGATCTGCCGGGCGGCGTCGGCGTTGCGGTAGGGGTCGATGTCGGAGCTGTTCTCCGGCCAGACGACCAGGTCCGGCCGCGCCCGGTCCCCGGCCGCGACCGCGGCGGCCAGCTGCACCGTCTGCTGCACGTGGTTGTCCAGCACCGCCCGGCGGCGGGCGTTGAACTCCAGTCCGGCCTCGGGGACGTCGCCCTGGATGACGGCGACGGTCCGGGTGGGGCCGCCGTCGGTGAGCGAGGGGCCGGGCAGCGGCGTCCAGGCCAGCGCGCCGAGCAGCGGGACGGCGAGGACGGCGGCCACCAGCGCGGCCGCGGTGCGCAGCGCCGGCCCGCGGGCCGCACGCTCGCCGGCCGCGCGCCAGGCCCGGGCCAGCGCGAGCAGCGCCGCGGCCAGCAGGGTGCCGGTGAGCGCGACGGCGAAGGACACCAGCGGCACCCCGCCGTAGGCGGCGAGGGAGAGGAAGGCGCCGTCGGTCTGGCTCAGCCCCAGCCGCCCCCAGGGGAAGCCGCCGAGCGGCAGGCGGCCGCGCAGCGCCTCGTCGGCCACCCACAGCGCCGCGGTCCACAGCGGCCACAGCCGCAGACCGGACACCGCCGCGCCGGCCGCGCCGAGCAGCGCGAGGAACAGCGCCTGGGAGACCGCCAGCGCCAGCCAGGGGAACGCGCCGACGAAGGTGCCGGTCCACGACAGCAGCGGCACGAAGAACGCCAGGCCGCACACCAGGCCCAGCCACGCACCGGACCGGGCCCGCTGCCCGCGCACGGCCAGCGCCAGCGCCGCCGGTCCGAGCACCGCCAGCGGGGGCAGCGACCAGCCGGGGAAG
Organism: Geodermatophilus sp. SYSU D00879; assembly: GCF_054050375.1. NCBI lineage: Bacteria > Bacillati > Actinomycetota > Actinomycetes > Geodermatophilales > Geodermatophilaceae > Geodermatophilus > Geodermatophilus sp. SYSU D00879. The sequence continues at coordinate 37,289 of NZ_JBJGZF010000018.1, forward strand.
GCCAGCAGCATCGCCAGGCCGCCGGCGGCGGCGAGCGCGGTGCGCCACGGCAGGCGGCGGGCCCGGCGCGGGCCGGCTCCCGCGGGCGCGCCAGAGCCGGTGTCCCGCTCCTGCGTCACGGCTGCTGGCGGCACCCACGACCTCCCCGCGACGTCCAGCCGCGGGCAGCGCCCGGGCGTCCGGCTGCACGCCGCCCGCGAGTGGACGGCGCGCGGACCACGGTCGTGGTCCACCCACGAGCATCCCACCCCGCACCCCCGGCTCCGGGACGCGACCTGCGCGGGGTCCCCCGTCCGTGCCGTCCCCGCACCGGGTGGTTACAGCGACGGCAGCGGCCGCCCCGCCACCAGCAGCCGCCGGCAGGCCGGCCGGTCCCGCCGGTCGAGCACCGCCGACAGGCCGGCGTCGGTGGCCCACAGCGCGAGGTCGGCGGGCGCGCCGGGCGCCAGTGGCCCGGCGGCGGTCTCGGCGCGGACGGCGTGCCAGCCGCCGTGGGTGGCCGCGTCGAAGGCGTCGAAGGGGCGCAGCCCGGCGCCGGCGGTGCGGTGGTCGACGGCCGCGTGCACGCCGCCCCAGGGGTCCATCGGCGTCACCGGGGCGTCGCTGCCCAGCGCCAGGGCGACCCCGGCGTCGGCGAGGTCGGCGAACGGGTTGCACCCGGCGGCCCGCCCGGCGCCCAGCCGCTCGGCGTACATGCCCCCCGGGCCGCCCCAGGCGGCGTCGAAGGCGGGCTGGACGCTGGCCACCATCCCCCACGCCCGCATCCGCTCGACCGCCTCCGGGCCCGCCATCTCCACGTGCTCCAGCCGGTGCCGGCAGGCCCGCACGGCCGGCGCCCCGAGCTCGGCCACCACCGTCCCGACCGCGTCCAGCACCTGGTCGACGGCGGCGTCGCCGATGCAGTGGAAGCCGGCCTGGATCCCGGCGGCGGTGCAGGCGCGCACGTGGTCGACCAGGGAGGCGGTGTCGAACCGCAGCGCCCCGGCGGTGCCCGGCCGGTCGGCGTAGGGGGCGTGCAGCGCGGCGGTGTGCGAACCGAACGCGCCGTCGCAGAACAGGTCCCCGCCCGCGCCGGCCAGGTCCAGCTCGCGCACCAGGTCCAGCCCGCCGCGCTCGGCCAGCTCCCCCCAGTAGCCGGTCACCCGCGGCCCCGGCCGCTGCCGGGCCAGGTCCAGCAGCGCACGCAGGTCCGCGGCACTCGACACCTCGGGCCCGGCCATCTCGTGCAGGCTGCCGATGCCCAGCCGCGCCGCCTCGGCGAGCGTCGCGGCCTGCGCGGTGGCCCGCTGCGGCGCCGTCACCGCCCCGTAGGCGGCCTGCCGGGCGGCGTGGTGGGCGTCCAGCCGCAGCTGCCCGTCGGGCGAGAAGCCGGGCAGGTCCCGCACGCCGGGCACGCGGTCGAGCAGCGCGGTGGAGACGGTCGCGGAGTGCACGTCGACGCGGGCCAGGTAGGCCGGCCGGTCCCCGACGACGGCGTCGAGGTCGGCGCGGGTGAGCCCGCGGCCCTCGGGCCAGCCGGTCTCGTCCCAGCCGGTGCCCAGCAGGATGCCCGGGGGCGCGCCGCGCACCGCGCCGGCGACCGCGGCCACCGCCGCGGCGAGGCTCGACCTCGAGTGGAGGTCGAGACCGGTGAGCGCCAGGCCGGTCGCGGTCGCGTGCACGTGCGCGTCCACGAACGCCGGGGTGAGCAGCGCGCCCTCCCCGGCCAGCACCCGGCCGGCCCGCGGCGCGTCGGCGGCCGCGCCGGTCCAGGCGATCCGCCCGTCGACGACGTGCACGGCGCGGCCGGGACGGTCGCCGACGGTCACGTCGGTGAGCAGCAGGTCGGTCGGGGACGTCACGGCCCCTGAGCATGACGGCGCGCCCGGGCCGCTCCGGCGCCGGGTCCGCGGGTAGCGCGGGGCGCGCCGGGTAGGCAGTCGCGATGACGGTGCCCGACGGGGAGCTGCTCACCGAGCGGCTGCGGCTGCGCCCGTGGACCACCGGCCGCGCCGACCTGGCCCGGCTCACCGACATCTACCGGCGCGAGGAGGTCACCCGCTGGCTGGGCGGCCCGCCGTCGGTGGGGCCGGTGGAGCTGGTGGCCCGGTGGGCGGAGATCCGGCGCGCGGACCCGGTGCACGGCTGCTGGGCGGTGGAGGTGCGCGGGCCGCGGCCGGTGGTGGCCGGCACCGTGCTGCTCAAGCCGCTGCCCGACGGCGTCGGGGAGGTCGAGGTGGGCTGGCACCTGCACCCGGACTGCTGGGGCCACGGCTACGCCACCGAGGCCGCGCGGGCGGTGGTCGACCACGCCTTCGGCGCGGGGGTGCCGGAGGTCTACGCCGTCGTGCGGCCCGGCAACGACGCCTCGCTGGCGGTGTGCCGGCGCCTGGGCATGGAGCCGCTGGGCCGGCTGCGCCGCTGGTACGACGTCGAGCTGGAGGCGTTCCGGCTGATGGCGCCGGTGGTGGTGGAGTAGCTAGCGGCGGCGGCGGAGGCGGCGGGCCAGCCGCGCGCGGCGCGAGGTCCGCGCCTTGACCCGGTGCCCGGCGGCGTCCTGCGCGTCGCGGGCCGTGGCCTCCTCCAGGGTGGGCGCGGTCCCGCCCAGGTGCGCCGGCACCCACCACAGGTCCTCGGGGCCCGCGGGCTGCTGCGGATAGGTGCGCTGCGCCTCGTCGAGCAGCGCCTCCATCGCCGCGCGGGTGCGGGCCAGCAGCTCGGCGGGCTGCTCGCCGGGCAGGGGGACGACGGGCTCGCCGAGCAGCACGGTCACCGCGCGGCCGCGGGTGAGGTCCACGGGGCGCTTCTTGGTGGCCACCCGGTGCCCGCCCCACACCGCGGCCGGGACGATCGGCACGCCGGCGTCGATGGCCATCCGGGCGGCGCCGGCCTTGAGGTCCTTGACGGTGAAGCTCTGGCTGATCGTCGCCTCGGGGAAGACGCCGACGACCTCGCCGTCCTTGAGCGCCCGCACCGCGGCGTCGAACGCGGCCGCGCCGGCCTTGCGGTCCACCGGGATGTGCCGCATGGCCCGCATGAACGGCCCGGCGAACCAGTGCGCGAACACCGAGGCCTTGGCCATGAACCGGACCAGCCGGTGCCGCGGCAGCGCGGCCAGGCCGAGGAAGGTGAAGTCCAGGAAGCTGACGTGGTTGCTGCAGACCACCGCGCCGCCCGACGTCGGCACGTGCTCGGAGCCGCGCACGTCGAACTGCAGCCGCAGCAGCCGGAAGACCACCAGCGCCAGCCGCACGATGAACCGGTAGGGACGGTCCCGGCGGTCGGGGGCCGGGCCGAACAGGTCGCGCCGCACGACGTCGTGCCAGCTCGCGGTGTACATGGCGGGACGATATCCGCCCTCCCTGGCAGCTCACCTCCCGGTCGTGAGCTGCACCGCCGCGCGGACGACGGCGGTCAGGTCCCCCGTGCCGGCGTGCACGCGGCGCTGCAGGTCCGCGCCGGTGCCGCGCTCCAGCACCGCCGCCACGCCGTCGGCGACCCGCTGCCGGTCGCCGGCGGCGTCCAGCGCCGGGCCGACGTGCTCCAGCAGCGCCGCGACCACCGCGGCGGCCGGCGCCGGCGCCCCGGTGCGCGGGTGCACCAGGTCGCCGGTGGTGCCCGAGCGCCCGGCCCGCCAGGCGGCCACCCGCAGCAGCTCGGTGCGCACCCGCGGCGCGGGGACGCCCGCGCGCCACTCGCGGGCGGCGGTGTCCACCAGCGCGCGCACCAGCCCGGCGTGGGTCACCGCGTCCTCGACCCGCAGCGCGACGTCGGCGCAGCGCACCTCGACCGTGGGCCAGGTCCGCGACAGCCGGGCGTCGAAGTAGACCATCCCGGCGTCGACGATCGTGCGGGTCGCGACCAGGTCGGCGACCACCCGGTGGTAGGTCGCCGGGTCCCCGAACGGCTCGGTGGGGCCCGACGAGGGCCAGCGGTTCCACGCCTGGGACCGGAAGCTGGCGTACCCGGAGTCGGCGCCCAGCCAGAACGGCGAGTTGGCGGTCAGCGCGGTGAGCACGGGCAGCCACACCCGGATCCGGTCGAGGACCGCAACGCCCTCCTCGTCGCCGTCCACCGACACGTGCACGTGGCAGCCGCAGGTGAGCTGGTCGCGGGCGATCAGGCCGAAGGTGTCGGTCATCGCCGCGTAGCGCTCGCCGGGCGTCGTCTCCGGCGCGACGCCGACCGGCGAGGTGGCCAGCGCCGCCACCCGCGTCCCGACCACCCGGGCGGCGGCGTCGGCGCGCCCGCGCCAGTACCGCAGCTCCCGCTCCACCTCGGCCAGCCCGGTGCACACCCGGGTGCCCAGCTCCACCTGCTCCCGCTTGAGCTCGGGCACCAGGTGCCCCGGGGAGCCGCCGTCGTCCCCCTGCGCCGCGCTCTCGTGCTGCTCCGGGGTCTCCCCCTCCCCGCGGCGGGCGGCCACCGCCAGCGCCTCGGGACCGCGCGGCACCGGCGTCCCCGAGGGGTCGACGACCAGCAGCTCCTCCTCCACACCCACCGTGCGCACCGGCACATCCTGGGGGCGGGGCGACGCCGCCGCAGGGCGGGCACCGGCCACCCGGTTCGGGCGCGATCCCCGCATGACCGAACCCAGGGCCTCGAGGAGGCGATCCGGCGCATCGGCTCCGTCCTCGGGCAGCTGGACGGCCAGTCCGAGGCGCCGATGATGATCTCCACGATGGCGCCGGCCGAGCACCCCGACGGCTCCCCCGCCCAGGAGCGGTTCGCCTCCGCCGGTCGGCCCACCCCGCTCACCACCGTGACGGTCATGGCCGACGACGGGCGGCTGCTCCCCGCCGGCGAGCGCGGCGAGGTCGTCGTCCGCGGCTCGCTGGTCATGGACGGCTACCACCGGGACCCGCAGGCCACCGCCGAGGCGAGCCGGTTCGGCTGGCACCACACCGGCGACGTCGGCTACCTCGACGCCGACGGCTGGCTGTACCTCGTCGACCGCGCCAAGGACATGATCATCAGCGGCGGCTTCAACGTGTACTCGGCCGAGGTCGAGCAGGCGGTCCTGGCCCACCCGGCGGTGCAGGACTGCGCGGTGGTCGGCGTGCCCGACGAGAAGTGGGGCGAGCCGGTGGTCGCCGTCGTCCCTCCGCGGGCCGGGGAGGCGCTGGACCCCGCCGACGTCCGCGCGTTCGTCCGCGCCCGCATCGGCGGCGTCAAGGCGCCCGAGGACGTCCTCGTCTGGGCCGACCTGCCGCGCTCCGAGGTGGGCAAGGTGCTCAAGGGCGACGTGCGGTCGCAGCTGCCGACCGCCGGGGACGCGTGAGGGCTCCCCCGGCCGGTCCGTGACGGAACGGCGCCCCTCCCGGGAGGCGGGCGGGTGGGCGCTCCCCCGCCCGCGCGCCCGCTCCGCGGTGCCGCCGCGGACGGCCTGTCCCGAGCGCGAGTTCCCCGGACGACGGTCCCTCGACGGGCTCGCCCGACCGGTCCGGGAGCACCCTTCCCGGCGTCGTCGCCGGGTTCGACGCTTTCCTGAAAAGTCGTGTGAGTTGTTGGGGATAACGGGTATGGTGGGGGCATGGCGAAGGGCTGGCAGGGGCCGCTCCCGGAGATGCCGTCACCGCCCGCGGCGCAGGCCTGGGCCCAGCTGGAGCCGCCGGAGGGCTACGCGGTGCAGTGGCGCCGGCTGATCGACGCCGCCCTCGAGCTCGGCCTCGGCCCCGACGAACTGGCCGAGGGCGGGATGGACGACGTCGCGGCGGCCCGCGGCTGGAAGCCCGCCACCGTCACCCTGTACAGCAAGGTGGCCCGGTACGGCGGGGTGCCCCTGCCGGTGCCCCCGACGCCGGAGCCCGATCCGCGGACGCTGGACCTGCGGCCGCTCACCGAGGTGCGCAGCGAGGAGCCCGAGCACCTGCGCACGGTCGTGTGGTGCGCGATCGCGCTGCGCTGGCCGGCCCCGGTGGGCACCTTCCGCGACCTGCGCCGCGACCAGGTGCACGCCACCGCCCGGCGTCTGGTGGTGCGCACCGAGGACGGCGAGTGGTCGGTCCCCGGGGCGCTGACCGCGTGGCACGCCTGGGAGGCGGTGCGCAACCGCTTCCCCGCACTGGCCGACAGCCCGTGGGTGCTGCCCGCACTGCGCCGCGGCCCGGGCTTCGCCTCCCACGTGGGCGGCCGGCTGTCCAGCCAGGCGCTGCAGGTGACGTTCGCCAAGCACGCCGTGCGCACCGCGCTGTACCTGCGCGCCACCACGACCGGCGCGCGCCGCCAGCGGGCCGAGGCGCTGGCCGCCGTCTACGAGACGCTGTCCTACGACTCCTACCGCCGGCTGGCCCTGGCCGCCGGCGCCGAGCCGGTGGCCGCCCGGGGCGCGGTCCGGGCCGAGCGGGCCGCCCGCGCGAACAAGGCCGCGGCTCCACCCCCCGCCTGAGCGGCACTCCTCGAACGCCACGACGGCCCGGGCGGAGGCCCGGGCCGTCGTCGTGCAGAGATACCGCGGGTCCCGTCAGGCCGGCGAGTAGGTCATGCAGGTGGCGGTGTCGTGGTCGAAGCCCACCCGGATGCCCTCGGCGCGGCACTCGAGGGCGTCGTTGTGCACGCAGTCGGTCCGCTGGCACGCACCCACCAGCGCCTCGGCCCGAGGCAGACCGCCGCGGACGGTGAGCGGGATGAAGGTGCCGCAGTCGGCACTGCCGTTGTGGCTGCTCACGGTGATCGCGAAGGCGTGGCAGCCGTGCTCGTGGTCGTTGTAGGAGCAGCCGGTGACGGTGCACTCGGCGACGGGGGGCACGACGGCGGTCATCTCTGGTCCTCCGGGCTCGGACGGATCGGCCGGCCCCAGTGTGCCGCAGAATGGCGCCGGGTTCGACCCCGGAATGCATTCCGCGTGTCGCTTCCCGACCATTTCCTCAGGTGAGCCTCACCTGAGAACCTGCACGTCAGCCGCTTGCGCCCAGGGAAGGCTGCCCTTCCCTGTGCCATTTCGTTGCGGCACCCAATGGTCAGGGAAGGCTTGCCTGGCCATTTCTAGATCAGCGCCAGCTGACCCGGCACGGCGTCGTCCCGGGACCGCCGCGCCCGGGTCGCCCGGCCGCGCGGGGCGACGGGGTCGCGGGCCGGTGGCAGGCTGCCCGCGGGGAAGGCGGCCTCGTCGTCCCCGGGGACGCCGGAGGGCGCCTCGGCCCCCCGGGCCGCGCCGCCGGACCGGCCGTCGAGGCCGTGCCGGCGCAGCAGCGGCGCGACCCGGCCGGCCAGCCAGGCCCGGTACTCGGGCGGCACGTACGCGCCGCCGCGGTAGAGCTGCCGGTAGCGCCCCACCAGGGAGGGGTGCTCGCGCGCCAGCCAGGCGGAGAACCACTCGCGGGCGCCGGGGCGCAGGTGCAGCGGCACCACGGTCACCCCGGTGGCGCCGGCGGCGGCGATCGCCCCGAGGGCGGCGTCGAGGTCGGCCAGGCGGTCGGTGAGCCCCGGCAGCACCGGGGCGAGGAACACCCCGCACGGCAGCCCGGCGTCGGTGACCGCCCGCACCAGGTCCAGCCGGGCCCGCGGCGAGGGGACCCCCGGCTCGAGGCTCGCGTGCAGGTCGTCGTCCCAGATGGCCATCGAGACGCCGAAGCCCACCGGGACGTCGCGGGCGGCGTCGGCGAGCAGCGGCAGGTCGCGGAGGGCCAGCGTGCCCTTGGTGAGGATCGAGAACGGCGTGCCGGAGTCGGCCAGCGCGCGGATGACGCCGGGCATCAGCCGGTACCGGCCCTCGGCCCGCTGGTAGGGGTCGGTGTTGGTGCCCAGCGCCACGTGCTCGCGCTTCCAGGACGGCCGGGCGAGCTCGCGGCGCAGCACCTCGACGAGGTTGGTCTTGACGACGATCTGGGTGTCGAAGTCGCGGCCGGCGTCCAGGTCCAGCCACTCGTGCGTCGAGCGGGCGAAGCAGTTGTGGCTGATCACCCCGTTGGCGACGAAGTCCCCGGTGCCGGTGGTGATGTCGAACATCGGCATCTCGAGCCCGAGCGCCTGCAGGTCCACCACGCGCAGGTCCGCGTCGCTCTCCACCGCGGTGCCCACCAACCCGCACTTCCGGCGGATGGCGGGTGCGACCAGGTGCACGAACCGCATGTGCTCGCGCACGCCGCCGCGCACCCGGACGGTGGCGAGGCCGTTGGCCTGCTGCCGGTCCTCGAGCACCGCGTCGAAGCCGAAGGCCCACAGAGCCGACCGCGTGCGGTCGAGGATCTCCGGGTCGGTGTTCGCCACCCGGAGGACGCCCCCGGCGCGGCTGCCCTCCGCTTCGAAGATGCCGGCGAGGAAGCCGCGCTGCCACGCCGGACCCGGCTCCCGGGGCCACTCCACCAGGTCGGTGATCCGCGCGACGGCGGCCGCGGAGGACGTGCGGATCGCTCGGATGGCCCGGCGCTCCCCCTGGGCGGCCGAGAACTGGAAACGGTCCGTGCGGACGCCCTCCTCCGCGAGGAACACCTGGGTGCGGTCGAGACCCTCGTCGTCGACCAGCGCCAGGCGGAACCGGTGCTGGTCGCCGTGCTTCCGCCCGGGCCGCTGGTAGCGGTGGACGCGCAGGTGCCCGTCCCCGCGGATCATGCCGGTGAGATAGCCCCGCCGGTACTCGGCACAGGCGACCGGTGCCACTCCGGTACGACCGAAGCCGAGCAGCTCGTCGTTCGTGGTGAGGTGCGGCCGGCGCCCCCCGCCCGAGGTCGTCCCCCTGACGTACTTCCACCCGCGGCTGCTGAGGAAGCGGTGGTCGCCACTGGCCACGAGCGTCGTGCCGTCGGCCAGGGTGACCCGGTGGGCCGGCTTGACCGTGCTCCAGTGAGCGAGGACCTCGGTCTCCACGTAGTGCCGGTAGGTGCCCCGTCGCTCGGTGCCGACCACCCGGTCCCCGACCCGGAGGTCGGCGAGGGCCCGCTGGCTGCCGTCGGCCATGAGGATCCGCGTGTCCCCGGCCAGGCAGTACACGCACTGGTGGAGGCAGCCCCGGTACGGGTTGATCGTGTAGGAGAACGGCACCCGCGAACCCTCCGGCACCGCGTTGAGGGCCGACCGGCACAGCACCTCGTGCATCGTCACACCCGGGAACTCGGGCACCTCCACGCTGCGCAGCAGCCCGCGCAGGCTCGGCATGCCCGGCAGCAGCGTCTCGTCGTCGGCGTCGAGGCGCCGGGCGTCCCACCTCACCACCCGATGCGAACACGTGTTCGAGGCGTTGTCCAGTCGCACCGCCGTCCCCGCGGTTTCCCACCTCCGCAGCGGGTCCACCGGTGGGTTGCTCGCATAGTTGGGGATAACGGTCGAACGGCGGGCGCGGTCACGCCCCGACGACGGGTGCCTCCCGCGGCGGCCCGCTGCTGCGGGTGAGCAGGACCACCCCGACGACGGCGACCAGCGCGGCCGGCCCCCACACCGCCGCGTGCCCGGGCTCCAGGTGCTCCCCGAGCAGCACCCGGGCCGACGGCACCGCCGCCAGCGGGTCGAACACCACCAGCGCGGGCAGCGACCAGGACAGCGAACCGCGGCCGTAGGCCTGCTGCGCGCCCACCTGGGAGGCCACCGAGGCCACCACCGCGCCCCACGGCTCGGGCCGGGCGAGCGCGCCGGCCACCCCGTCGGTCGCGAGCACCGCGAGCCCGGCCGAGACCAGCACCGCGGCCACCCCGGCGGCCAGGCCCCCGGTGACCCCGCAGGCCAGCGCCGCGCCGCTGCCGCCGCGCAGCCGGGCGGTGAGCGCGACCGCCAGCACCACCAGCACGACGGCGACCACGGCGGCCGCGGCCGGCGGCGGGTCCCCGGAGCCCCGGCCCGGGCGGGCGGCCACCACGAAGACCACGAGCCCGCCCACGGTGAGCGCGGCGCCGGCCCACTCGGTCCGGGACGGCGGGTGCCCGGTGCGGACGGTGCGCACCGCCAGCGCCGCCACCAGCGCGCCGGCCAGCAGCGGCTGCACGATCGCCACGGGCGCCAGGGCCAGCGCCGCCACCTGGGCGACGGTGCCGCTGGTGGTGGCCGCCTGGCCGAGCAGCCAGGTGCGCTGGCGCACCATCTCCCGCATCCGCAGCCGCCCGCCGGTGGTGGCGCGGACCGCCGCCTCGTGCTGCAGCACCGAGCCCAGCCCGAACAGCGTCGCCGCGAGCAGCGCCAGCAGCGTGCCGGGCAGGTGGTCCCCCACCCCGCGGGCCAGGGCGTCGGGCACGCCGGTCCTCCGGGCTCAGACGGGCGGACGGTCCTCGTAGAAGGTGGACAGCACGACGGTGGTGCGGGTGCTGACGTTCGCCGTCGTGCGGATCTCGCGCAGCAGCGCCTCCAGCGCCTCGGGCGAGGCCACCCGCACCTTGAGCAGGTAGCTCTCGATGCCCGCGACCGAGTAGCAGGCCTCGATCGCGTCGAGGTGGGTGAGCTTGGCCGGGGCGTCGTCGGCCTGGGCCTGGTCCAGCGGGGTGATCGAGACGAACGCGGTCAGCCCCAGGCCCACCTGGCGCGCGTCGATCCGCGCCCGGTACCCGGTGATCAGCCCGCGCTGCTCGAGCCGGCGCACCCGCTGGTGCACCGCCGACACCGACAGCCCGACCCGCTCGGCGAGCTCGGTGTAGCTGGCCCGCCCGTCCCGCACCAGGGCGGCCAGCAGCGCCCGGTCGACGTCGGAGGGCGGGTCAGCCGGGGAGGACGACGAGCTCACGGGTGCCCTCGTTCAGCGTGCGGACGCCGTCGTCGGTGCAGACCACGATGTCCTCGATCCGCGCGCCGCAGCGGCCGGCCAGGTAGATGCCCGGCTCCACGGAGAACGCCATCCCGGCCTCCAGCGGCAGGTCGTTGCCCGCGACGATGTAGGGCGCCTCGTGCGTGTCCAGGCCGATGCCGTGCCCGGTGCGGTGGATGAAGTGCTCCCCCCACCCGGCGGCGGCGATCCGGTCGCGGGCGGCGGCGTCGACCTGCTCGGCGGTCACCCCCGGCCGGACGGCGGCGACGGCGGCCTGCTGCGCCTCCTCGAGGACCGCGTACCACTCGGCCACCTCGGGGCCGGGCTCGCCGCCGACGACGTAGGTGCGGGTGCAGTCCGACCGGTAGCCGGTGGCGGTCTCCCCGCCGATGTCGACGACGACCAGGTCGCCGGCCTGCACCACCCGGTCGGAGAGCTCGTGGTGCGGGCTGGCGCCGTTGGGGCCGGAGCCGACGATGGTGAAGTCCACGCCCACGTGCCCCTCCGCCAGGATCGCCGCGGCGACGTCCGCGCCGACCGCGGCCTCGGTGCGCCCGACCCGCAGCCACTCGCCCATCCGGGCGTGCACCCGGTCGATGGCGGCGCCGGCGCGGGCCAGCTCCTCCACCTCGGCCGGGCTCTTGACCATCCGCAGCCGGTCCAGCACCGGGGTGGCCAGTTCCAGGGTCGAGCCGGGCAGCGCCCGGTGCACGCCGAGGGCGTGCTCGGCCCAGGTGCGCGCCCCCACCGCGACCCGGGTGGGGGCGGCGCCCAGCCGGGCGGTCACCTCCCGGGCGACGACGGCGAACGGGTCGTCGGTCTCGTCCCAGGCGTGCACGTCCAGGCCGAGGGCGCCGGCCGGCGAGGCGTCGACCATCGGCGCCTCCAGCCGCGGGACGACCAGCAGCGGCTCCCCGCGGCGGGGGACCACCAGCGCGGTCAGCCGCTCCATCGCGTGGGCGTGGTAGCCGGACAGGTAGCGCAGGTCCGAGCCCGGGGTGAGGACCAGGACGTCGACGCCGAGCTCCCCGGCGACGGCGCGTGCGGCGTGCACGCGGTCGATGCTGACGAGGGCCCCCGTGCTGCTTGCCACGCCCGGACACTAACCCCGCGGCCGGGCCGGGCCCGCGCCGGTTTCCCCGGCCCGTCGTCCCCGGCGGCTACGGTCCGCCCGTGACCACGATGCTGCTCGACGCCGCGAGCCTCTACTTCCGGGCCTTCTACGGCGTCCCGACCAGCGTGACCTCGCCCGACGGCCGCCCGGTCAACGCCGTCCGCGGGTTCCTGGACATGACCGCCCGGCTGCTCACCGCCCACGCCCCGACCCGGCTGGTCGCCTGCTGGGACGACGACTGGCGCCCGGCGTTCCGGGTCGAGGCGCTGCCGTCGTACAAGGCGCACCGGCTCTCGCCCGACGGCGGGGAGGAGACGCCCGACGAGCTGTCCCCGCAGGTGCCGGTGCTGGTGGACGTGCTGGCCGCGGCGGGCATCCCCCGGGTCGGCGCGCCGGGCTACGAGGCCGACGACGTGATCGGCACGCTGGCCACCCGGGCGCGCGGGCCGGTGGACGTCGTCACCGGCGACCGGGACCTGTTCCAGCTGGTCGACGACGCCCGCGGCGTCCGGGTGCTGTACACCGCGCGCGGCATCGCCGACATCGAGGTGGTCGACGAGGCGGCGGTGGCGGCGAAGTACGGCATCCCCGGGCGGGCCTACGCCGACTTCGCGGTGCTGCGCGGGGACCCCAGCGACGGCCTGCCCGGCGTGGCGGGCATCGGCGCGAAGACGGCGGCGGCGCTGGTCACCGAGTTCGGCGACCTGGCCGGCATCCGCGCGGCCGCGGCGCGCACCGCGGTGCCGAAGGCGCCGCTCACGCGCGGCGTGCTGGCGAAGCTGCACGCCGGCGGGGAGTACCTGGACGCCGCGCCGGTGGTGGTGGCCGTGGCCCGCGACGTCGACCTGCCGCCGGTGGAGGGGGCGCTGCCGTCCCGGCCGGCCGACGCCGCGGCGCTGGCCGCGCTGGCCGACGCGCACGGGCTGCGGTCCTCGCTCGGCCGGCTGGGCGCCGCCCTGGGCTGGCCGGCCGACGCCCTCGACTGAGGAGGACGCCGGCCGGAGGTCAGCCGCGGGGCCTCAGGAGGCGACCTCCCAGGTGTAGGCGGCCGCGTCCGCGTCGGTGATGGCGACCTGCAGGGTCACGTCCTCGCCGTCGTCGGTGGTGCCGGTGCACTCGTAGGTGGCGCCGTCCTCCACGACCATCTCGTCGTCGCAGGAGACGTCGATCGCGACGCCGAAGGTCTCCTCGAACTGCTGCGCGATGTCGCTCTCGGCCTGCGCGCCGTCGAGCACGTCCTTGCCCAGCACGATCGGCAGGACGATCGCCGCGGCGATCAGCACGACGGCGAGCGCGACCAGGCCGATGACCAGCCCGGTCCGGGACTTCCTCGGCTGCTGCCCGAGTCCGGGCTGGCCGTAGCCGCCGGGCTGGCCGAACTGGCCGGGCTGCTGCCCGTACTGCCCCGGCTGCCCGTAGCCGCCGGGCTGCGGCTGGCCCGGCTGGCCGTAGCCGGGCTGCCCGTACTGGCCCGGCTGGCCGTACTGGCCGGGCTGCCCGTAGGGGCCCGGCTGTCCCGGCTGCTGGCCGTACTGCCCCGGCGGGGCGGCGGGCTGCCCGTACTGCCCACCCGGCTGGCCGTACTGCCCCGGCTGCCCGTACGGGCCCGGCTGTCCCGGCTGCTGGCCGTACTGCCCCGGCTGCCCGTACTGCCCCGGCTGGCCACCCTGCGGTGGGTTGGTCATCGTCGCTCCCGTTCGGTGCGGCCCCGCGGGGGCCGTGTCGTGTTCCGCGCTCCGATGACCGTCCGTCACCGGAGCGGGGGAGATTGTGCACCACGGGGGCCCTCCGGCAGCCCGTCCGCGACGCGGTCGCCCGCCCGGGTCAGCGGCGGCCGGGCGGCGGCCTCAGCCGCTGACCGCGACCGCGACCACCCCGCGCCGCACCAGCCCCACCGCGGCCCGCGCGACGCCGGCCACGGCCCCGTCGGCGACCTTCGCCAGCTGGTCGAGCAGGTCCACCAGCTGCCGCGCCCAGCGGACGAAGTCGCCGCCGGACAGCTCGGTGCCCGCCTGCTCGGCGCCGGCCAGCACCCGGTCCAGCGCCTGCCCGTCGGCCCAGCGGTAGGCCGCCCAGGCGAAGCCGAGGTCCAGGTCGCGGCTGGCGGGCAGGCCCCGGTCGAGCTCGACGTCCTGCAGCCGCGCGCGGATCCGGCGCATCTCGGCGATCGCCCCGGCCACCTTCCCCGCGGGCACCGCCGGCTGGCCGGGCATCTCCCGCCGGGCCTCGAACACCAGCGTGGACACCGCCGCGGCCAGCTCCGCCGGGGTGAGCCCGCGCCACGCGCCGGCGCGCAGGCACTCGGCGACGAGCAGGTCGGCCTCCGACCAGATCCGCGCCAGCCGCCGGCCCTCCTCGGTGACCCGCGGGACGTCGTCGACGGGGGTGGGCTCCTCGGTGTCGGCCGGCACCAGCGGCACCGCCTCGGGCACCAGGTAGCCCAGCTCCTCGAGGACGTCGCAGGTGCGGTCGAACTGCCGGGTCAGCGAGCCGGTGCGCTCGGCCATCTTCCGGTGGGTGGCCTCGGCGTCGGCGACCGCGCGCAGGTAGCGCTCGGCGAAGCGCACCCGCTCCTCCCGGTCGGGCAGCGCGTGCACCGGGTGGTTGCGCACCGCGCGGCGCAGGTCGTGCAGCACCGGGTCGTCGGCGGCGGCCGAGCGCTGCTTGACCCGCCGGGCGCCGAGGTCGTTCTCCAGCCGCGCGGTGCGCAGCGTGGAGGCCAGGTCGCGGCGGGCGTGCGGGCTGCGGTGGTTGAAGTTCTTCGGCACCCGCACCCGGGCCAGCGCGCTGACCGGCGTCGGGAAGTCCACGCTGGCCAGCCGGCCGGCCCACTTGTCCTCGGTGAGCACCAGCGGGCGGGGGTCGGACAGGTCGGTGACGCCGGGGTCGAGGACGACGGCCAGACCCTGCCGGCGGCCCGAGGGCACCCGGATGACGTCGCCCGGGCGCAGCGCGGCCAGCGCGTCGGCGGCCTCCGTGCGCCGCTTGGCCTGCGAGTCGCGGGACAGCTCCTTCTCCCGGTCGGCGATCTCCCGCCGCAGCCGGGCGTAGGCGAGCACGTCGCCGCCCTCGCTGGCCATCTCGGCGGCGAACTTCTCCGCGTCCCGCTCGGAGCGGGCGGCCTGCCGGGCCAGGCCGACGACCGAGCGGTCGGCCTGGAACTGGGCGAAGGAGGAGGCCAGCAGCTCGCGGGCGCGGGCCCGGCCGTAGGAGCCGACCAGGTTGACCGCCATGTTGTAGCTGGGCCGGAACGACGACCGCAGCGGATAGGTGCGGGTGCTGGCCAGCCCGGCGACGACGGAGGGGTCCATGCCCGGCGCCCAGACGACGACGGCGTGCCCCTCGACGTCGATGCCGCGCCGCCCGGCCCGCCCGGTGAGCTGGGTGTACTCCCCCGGCGTGACGTCGACGTGCGCCTCGCCGTTCCACTTGACCAGCCGCTCGAGCACGACGGTGCGGGCGGGCATGTTGATGCCCAGCGCCAGGGTCTCGGTGGCGAACACGGCCTTGACCAGACCGCGGACGAAGCACTCCTCGACGGTCTCCTTGAACGCCGGCACCAGGCCCGCGTGGTGGGCGGCGAGCCCGGCGAGCAGGCCCTCGCGCCACTCCCAGAAGCCGAGGACGTGCAGGTCCTCGTCGGGCAGGCTGCCGGTGCGCTCGTCGACGATCCGGGCGATCTCGGCGCGCTCGGCCTCGTCGGTGAGCCGCAGCCCGGCCATCAGGCACTGGTGCACCGCCTGGTCGCAGCCGTTGCGGCTGAACACGAAGGTGATGGCGGGCAGCAGCCCGGCGCGGTCGAGCCGCTCCACCACCTCCGGGCGGGCCGGCGGCCGGTACCGCGGCTTGTGCCAGTCCCGGTCCCGGCGGGAGCCGCCGTTGCCGCCGCCCCAGGTGTCCAGCCGCCGCTCGTGCTCGCGCACGTACCGGACCAGCTCGGGGTCGACGACGCTGGCGCCCCGGTCGCGGGTCGACTGCCCGCGCGGGTCGTCCCCCTGCTCGGCGGCGTGCGCCGCGGGCCGCAGGCTGAACAGGTCGAACACCCGGTTGCCGACCAGCATGTGCTGCCACAGCGGGATCGGCCGGACCTCGCTGACGACGACCCGGGTGTGCCCGCGGACGGTGACCAGCCAGTCGGCGAACTCCTCGGCGTTGCTCACCGTCGCCGACAGCGACACCAGGGTGACCGACGCCGGGAGGTGGATGATCACCTCCTCCCACACGGCGCCGCGGAAGCGGTCGGCGAGGTAGTGCACCTCGTCCATGACCACGTAGCCGAGGCCGGCGATGGCCGGGGACTCGGCGTAGAGCATGTTGCGCAGCACCTCGGTGGTCATCACCACCACGGGCGCGTCGCCGTTGATCGCGTTGTCCCCGGTGAGCAGCCCGACCTTCGCCTCGCCGTAGCGGTCGACCAGGTCGTTGTACTTCTGGTTGGACAGCGCCTTGATCGGCGTCGTGTAGAAGGCCTTGCGCCCCTCGGCCAGCGCCTTGTGCACGGCGAACTCGCCGACGACGGTCTTGCCGGCCCCGGTGGGCGCGCACACCAGCACCCCGGCGCCCTCGTCGAGCGCCTCGCAGGCCTCCACCTGGAACGGGTCCAGGGAGAAGCCGAGCTCGGCGGTGAAGTCGGCGAGGGTGGGGTGCGCGCTGCGCCGCCGGGCAGCCGCGTACCGCTCGGCGGGGCTGGACATGCCCCCACGTTAGGCGCTTCCCGGACGGCGCTCAGCCCGGACGGGGTCTCCCCGCGTCGCCGCTCCTCCCCCGGGGCCGGCCGCACCGACCGAGTGGCCGATAAGTTGGGGATAACGGTCGAACCGGCGGTGCGGAGCCGTGTGGCGGCGGCTCGGCCACCGCGTCCTCGCGGCGGGTCGAGGGCGGGTGGTGTCACCCAGCGTCAAGATCCTCGGTATATAACCCCGGAGATCCGGAGACCCCGGCCACGGAGGGTGAGGACGGCCGCGCCTCAGCACCTCGCCGTGGAGCCAGGAGCCCGGCAGGGCGGCCGCCCGCTCATGCGGGCCGCCCGGAGCCCACGATCCGCAGCGCGCCGGGCACCGCCTCGGCGCGCACCGGCAGCGCCGCCACCGGCTCGCCGTCGGCGCAGGTGGTCAGTCCCGTGCCGGCGAGCTCCACCCGCGCGGCGCGGTGCACGGTGACGGCGGGGTGGTCGACGTGCGTGCCCTCGGTCAGCCGCGGCCGGGTGCGCACCAGCTCCCGGCGGGACACGGGCCCCACCACGGTGACGTCGAGCCGGCCGTCGGCGGGGTCGGCGGCCGGGCAGACCCGCATGCCGCCGCCGTACCAGGCGGTGTTGCCGACGGCGACCAGCGTGACCGGCAGCGTCCGGGCCTCCCCGTCGAGGGTCAGGGTGACCTCGCGGGGCCGCAGCCGGGCCAGCTCGGCGAGGATCGCGACGTCGTAGCGGCGCGGCCCGCGCGGCCAGCGCAGCCGGTTGGCCCGGTCGGTGACCGCCGAGTCGAAGCCACAGCACAGCACGGTGGCCCACCAGCGCCCGGCGGTGCGGCCGGCGTCCAGGGACCGCACGGCGCCCGAGCGCAGGTCGCCGGCGGCCGCGGTGGCCGCGGCCACCGGCTCGGGCGGCACGCCGAGGGCGAGCGCCAGGTCGTTGCCGGTCCCGGCCGGGACGACGGCCAGCGGCGTGCCGGTGCCGGCGACCGCCTGCAGCGCGGCGTGCACGGCGCCGTCCCCGCCGATCGCCACGACGGCGCCGGCGCCGGCCGCCACCGCGCCGGCCGCGGCCCGCTCCGCCTCGGCGCGGGTGCCGGCCGCGAGCACCGTCGGGGTGAGCCCGCCCCGGCGCAGCGCGTCGAGCGCGGCGGCGGACACGGTGCGGGCGCGGCCCCGCCCGGCGGCGGCGCTGACGAGGACGGCGACGTCCACCCGGTCTCCTCCCCTGGACCTCCGGCGAGCGGCGGCCCACGCTACGGCCCGGCGGCGTCCCCGGGGCCGCCGCACCCTCCCTGCGGTGGAGACCGGCCTGGTCGGAGGTCGGGTCCGGCCCCTGGTGACCTTGACACGGCCGCGCCGCCGGTGGCTCGATGACGCCGCCAGTCGGTTGCCCAGCAACACCTTCCCGCGGACGACCCCGCTGGCCCCGTCGAGTCGTGCGGAGGTCGCCGTGCAGGTCGTCGTCGCAGGGGCCGGGATCTCGGGCCTGACCGCAGCGGTCACGCTGGCCCGCCAGGGCCACCGGGTGCAGCTGGTGGACCGGGACGGCGCGCAGCCGCCCGGCGACGTCGGCGCCGCCGCGGACTGGCCGCGCCGCGGGGTAGCGCAGTTCCACCAGCCGCACGCCTTCCTCGCCCGGCTGCACGCCGAGCTCGCCGCCGGCCTGCCCGACGTGCTCGACGCGCTGGTCGCGCACGGCGCCGAGCCGGTGCGGCTGCCCGACGGGCTCACCGCCCTGTGGTGCCGGCGCAGCACGCTGGAGTGGGTGCTGCAGCGCACCGCCGACGCCGAGCCGGGCGTCACCCGGTGGCGCGCCGGGGCCGAGCGGGTGGAGGTGGCCGGCGGCGCGGTCTCCGGCGTCCGGCTGGCCGGCGGCGGCGTGCTCCCCGCCGACCTGGTCGTCGACGCCACCGGCCGCCGCGGGCGGCTGTCGCGGCCGTGGGTCGGCGACACCGTCGACGTGCCGGCCGACGAGGTGTACGTCTCCCGCCGCTACCGGCTGCTGCCCGGCGCGGGGTTCGCGCCGGTCGAGCGGGGCGTGGTCTCGGTGGCCGAGGGCGACGGGTACGCGGTGCTCGTCTTCCCGCACGACGCCGGCACGTTCACCGTCTGCCTGACCCGGCTGCCCGACGACCCGCAGCTGGCCCGCTCCCAGGAGCTGCCCGGCTTCGAGGCGGTCACCCGGGCGGTGCCGCTGGCCGCGCGGTGGACCGACCCCGCCCGCGCCGTCCCGGTGTCGCCGGTGCGGGTCATGGGCGGCCTGCGCAGCACCTTCCGGGTGCTCACCGACGACGCGCCGCTCGGGCTGCACCCGCTGGCCGACGCCGTCAGCACCAGCAACCCGCACTTCGGCCGCGGCTCGGCGCTGGCGGTGGCGCACGCGCTGCGCCTGGCCGGGGCCGTCGCCGCCGCGCCCGGGGACGCCCGCTCCTGGCGCGCGCAGGTGGACGCCTGGGTGCAGGGCGAGCTGCGCGAGTGGTTCGACGACGGCTGCCGCACCGACCTCGCCCGCGCCCGGATGTGGCGGGCCGCCCGCGACGGCGCCGGGTGGGGCGCCGGCCCGCCGTCCGGACCCGCCGGCGACGGTGCGCCGCTGCCGGGCTGGCTGGTGTTCGCCGCCGCCGGCGCCGACCCGGAGGTCGGCCGGGCCGTGCTGCGGCACGCCCAGCTGGTCGACCCGCCGGCGGCGCTGGCCGCGGTGCACCCGCGGGTGGCCGGGCTGCTCGCCCGCGGCTGGCGGCCCGGACGCCCCGCCCCCGGCGACGGCGGCCCCCCGCCGGCGCCCCCGCGGGCGGTCCTGGTCGAGGCCCTGGCGGCGGCCGGGCCCCGGGCGGCTCAGCCGCGGTAGGTGTCCGCCGGGGCGCCGGGCAGCAGGTCCTCGCGCCGGGTGGGGCCGGCGTCGAGGTCGGAGGGCCGCGCGTCCAGCGGGGAGGCCTCGTCGTCGGGCACGTCGTGGAAGTGCTGCACGGCCTCCCGGCGGGCCCGCCGCCGGTCCACGAGCCGGGCGACCTGGATGGCCAGCTCGAACAGCACCACCATCGGCAGCGCCATGGCCAGCATGGTGAACGGGTCCTGGGTGGGCGTGACGAACGCGGCGAACACGATGGTCAGGAAGAAGATCCACCGCCGGCTGCGCGCCAGCACGGCGTGCGAGAGGACGCCGACCAGGTTCAGCGCCACCGCGATCAGCGGCAGCTCGAAGCTCAGCCCGAAGGCGACCAGCAGGCTGATCACGAAGCCCAGGTAGTCCGGCGCGGTGAGCTGGAAGGCCACCTCGTCACCGGCGAGCTCCAGCAGCAGCTCCAGGCCCTTGTAGAGAGTGACGTAGGCCAGCACCGCGCCCAGGGCGAACAGCGTCGTGGAGACGGCGACGAAGGTGATCGCGTAGCGCTTCTCGTTGCGCTTGAGCCCGGGGGTGATGAACGCCCACAGCTGGTAGAGCCAGAACGGGCTGGACAGCACCGCCCCGGCGATCAGGCCGATCTTCAGCCGCAGCAGCACGCCGCCGAAGACGTCGAGGACCACCAGCGAGCAGCTCTCGTCGCCCTGGAAGCGCAGGTCGGCCGGCAGCGAGCAGTAGGGCTCGCTGAGGAAGGTCAGCAGCCCGTGGTCGTACCAGAGGAAGCCGGCGACCGTGCCCAGCGCGAGCGCCAGCAGGGCCTTGGCGACGCGGTTGCGCAGCTCGGTGAGGTGCGCGACGAGGGTCATCGTCGCCTCGGGGTCCCGCGGGGCCCGCCGCCGGCGGCGGCGCAGGGAGGGACCGCTCACGTTCCTGCCCTTGGCAGCGGTCAGCGCGCGTCGGCGGCGCCGGGCTGTGCGGCGCGCGCCCGCAGCTCGGCGGCGCGGGCCTCGGCGGCGGCCGCCTCGGCCTCGAGCTGGGCGCGCCGGTCCCGGTCGGCCGCGTCGAGCGCGGCCGGCGACGGCGCGGACGCGGCGCGGTCGTCGTCCTTCATGCCCTTCATCTCGCCCTTGAAGATGCGCAGCGAGCGGCCCAGCGAGCGCGAGGCGTCGGGGAGCTTCTTGTAGCCGAACAGCAGCAGCACGGCCAGGATGATCAGGCCGATCTCGAGCGGGCCGAGGTTCATGCGTCCTCCAGGTCGCGGGGGGCGGAGCCGATGCTACGCCGGGAGGCGTTCGTCCCCGGGGTGCCCGGCGGACGGTCGCCGTCGGTTCAGCGGCCGTCCGCGGGCCGTTCACCGGCCTGCAGCGCGGCGGCGCGGGCGGCGGTGGCCGCGGCCTGCTCCAGCACCGGCCGCACCTCCCGCTCGGCGGCCTCCAGCTCCCGGCGCAGCCGCTGGAACGCCCCGAGCAGGCCGTACCCGATCGCGCCGAGGACGACCAGCGACACGACGACGGCGGCGATCCACACGACGAGCAGCACGCCGCGAGCCTAGGCGCCCGCGGTCAGGCGCCGTACCGGGCGAGGGCGGCGCGCGCGTCGGCGGCGACCGCCGCGGCGAGCTCGGCCGGCTCGTCGACGGTGGCCGCGCCGCCCAGGGAGGCGACCAGCCGCCGCGCCCAGGCCAGGTCGTGGGTGCGCAGCGCGACCGCCAGCCCGCCCGGCGGGTCCTCGACCTCGCGGACGTCCTCCACCGGGTAGTACTCGGCCACCCAGCGGGCGGTGCGGGCCAGCCGCAGCCGCACCACCGGCGCGCCGGGCGCCGGCTGGTACAGGCCGGACTCCACGTCCCGCGGCGCGGCCTGCGGCGGCGGGGCGGCCGGCTCCTCGAGCACCTCGACGTCGTCGATGCGGTCCAGCCGGAACAGCCGGACCCCGGCCACCTCCCGCGACCACGCCTCCAGGTACCAGCGGCCGTCGACCAGCAGCAGCCGCATCGGGTCGACGGTCCGCTCGGTGCGCTCGTCCCGGGTGGGCACGTAGTAGTGCAGGTGCAGCGCCCGGCCGCGCTCGAGCCCCTGCCGGACGACGGTGAGCGCCTGCTCGCGGGCGTCGACGCTGAGCGCCACCGGGGTGACCCGCTCGGCGGCGTGCCCGGCGGCGGCCGACACCTTGGCCAGCGCCCGGCTCACCGCCTCCTGCTCGGCCAGCCCGGGCAGGTCCAGCAGCGTGCGCAGCGCCACGACCAGCGCGACCGCCTCGTCGGTGGTCAGCCGCAGCGGGCGGACCATCCCGGCGGTGAAGGTGACCCGCACCCGGTCGCCCTCGAAGGACAGGTCGATGAGGTCGCCCGGGCCGTAGCCGGGCAGGCCGCACATCCACAGCAGCTCGAGGTCGCGGCGCAGCTGCCGCTCGGGCACGCCGAAGTCGCGGGCCACCTCGGCCAGCGGCACGCCCTCGGGCCGGGCGGTGAGGTAGGGGACGAGCGAGAGCAGCCGCGTCATCCGCTCGTTGGTGGCCGGGCTCGTCATCGCTCCCCCATCGCGGCCAGGCGGGTCAGCCGCTCGACCACCGCGTCGCGGACCGCCGCCGGGGACTCCACGACGACGTCGGGCCCGTAGGCGGCCAGCTGGTCGGCCAGCCGCCCCGGCTCGGTGGTGCGCAGCTGCAGCCGGTCCTCCCCGTCCGGGCCGGCGCCCAGCGGGGTGGCCCAGCGGCGCAGCCCGACCGCGGTGCCCGGGCGGGCGCGCACCACGACCAGCTGCTCCTCGCCCCGGCCGCCGAACTGGCCGGCGACGATCCCGGCGAGGTCGAGGTCCGGCGGCGGCTCGAACGCGTTCTCCGGCCCGGTCGCCCTCGGGGTGCCGGCCACCCGGGACAGCCGGAACACCCGCGGCGCCTGCCGGTCCAGGTCCAGCCCCACCAGGTACCAGCGGCCGTGCCAGGCGACCACGCCCCAGGGCTGCACGTGCCGGCGGGCCGGGGCGTCCTCGTCGGGACGGCGGTAGTCGAAGGTCAGCACCCGGCGGTCGCGGGCGGCGGCGTAGCAGGGCTCGAACGCCGGCTCGTCGGAGTCCAGCCGCGGCTGGATCGGCAGCCGGGTCGGGTCGACGTCGACCCCGGCGGCGCGCAGCTTCACCAGCGCGCTGTGCGCGGCCCCGGCCAGCTGGGCGGACTCCCACAGCCGCAGCGCCAGGCCGACGGCCGCGGCCTCCTCGCCGGTGAGGGTGATCTCGGGCAGCTCGTAGTCGGCGCGGGCGATGCGGTAGCCGTCCTCGGTGTCGAAGACGCTGGTGCGGCCGGTCTCCAGCGGGATGCCCATCTCGCGCAGGTCGGCCTTGTCCCGCTCGAACATCCGCTTGAACGCCTCGTCGGCGCGCGCGGTGCCGTCGTCGGGCTCGTAGCCGGGGACGGTCGCCCGGATCCGCGCCGCCGTCACGTACTGGCGGGTGCCCAGCAGCGCGATGACCAGGTTGACCAGCCGCTCCGCCCGCTTCGCCGACACGCGCCCCAGGCTAGTCAGACCCGCGCTCCCCCACCGTCCCGGCCGCGCGCGGGCCGCCCCCTGGCTAGCCTCGCCCCGTGGGGGAACGGACGACTGCGCAACGGATCCGCTGGCGACGCGGCACGGTGACCGCGACCGGGAGGAGCTGGCGCGACGCGCTGGAGCTCACCGTCGAGGTGCCCGGCGACGGCGCGGTGCGCTCGCTGGCGCACCCGTCGCTGGTGGGGGTGCCCGAGGTCGGCGACGAGGTGCTGCTCAACACCACCGCGTGGGCGCAGCGGCTGGGCACCGGCGGGTACGCACTCGTCGTCGCCGTGCCCGACCGGCTGCCGCCGGACCCCACCGGCCCCGGTCACCTCGTCAAGGCCCGCTACACGCCGCTGCAGGTGAGCGTGCAGGGCGTCGACGAGCAGGACACCGAGCACCACGACACCATCGCCGCGGCCGAGGACCTGGGCGGGATGCCGGTCGTCGTCGCCGACCTGCACTCGGCGCTGCCGGCCGTGCTCATCGGCCTGTTCGCCACCGACCCCGACCTGAAGGTCGCCTACGTGATGACCGACGGCGGCGCGCTGGTGGCCGGGTTCTCCCGGACGCTGCACACCCTGGCGCCGTCGCTGGCCGGGGTGGTCACCGTCGGGCAGGCCTTCGGCGGCGACCTGGAGGCGGTCACCCTGCACACCGGGCTGCTCGCCGCCAGGCACGTGCTCGGCGCCGACGTCGCCGTGGTCACCCAGGGGCCGGGCAACCTGGGCACCGGCACCCCGTGGGGCTTCTCCGGGGTCGCGGCCGGGGAGGCGTGCAACGCCGTCAGCGTGCTCGGCGGCGAGCCGATCGGCGCGCTGCGGATCTCCGACGCCGACCCGCGCCACCGCCACCGCGGCGTCTCCCACCACTCGCTGACCGCGTTCGGGCGGGTGGCCCTGGCCGGGGTGACGCTGGTGGCCCCGCGCGGGCTGGGCTCGGAGCTCGGCCGGCAGGTGGAGGAGGACCTGGCCGGGCAGCCGGAGCGCAACCGGGTGGTGTGGGTCGACGTCGAGGGGCTGGACGAGGCGCTGCAGCTGTCGCCGGTGACGCTGTCGACGATGGGCCGCGGCTGGCCCGAGGAGCGCGCCTACTTCCTCGCCGCCGCGGCCGCCGGCCGCTACGCCGCCGTCCGGGTGCCCCTGCCCGACTGACCCTGCCCGGCCGACCCGCGCGCGTCCCCGCGGACGGGCACCGTGCCCGCCCGCGGGGACGGGCGGCCTACATGGA
Source organism: Geodermatophilus sp. SYSU D00879 (assembly GCF_054050375.1). NCBI lineage: Bacteria > Bacillati > Actinomycetota > Actinomycetes > Geodermatophilales > Geodermatophilaceae > Geodermatophilus > Geodermatophilus sp. SYSU D00879. Next base: position 61,335 of record NZ_JBJGZF010000018.1, read on the forward strand.
GGCGATGAGCTTCTCCACGCGCTCGTCGACGCTCTTGAACGGGTCCTTGCACAGCACGGTGCGCTGGGCCTGGTCGTTGAGCTTGAGGTGCACCCAGTCGACGGTGAAGTCCCGCCGCTTCTCCTGGGCCTTGCGGATGAACTCCCCGCGCAGCTTGGCCCGGGTGGTCTGCGGCGGCACGTTCTTCGCCTCGAACACCCGCGGCTCGTGCGCCACCCGCTCCACCTGGCCGTTGCGCTCGAGCAGGTAGTACAGCCCGCGCCGGCGGGAGATGTCGTGGTAGGCCAGGTCCATCTGCGCCACCCGCGGGGAGGACAGCGACAGGCCCCGCTTGCCCCGGTACCGCTCGATCAGCGACAGCTTCGTGGCCCAGTCGATCTCCCGGTCGATGAGCGAGAGGTCCTCGGTGTCGACGGCCTTGAGCACCCGCCCCCACAGCTCCAGCATCTGCCGGTGCACCGGGCCGAAGCCCTCCCGGTCGACGAACTCCGCGGCGCGGGAGTGGTACTCGCCCTGGATCTCCAGCGCGCTCATCTCCCGGCCGTTGGCCAGGCGCACCTTGCGGCGGCCGGTGACGTCGTGGCTGATCTCCCGGATCGCGCGGATCGGGTTCTCCAGCGCCATGTCCCGGATCGGCACGCCGGCCTCGATCATCCGCAGCACCAGGTCGGTGATGGTGACCTTGAGCAGCGTCGTCGTCTCGTTCATGTTCGAGTCGCCGACGATCACGTGCAGCCGCCGGTAGCGCTCGGCGTCGGCGTGCGGCTCGTCGCGGGTGTTGATGATCGGCCGGGAGCGGGTGGTCGCCGAGGACACGCCCTCCCAGATGTGCTCGGCGCGCTGGCTGACGCAGTAGATCGCCCCGCGCGGGGTCTGCAGCACCTTGCCCGCGCCGACGATCAGCTGCCGGCTGACCAGGAACGGGATGAGCACGTCGGCCAGCCGGGAGAACTCCCCGTGCCGGCCGACCAGGTAGTTCTCGTGGCAGCCGTAGCTGTTGCCCGCCGAGTCGGTGTTGTTCTTGAACAGGTAGATGTCGCCGGTGACGCCCTCCTCGGCCAGCCGCTGCTCGGCGTCGACCAGCAGGCCCTCGAGGATCCGCTCACCGGCCTTGTCGTGGACGACGAGCTCGGTCAGGTCGTCGCACTCGGCGGTGGCGTACTCGGGGTGGCTGCCGACGTCGAGGTACAGCCGCGAGCCGTTGCGCAGGAAGACGTTGGAGCTGCGCCCCCACGACACGACCCGCCGGAACAGGTAGCGGGCCACCTCGTCCGGGGACAGCCGCCGCTGCCCCCGGAAGGTGCACGTGACGCCGTACTCGGTCTCGATCCCGAAGATCCGTCGGTCCACGGACCGAGCCTAGGCGCCGGATGCGACTCCGGCCGGTTCCCGGGCGTCCCTTCGACGGCGCCGCTCAGCTGCCCCCGTCGGTGCCGCCGCCGACCCCGTCGGCCGGGCCCGGCTGGGGGCCGCTGCCCTCCCCCGACCCGCCGGTGCCGCCGGCGGTGTCCGGCGCCGAGGGGTCGCCGAGACCGGCCGGGGTGCCCGGCATCGCCGCGCTCGGGACGTGCGCGTGCGTGGCGCCCTCGGGGGCGGCCTCGCCGGCGCTGCGGTCGCCGAGCAGGGTGCCCAGCGCCGCGCCGACCACCCGGCGGAAGGCCCGCTTCGGCCGGCGGCGGTCCAGGACGGCGACCTCGAGCTGCCCGGCCGGCAGCAGGCCGCCGGCGCCGTTGCCCGACATCGCCGGGCTGGACGCCGACAGCGCCCGGACGCCGACCATCAGCGCGTCCCGCAGCGCCAGGCCGGGGCGGAAGTCCTCCCGCAGCCGGGCGGTGACGGCCTCGGCCTGCCCGCCCATGACCACGAAGTCCGGCTCGTCGACGACCGACCCGTCGAAGGTCAGCCGGTACAGCTGGTCCTGCTCGGCGGTCTCGCCGACCTCGGCGACGCAGAGCTCCACCTCGTAGGGCTTCATCTGCTCGGTGAAGATCGCCCCGAGGGTCTGCGCGTAGGCGTTGGCGATGACCCGGCCGGTGACGTCGCGGCGGTTGTAGGAGTAACCGCGGACGTCGGCCAGGCGCACCCCGGCCACCCGCAGGCTCTCGAACTCGCTGTACCGGCCGACCGCGGCGAAGCCGATCCGGTCGTAGATCTCGCCCACCTTGTGCAGCGTGGAGCTGGGGTTCTCGGCGATGAACAGCACGCCGTCGGCGTAGGTGAGGACGGCGACGCTGCGGCCGCGGGAGATGCCCTTGCGGGCGTACTCCGAGCGGTCGCGCATGAGCTGCTCGGGCGAGGCGTAGTACGGCATGGTCATGGCGCTCAGCCCTGCCCCTCGGCGGCGGCCCGCTCGTCGACGATGGTCTTCGCGACGGCGGACACCTCGTCGTCGGTCAGGCGGACCGCGCCCTCGGCGTCGACGCGGTACACGATCGGGTAGAGCCGTCGGACCGGGTCCGGGCCGCCGGTGGCCGAGTCGTCGTCGGCGGCGTCGTAGAGCGCCTCGACCAGGCTGCGGGTGGCGTCGTCGCCGCCCAGCCCCGGCCGCCAGGTCTTCTTCAGCGAGTTCCGGGCGAACAGCGAGCCGGAGCCGACGGCGGCGTAGCCGCGCTCCTCGTAGTTCCCGCCGGTGACGTCGTAGCTGAAGATCCGGCCCGGGCTGGTGCCGGGGGCGGCGTCGAGGTCGAAGCCGGCGAAGAGCGGGACGACGGCCAGCCCCTGCAGTGCGGCGCCGAGGTTGCCGCGGATCATCTGGGCCAGCCGGTTGGCCTTGCCGTCGAGGCTGAGGGTCAGCCCCTCGATCTTCTCGTAGTGCTCGAGCTCCACCTGGTAGAGCCGGACCATCTCGATCGCGATGCCCGCGGCGCCCGCGATGCCGATCACCGACCAGGAGTCGGCCGGGTACACCTTCTCGATGTCGCGGCTGGAGATCAGGTTGCCCATGGTGGCCCGGCGGTCGCCGCCCATGAGCACGCCGCCGTCGTAGGTGACCGAGACGATCGTGGTGCCGTGCGGGGTGAGGTCGCCGGCGTGCACCGACGGCACCGGGCGCCGCCCGGGCAGCAGGTCGGGCGCGGCCTGGGCGAGGAAGTCGGTGAACGAGGAGCCCACCCGGTCCAGGTAGGCGGGCGGGAAGCCGCTCCGGCCGGTGTGCGACTGGGTCAACCCGTCTCCCCTTCCCGCGCCCCTCCCGGGGTGCTCCTCAACGTGCCGTCGACGTGCCGCGGACGTGCCGCGGCGGCTCGTCGCCGACCCTACCGGCGCGACTGGCGGGCCACCCGGGACGCGGGCGGGCCTGGTCCGCCGCGACCGCGGGGTCTACGGTGCGCCGGCCTCGATCGACCGGAGGGGAGCTGGCGTGACCGACGGACCGCACCTGCAGGAGGCGGGGAGGGCCCCGCGCGTGCCCCGGGTGCCGGCGGCGCGCCGCCGCGCCGCCCTGGCCGCGACCGGGGTGCTGGTCGCCCTGCTGTGCGGGCTGTGCGCGGCCTCGTCCCGCGCGGCGCTCGAGGGCCGGGCCGGGTGGACGGCGGCCGTGGCGGCCCTGGCCGGGCTGCTCGCCGCCCTGTCCCTCCGGTCGCGGGTTCGGCGGGACGTCGCCGGCCGGCTGCGGCTGGAGGGGACGGTGCTCGTCGGGCGGACCCTGCTCGGTGACCACGGGGTGGACCTCGCCCGGGTGACCGCGGCGTCCGCCGGCAGCGACCCGGAGCTGGGCGGGCTCGTCGCGGTCCGGCTGGACGACGGCGAGCGCGACCTGGTGGCCCCCTGGTCGCGGCTGGACGGCCTGCCGGAGGCGCGCCGACTGCTCGTCGACCGGCACCGGCGGGGCGCGCTGCTGCCGGCGGCGGTGTGCGACGCCTGGGACCTCCCCGCTCCGCCGCAGGTCCCCGCGCCCGGGCCCGTGCGCCGGGACGGGGTGGAGCGCGCCATCGGCGGGCTGACCCTGATCGGCTCGGCCGCCGCCGTGGCCGCCGGCGTCCTGCTCGCGTGACCTCGCCGACGCGGGTGGTACCACGGGTGCCGTGGCCGGAGGTGCGCCGGCACCTGCCGCTCCGGGCACTGCTGCTCGCCCGTCAGGAGCAGGGAGCCGTGGTGCTCCCCCGCGTGCTGTGCGCGACGTGGGACGTCCCGGCGCTGCCCGGGGCGCCGTGGGCCGGACCGGTGCTCGGGGACCTGCACGACCCGGTGGACGCGGTGATCACCGCCCTCACAGCGACCGGGTGCCTCGTCACCGGCCTGGCCGCTGCCCTCGCCGCGGTCGGGTGAGCGCCCGGCCGCTCACTCCCCGGCCGGCGACGGGGCTCCGCCGTTCTGGCGGGCACGGTGATGAGCGACGTAGTCAGCGGCGGCACGCATGAGCTCGGGGTCGTCCTTGAACTGGCCCAGCCCTCCGTTGCAGTTGAAACACAGCAGCGCCCGCACCGCACCGGTCACGTGGTCGTGGTCCACGTGCTGGGCCGCTGCCCGACGGCAGATCGCGCACCGGCCGTCCTGCTGAACGAGCATGACGTCGGCCTCGGCGGCCGTGATGCCGTAGCGCCTCTTGAGGTGATAGGTCCGTGACCCGCCGACCTGCTCCTTCGACGCCCTGCCGCGGGCGTTGTGGCAGGGCTTGCAGTAGGGCTGGCGCCCCGAGGGCTGACTCCGGTTGCGCACGAAGTCGTCGATCGGCTTCACCGAGCCGCAATCAGGACACCACTTGTGACCGTCCGGCACAGCGATCTCGCGTCTGTGCCTGCTCTTCGGCGGTCCCTGGCGCGCGTCCTTGGCGCGGAGGAGGCGACGGCGAGCGTGCACGCGACAGTAGAAGCTCAAACCGTCTGGGCGCGACCGGTCGGAGGAGAACTCCCCGACCGGCCGCTCCTCACCACAATCCCGACAATACTTGGTATTGTTTACTGCACGAGAAGTGCTGTCGGGAGAATGGTCTATTGGCCCCCCTTTTGCACATAACTGCGCACAAATTCCTCTGCGTTCTCCTCGAGCACGTCGTCGATCTCGTCGAGGATGGCGTCGACGTCCTCGGACATCTCCTTGTGCCGCTCGGCGACCTCGGTGTCGACCGAGGCCTCGACCTCGTCGGTCTCCTCGCGCGTGCGCGTGGTCCGCTGCTGCCCGCCGGTGTCCCTGGTGGCCATGTGCCCTCCCCTGGTGCGCGCCGAGTGCGTGCTGCCGCCGAAACTACCCGCAGGTACCGACACCCGGCGGCCTCAGCGGGCCGCGCCCAGCCGCGCCAGCAGCGACGCGCGGATCGCCGGGCGCGAGCCGAACACGAGCAGGAACACTGCCTCGCGCGCCGTCCGCTCGGCGACCGCGCCGGCGCGCGCGGCGCCGCTGCCCGTCGCCACCACCAGGGCCCCGGCCGCCCGGTGCGCCAGGGCCGCGGCGGCGGCCCGCGCCTCCGGCAGTTCCCCCGGCCCGGCCGCGTCGAGCCGGGCGCGCGCGTCGGCCAGGTCGTCGTCCAGGGGTGAGGGACCGAGCAGCCGGGCGCACCGGAGGACCAGCCCCAGCGCCAGCGAGCCGTTGAGCCGCAGCCCGGCCGCGTCGCCCGCGCGGACCTCGGCCTGCGGGGTCGCGCCCAGCAGCCGGGCGGCGGGCAGCCGGTGGCCGCGCAGGTGCAGCTCCACCGTGGCGCTGGCCTGCACCGCGACCAGCCGCTGCGGCACCGCCGCCAGCGTCGGCCCCTCCACCGCGTCGGCCAGCGCGAACGCGACGTCGTCGCCGTCGCGGGCGGCCACCAGCAGCACGTCGACCAGGTTCCAGCCGGTCACCCACGGCACCGCGCCGTCGAGCACGAGGTCGCCGCCGTCCCGGGACAGCGTCACGGGCGCCGCGTCCGGGCGGGTCGCGGCCTGCAGCGCGATCCCGGCCCGCCGGCGCCCGGCGCACAGGTCGGCCAGCAGCTCCGGGTGCGCCCCGGAGGCGGCCAGCCGGCCGACGACGCCGTGGTGCTGCAGCCAGACGAACGCGGTCGCGAGGTCGCCGGCCGCGAGCTCCTCGACCACGGCCGCCAGCGTCGCGCCGTCGCCGTCCAGGCCGCCGGCGTCCGCGGGCCCGACCAGGCCGTACAGCCCGGCCGCGGCGAGCGCGTCGAGGTGACCGCGCGGCAGCACGCCGGTGGCGTCGACGGCGGCGGCCGCGGGCGCGAGCAGGTCCCCGGCCAGCGCCCGCGCGACCTCGACCGGGGAGGCCACTAGGCGCCGGTGATGGTGTCGACCAGCTCCTGGGCGCTCGCCGTGGACTCGAACAGCAGGCCCACGTGGTCGCGGGTGCCGCGCAGCGGCTCCATCGTCGGGATGCGCACCAGGTTCTCCCGGCCGAGGTCGAACACCACCGAGTCCCACGACGCCGCGGCCACCTGGGCGGGGAACCGCCGCAGGCACTCGCCGCGGAAGAAGGCGCGGGTGTCGGCCGGCGGGGTGACCATCGCCCGGGTCACCTCGTCGTCGGTGAGCAGCCGCTGCATCGAGCCGCGGGCCACCAGCCGGTGGTAGAGCCCCTTCTCCGGGCGGACGTCGGAGTACTGCAGGTCCACCAGCTGCAGCCGCGAGTCACCCCAGGACAGCCCGTCGCGGGACCGGTAGCCCTCCAGCAGCCGCAGCTTGGCCGGCCAGTCCAGCCGGTCGGCCAGGCGCATCGGGTCGGTGGCGAGGTCGTCGAGGACCTCCGCCCAGCGGCGCAGCACGTCGGTGGTCTGCTCGTCGGCCTCCCCGTTCCGGTCGACGAAGCGCTCGGCGTGGTCGAGGTAGACGCGCTGCAGGTCCAGCGCGGTCATCCGCCGCCCGTCGCGCAGCCGCACCTGGGTGGCCAGCGACGGGTCGTGGCTGACCGCCTGCAGCGTGGCGACCGGCTCCTCCAGCGAGAGGTCCTCGCGCAGCGCCCGCGCCTCGATCATCGCCAGCACCAGCGACGTCGTCCCGACCTTGAGGTAGGTCGACAGCTCGGCGAGGTTGGCGTCGCCGATGATCACGTGCAGCCGGCGGTACTCGTCGGGGTTGGCGTGCGGCTCGTCGCGGGTGTTGATGATCGGCCGCTTGAGCGTCGTCTCCAGGCCCACCTCGACCTCGAAGAAGTCCGCCCGGGAGGAGATCTGGAAGCCCTGGGTGCGGCCCTCGGTCCCGATGCCGACGCGGCCGGCGCCGGCGAACACCTGCCGGGTCACGAAGAAGGGGATCAGCCCGCGGATGATGTCGATGAACGGCGTCCGCCGGTCCATCAGGTAGTTCTCGTGCGCGCCGTAGCTGGCGCCCTTGCCGTCGGTGTTGTTCTTGTACAGCTGGATCGGCTGGGTGCCGGGGATGCGGGCGGCCCGGCGGGCCGCCTCGGCCATGACCCGCTCCCCCGCCTTGTCCCAGAGGACGACGTCGCGCGGGTTGGTGACCTCCGGCGTGGAGTACTCCGGGTGCGCGTGGTCGACGTAGAGCCGGGCGCCGTTGGTGAGGATGACGTTGGCCATCCCCGAGTCCTCGTCGAGGTCGGTGTGGTCCAGCGCCTGCGCCGGGGAGAGGTCGAAGCCGCGGGCGTCGCGCAGCGGCGACTCCTCCTCGAAGTCCCAGCGCGGCCGGCGGCGGGTCGGGGCGTCGGCGACGGCCCAGGCGTTGACGACCTGGCTGGACAGGGTGGTCGGGTTGGCGGTGGGCTGCCCGGGCACCGAGATGCCGTACTCGACCTCGGTGCCCATGACCCGCCGCACGCTCATGCCCCGAGCCTAGGCCGCGGTCGCCGGCCGCGAGGATGACCGGGTGACCCCGCCACCCCTGGGCCTGCTGCTCGACGTCGACGGCCCGGTCGCGAGCCCCGTGACCCGCACGGTCGCCCCGGCGCTGCTGGCGGACCTGCGGACCCTGCTGGCCGCGGGCGTCCCCGTGGTGCTCAACACCGGCCGGTCGGCGGAGTTCGTCGGCGAGCGCGTCCTGGCGCCGCTGGCCGCGGCCGGCCTGCCCGGTGGGGCCCGGCTGCACGCGGTCTGCGAGAAGGGCGGCGTCTGGACGTCGGCCGGCCCGGACGGCGCGGGTGAGGTGCACGTCGACCCCGCCCTCGCCGTTCCCGCCGTGTGCCGCGCCCTGCTCGCCGACCTGGTGGGCGACGGCTACGGCGACGCGATGTTCCTCGACGACACCAAGCGGACGATGGCCACGGTGGAGGCGCGCACCGACGTCCCGGCCGCCCTCTACGCCGAGCGGCAGCGGGCCTTCGACGCCGACCTGCTCGCCGGCCTGGTGACCGCGGGGCTCGGCGTGCGGCTGGGCGACCGCGCCCACCCCGATGCCGACGGCCGGACGCCGTGGCGGATCGACCCGTCGGTGATCGCGACCGACGTCGAGTCGGTGCGCTCGGGCAAGGCGCTGGGGGCCCGCCGCGCGCTGGAGCTGCTGGGGGCCGACGGGCCGCTCCCCCGGGCCTGGCACACCGTCGGGGACTCGGCGACCGACTACGCGATGGCCGACCACCTGCACGGCCTGGGGTACGACGTCGTCCACGTCGACGTCGGCCCGCGGCCGCCGCTGGACCGGCCCTATCCGGTGCGCACGGTGCCGGGTGCCGCGTACGAGGCCGCCGGCGGGGCGCACCTGCGCGCGCTGGCCGGCCGGCTGGGCTGATCGCGCCGGGGGGGGGGGGCCCCCCCCCCCCCCCCCCCCCCCCCCCCCCCCCCCCCCCCCCGCCCCCCCCACCGGCGCCCCCCCCCCCCCCCCCCCCCCCCCCCCCCCCCCGCCCCCCCCCCCCCCCCCCGGGGCCGGGCCGGCCTAGAGGTACTGGCCGGTGTTGGTGGCGGTGTCGATCGCGCGGCCGGAGTCGTTGCCCTTGCCGCTGATGAGCGTGCGGATGTAGACGATCCGCTCGCCCTTCTTGCCCGAGATCCGCGCCCAGTCGTCGGGGTTGGTGGTGTTGGGCAGGTCCTCGTTCTCCTTGAACTCGTCGACGCAGGCCTGCATCAGGTGGCCGACCCGCAGGCCCGCCGTCCCCGTCTCCAGGTTCTCCTTGATGGCCATCTTCTTGGCCCGGTCGACGATGTTCTGCAGCATGGCGCCGGAGTTGAAGTCCTTGAAGTACAGGACCTCCTTGTCACCGTTGGCGTAGGTGACCTCGAGGAAGCGGTTCTCCTCGCTCTCGGTGTACATCCGCTCGACAGTGCGCTGGATCATCGCCTGGATGGTGGCCTCGCGGCTGCCGCCGTTCTCGGCGAGGTCGTCGGCGTGGATCGGCAGGTCCGTCTTCAGGTACTTGCTGAAGATGTCGCGCGCCGCCTCGGCGTCGGGCCGCTCGATCTTGATCTTCACGTCCAGCCGGCCGGGCCGCAGGATCGCCGGGTCGATCATGTCCTCGCGGTTGGAGGCGCCGATGACGATGACGTTCTCTAGGCCCTCGACGCCGTCGATCTCGCTGAGCAACTGCGGGACGATCGTCGACTCGACGTCGGAGGACACGCCCGACCCGCGGGTGCGGAAGATCGAGTCCATCTCGTCGAAGAACACGATGACCGGGGTGCCCTCGCTGGCCTTCTCCCGGGCCCGCTGGAACACCAGCCGGATGTGCCGCTCGGTCTCGCCGACGTACTTGTTGAGCAGTTCCGGGCCCTTGATGTTGAGGAAGTAGGACTTGGCCTGCCCCTCGCCCTTCACCGCGGAGACCTTCTTGGCCAGCGAGTTCGCCACCGCCTTGGCGATGAGCGTCTTGCCGCAGCCGGGCGGGCCGTAGAGCAGGATGCCCTTCGGCGGGCGCAGCTGGTACTCGCGGAACAGGTCCGCGTGCAGGAACGGCAGCTCGACGGCGTCGCGGATCTGCTCGATCTGCCGGGCCAGGCCGCCGATGTCGGAGTAGTCGATGTCGGGGACCTCCTCGAGGACGAGCTCCTCGACCTCGCTCTTGGGGATCCGCTCGTACACGTAGCCCGACCGGGCCTCCAGCAGCAGCGAGTCGCCGACCCGCAGCGGCTGGTCGGTGAGCGAGTCGGCCAGGTAGACCACCCGCTCCTCGTCGGTGTGGCCGATGACCAGGGCCCGCGGCGTGACGCCGTCGATCGGCTCCAGCAGCTCCTTGAGCATGACGACGTCGCCCTGCTTCTCGAAGCCGAGCGCCTCGACGACGTTCATCGCCTCGTTGAGCATGACCTCCTGGCCGGGCCGCAGCTCCTCGGCCTCGACGGCCGGGGACACCGAGACGCGCAGCTTGCGGCCGCCGGTGAAGACGTCGACCGTGCCGTCGTCGTGCTGCCCGAGGTAGACCCCGTAGCCCGACGGCGGCTGGCCGAGCCGGTCGATCTCCTCCTTGAGCGTGAGCAGCTGCTCGCGGGCGTCGCGCAGGGTGCCGGCGAGCTTGTCGTTGCGCTCGGAGAGGAAGGCCGCGCGGCCCTCCGCCTCGGCGATCCGCTCCTCGAGCGCCCGCACCTGCCGGGGGCTGTCGGCCACCTTGCGGCGCAGGAGAGCGATCTCCTCCTCGAGGTAGGAGATCTGGGAGAGCAGGGCGGAGACGTCACGTTCGCGCCGCGCTCGGAACTCGTCGGGACCGCTGACAGGACCGGGGCCCATCGCGCACCTCCGCACATCGGGGGGAGCCAGGAGGCAAATCTATACACGCCTGCCGACACCGTGCCCGGCGCTCGCCGGAGGCCGACTCCCCCCTGCGGGGCTACTTCTGGGGACGCCGCTGGCGGACCGGCGCGACGACGCCCTCGGCCAGCCGGCGGGCGGTCACGAGGAACGCGGTGTGCGCGACCATGCGGTGCTCGGGGCGGACGGCGAGGCCGACGGCGTGCCACGGGCGGACCAGCGACTCCCAGGCGTAGGGCTCGGTCCACACGCCCTGCGCGCGCAGCGCCTCGACGTAGGTGGACAGCTGGGTGACCGTCGCGACGTAGCCGACGAGCACGCCGCCGGGCCGCAGCGCCGCGGCCACGGTGGGCAGCACCGCCCACGGCTCGAGCATGTCCAGGACCACCCGGTCGACGACCTCGTCCGCGGGGTGGTCGGCGAGGTCGCCCAGGCGCAGGTCCCAGGTGTCCGGCACCCCGCCGAAGAAGGCGGCCACGTTGCCGCGGGCGACGTCGGCGAAGTCCTCGCGCCGCTCGTAGCTGGTGACCCGGCCCGACGCCCCGACGGCGCGCAGCAGCGAGCAGGTGAGCGCGCCGGAGCCGGCGCCGGCCTCGAGGACCCGCATGCCGGGCCCGATGTCGCCGCTGCCGACGATCTGCGCGGCGTCCTTGGGGTAGATGACCTGGGCGCCGCGCGGCATGGACAGCACGAAGTCGGCCAGCAGGGGCCGGAACGCCAGGTAGCCGGTGTTGGCGGTGGAGTGCACGACCGAGCCCTCCGGCGCGCCGATGAGGTCGTCGTGGGCGATGGCGCCGCGGTGGGTGTGGAACTGCTTGCCGGGCTCGAGGACGACGGTGTGCAGCCGGCCCTTGGGGTCGGTGAGCTGCACCCGGTCGCCGACGGCGAAGGCGCCCGGCACGCGGTCGGCGACGGCGGCCGGCTGCGCCGCGTCCGTCTCCGTGTCCGCGTCCGCGGGGACCGGTGCGGCGGCGGGGGCGGCGCTCGGCGCGTTCTGGCTGGGCTCGGGCTGCGGTTCCACGGGCGGCCAGCCTAGGCGAGCGGCGGGACGGGTCCGCCCGGCGCGGGGACTCGGAACTGTCGGCGGGGCGTCGTAGCGTCGGGTGCATGACGGCAGTGGCGCAGGACCCGGCGCGCAGCGGCACGGTCTTCCCCGACACGGCGTCCGACGGCGGCGAGCAGGCTCCCGACGGGGGCAGGGCCCCGCGCCGGCCCTCGCTGTCGCCCAGCCGGGCGGCGGACTTCAAGACCTGCCCGCTGCTCTACCGGTTCCGCACCATCGACCGGCTGCCGGAGAAGAAGAGCGCCGCGGCGGTGCGCGGCACGCTGGTGCACGCGGTCCTGGAGCGGCTCTACGACCTGCCGCCGGCCGAGCGGACCGTCGAGGCGGCCCGCGGGCTGGTGGCGCCGGCGTGGGACGAGCTGCGCGCCGACCCCGAGGTCGAGGCGCTGTTCACCGCCGGCGAGGAGGGGCAGCAGCCGCCGTCGCTGGAGAGCTGGCTGGACTCGGCCGGGAAGCTGGTCGAGACCTACTTCCGGCTGGAGGACCCCACCCGCATCCAGCCGGAGGGACGCGAGCAGCTGGTCGAGGTGACCCTGCCGGACGGGCTGCTGCTGCGCGGGTACGTCGACCGGCTCGACGTCGCCCGCAACGGCGCGCTGCGGGTGGTCGACTACAAGACCGGCTCGATGCCGCGCGAGGCGTTCGAGTCCAAGGCCCTGTTCCAGATGAAGTTCTACGCGCTGGTGCTGTGGCGCACCCGCGGCGTGGTGGCCTCCCAGCTCAAGCTCATCTACCTCGGCGACGGCGACGCGCTGACCTACGCCCCCGAGGAGGCCGAGCTGGTCCGCTTCGAGCGGACGCTGCTGGCGATCTGGGCGGCGATCGAGCGGGCGGTGGCCACCGGTGACTTCCGGCCCAACCGCACGCGGCTGTGCGACTGGTGCGACCACCAGGCGCTGTGCCCCTCCTTCGGCGGCACTCCCCCGCCGTTCCCCGCCGAGGCCGCCGCCCGGGCCGGCTGGGCGACGCTGCCGATCGTCGAGCGCGACTGACGCACCCGGCGCCCACTCCCGGGTCCCGCGTCCCGGCGGACGCTGCCCGGACGCCCGGAACGATCACGGAGCCGCGGTGGCGACACGCCGTCGCCGTCCGGCGTGTCGCCACCCGCCCGCCCCCCCCCCCCCCCCCCGACCCCCGCGCGGCCGCCGGGCCCCCCCCCCGCCCCCGCGCCCGCCCCCCCCCCCCCGGGACTCCGTGATCACCGGGCCGTGGCGCCGGGCGGTCCCCCGGCAGGTGCTCTCCCTCTGCTCGCAGCCGGCCGACACAGTCGGCACCTGAGTTGGGGATAACGGTCGGGCACGAGACGGGTGGGGTGAACGAGACGCGCCGGTCCCCGTCGACCGGCCGGCGCGGCCGGCCCTAGCGTCGGCTGCTCCCGCCACCCAGGAGGACCGGCATGCGGGGTTACCGGGCCGACCGGGCCTTCGACGGCGAGCGGGTGCGGCGCGACGGCGCCCTGGTGCTGGTCGACGACGGCCGGATCGTCGCCGTCCAGCCCGCCGGGACCGCCCCGCCCGACGGCGTCCCCGTCACCGCCCTGCCCGGCACCACGCTGCTGCCCGGGCTGGTCGACACGCACGTGCACCTCTGCGGCGACAACGGCCCCCGCGCCCTCGACCAGCTCCCCGAGCTGGAGCCGGCGCAGGTGGACGCGATCGTCGCCGCCGCCCTGCAGCAGCACCTGGCCGCCGGGGTCACGGCGGTCCGCGACCTGGGCGACGTCGGCTGGGCGGTGGTCGAGCGCGCGCCGGCCGACGGCCCCACCGTGGTGGCCTCCGGCCCGCCGCTGACCTGCCCCGCCGGCCACTGCGCGGGCATGGGCGGCGTGGTCCGGGGCGTCGAGGCGCTGCGGGCCGCGGTGCGCGAGCGCGCCGAGCGGGGCGCGGACGTCGTCAAGATGATGGCCAGCGGCGGCGTCATGACCGCGGGCACCGACATGACCGCCTGCCAGTTCAGCACCGCCGAGGTGCGCGCCGTCGTCGAGGAGGCGCACCGGCTGGGCCTGCCGGTCACCGCGCACGCGCACGCGCTGACCGCCGTCCGGCAGGTGCTGGCCGCCGGCGTCGACGGCATCGAGCACTGCTCGTGCCAGACCGCCACCGGCTGGGGCGTCCCGCCGGCGCTGGCCGGCCAGCTCGCCCGCGCGGGCACCGCCGTCTGCCCGACGCTGGGCCTGGCCGACGGCGTGGTGCCGCCGCCGCGGATCCAGGAGCTGCTCGCCCGGATGGACATCACCGACCCGGCGCGCGCCGCCGACGCGGCCCGCATGCACCGCGCGGGCGTCCGCATCGTCAGCGGCGTCGACGCCGGCATCGGCCCCGGCAAGCCGCACGGGCTGCTGCCGCGGGCGGTCGCCTCGCTCGCCGGCGGCGGCGTGCCGGCCCCGGAGGCGCTGGCGACGGCGACCTCCGCGGCGGCCGCCGCCTGCGGTCTCGGCGGGCGCACCGGGCGGCTGGCGCCCGGCCTGGACGCCGACCTGCTACTGGTGGACGGCGACCCCACCGTCGACGTGACGGCGCTGGAGCGGGTGCGGCTGGTGGTCTCCCGCGGCCGGGAGGTCGTGCCGGCCGGCTGAGGGGTCAGCGGCGCGGCGCGGCGTCCCGCCCGAGCAGCAGCCCCTCCAGGTCGGCGAGCCCGACGCCGGCCAGCGTGTCGCGCAGCACCAGGCCCGGCGCGGGCTCCAGCGGCTGCAGCGCGGGCACGCCGAGGACGGTGGCGCCCGCGGCCAGCCCGGCGGCCACCCCGGCCGCGGAGTCCTCGACGACGACGCAGTCGGCCGGGTCCACGCCGAGCGCGGCGGCGGCCTGCAGGTAGGGCGCCGGGTCGGGCTTGCGGGCGGGCACCTCGTCGCCGCACACGGTGAGGTCGAACGGCGGCACGTCCGGGAACGCGCGCTCGATGTGCGCGATGACCACGTCGGCCAGGCGGCGCGGCGTCGTCGTCACCAGGGCCGTGGGCAGCGCGGCGGCGCGCACCTCGGCCAGCAGCTCGCGCGCGCCGGGCCGCCAGTGCAGGTCGGTGGCGAGCAGGCCGGCGACGGTCTCCTCCACCCAGGCGACGTCGGCGCTCGTCTCCCCGGGGGTGCGCTCGATCCCGAGGTCGGCCTGCAGGACCGCCATGGACGCCGCCATGCTGGTGCCGACGGTGGCCTCGCGGGCGGTGGCGCTGAGCTCACCGCCCAGGCGCCGGGCGAGGGCGAACAGGGCGTGTCCCCAGTGCTGCTCGGACTCCACCAGCGTGCCGTCCATGTCGAAGAGCACCGCGCGCAGGTCGGTCCGGGCGTCAGGGGCAGGGAGGGTCACGGCAGGTCTCTCGGGCAGGGAGCAGGGGCACGACGGCCCACGCCGGCCGACGTCCCCAGTGTCCCACCGCCCCGGCCCGGGCCGGTGCCCGCACGGGGAGCGGTCAGTCCTCGACGCGGAACCCGATCTTGAGCGTCACCTGGACGTGCGCGACCTCCCCGTCGGCGACCTGCCCGCGCACCTCCTGGACCTCGAACCACTCGACGTTCCGGATGGTCTGGCACGCCTTGCCGATCGCGGTGCGGATCGCGTCGTCGACGCCGGTCGGGCTGCTGCCGACGACCTCGGTGAGCCGGTACACGTGGTTGGCCATGGCGGTCTCCTCCCCGCACCCGGCGGCGCCGGGCGCGGGTCGATCCTGGCCCCGGGGGTGCCGGACGGGGAACCGGGCGGATCAGCCGGGCAGGATGTTGATGACCCGGGCGAGGACCACCACGAGGACGCCGAGGGAGATCAGCGACTGCAGCGCCATCAGGCCCTTCACCCGCAGCGTCAGCGGCAGCGTGTCGGTCGGGCTGAAGGCGACCAGGTTGGTGAACGCCACGTACAGGTGGTCGCCGAAGTGGGGCCGCCAGCCCGGCGGCGCGAGGCCGGGCGCGTCGGTCTGGGGGAACTGGAAGTCGGGGTGGGGCGGCGGCTCCGCGACCCGGCCGGCCGGCCCGCCGCCGTCCAGCTGCCAGTAGACCAGCGCGAAGGTGACCACGTTGACCAGCAGGACCAGCGCCGCCGCGACGAGCAGCCGGTCGGCGGTGAGCGGGACGTGGTCGACCTCGCCGCCGTCCAGCACGAGGACCACGAGCCGGGCGGCCGCGCCGGCGTTGGCGACCACGAGGGTGCCGAACAGCGCGAGCACCAGCGACCGGGCGCCGCGGGGCACCGGCCCGGGCCGGGCCGCGATGCCCAGCAGCACCAGCAGCGCGATCCCCTCCACGACCGGGACGAGCAGCGGCGGGCCCACCCGGTAGCCGGCGGGGATCAGGACCTGCAGGAGGATGACCACCACGACCGTGAGCAGCGGCCAGGTGTAGCTCTCCGGGGTGCCGGACCGGGTCCGGTCGACCGTGCGGTCCATCGCACCACCGCGTCCCTCCCGCCCCCGGGCGGCGCGGGTCGCCGGGAGGGCGGGCCGCGACGAGGGCGCTCCCGCGGCCCAGCCTCCGCAGCAGGGGCTCCGGCCGCGTCACCCGCCGCGGACGAGGGAGCGAGGTCAGGCGGGGCGGCGGCGGGCCCGCCGCAGCAGCACCGCGCCGACCCCGCCGGCCACGGCGACGCCGATCGCGAGCCCGGTGCCGTTGCCCTCGGCCGGCATCTGCGTCGAGGGCGGGCAGGCGGCGTCGGCCTTGCGGGCGGCCAGGTTCGTCTCGCCCAGGTGCCACATCGGCCCGCCGCCGTTCTCGACGGTCACGGAGAACACGGCGTGCCGCACCCCGGGCTCGAAGGTCGTCGGCTGCGGCTCCCCGAGCGGGGCCGGCGTCACCTGGTTGGCCGGGCCGACCGGGATGTCCACCGTCTCGCCGGTGCGGTTGTCGTAGCCGAACACCGCCGTCCAGCTGCCGTCGTCGTGCCGGACGACGCAGTCGACCAGGGGCACCACGTCCGGCGGGTCCGACCGGTTCGGCGCCGCCCCGGCGACCCCCGGGGTCAGGGCGAGGACCGCCCCGACCGCGGTGGCCGCGAGTCCCCGCGCGAGGCGGCCCCGTCGCGTCGTCGAGCGTCCCGTCGTGTCCATGTCGTCCCTCGTGTCGCTGGTGAGCTGCACCTGACACGGGTCCATCGGCAGACGCGGGGCCGGCGGGGAGCCGGATCCCGGGATCCCACCCGGGCGGGTGAGCCCTACTCGAAGCGCACCGGCTGCCCGGTGGCCTCCAGCACCGACATCCACAGGTCGCCCAGCGGGTCGACGTGGTTGCGCCGGCTGACCGCCAGGGACATCGGGAGGTGCACGAACCGCCGCCGGCGGCGGGCCACGATCACCTCGGTGCGGCCGGCCATCGCCGCGTGCACGGCGGCGTGCGCCAGCCGCAGGCAGTAGGCGCTGTCGTAGGGGTTGGCCGGCACGCTGCGGATGGCGTAGCTGGGGTCGAAGTAGCGGACGTTGTTCTCGACCTTCGCGTCGTCGAGGTGCTCGGTGATCAGCCGGCGCAGCAGCCGCCCGATGTCGCCGAGCCGGACGTTGCCCGACGCGTCGCGGCCGGGCTCGTGCTCCTCGATGTGCTCCTGCCCGGCGCCCTCGGCCACGACGACGACGGCGTGCCCGCGCTCCTCCACCCGGCGGCGCAGGTGCTCGAGGAAGCCGTGCTCGCCGTGCAGCGCGAACGGCACCTCGGGGATGAGCACGTAGTCGGCGTCGTCCTTGGCCAGCGTCGAGTAGCAGGCGATGAACCCCGAGTGCCGGCCCATGAGCTTGACCAGGCCGACGCCGCCGGGCGCCGACCGGGCCTCCACGCTGGCGGCGTGGATCGACTTGGTCGCCTCCGACATCGCCGTCTGGAAGCCGAAGCTCTGGTCGATGTAGGGGATGTCGTTGTCGATGGTCTTCGGCACCCCGACGACGGCGATCTTCAGGCCGCGCTCCTCGACGACCCGCACGACCTCCATCGCCCCGCGGATCGTGCCGTCGCCACCGATGACGAACAGCACGTTGATCGCCAGCCGCTCCAGGGCGTCGACGATCTCCTCGGGGTCCTGCATGCCGCGCGAGGTGCCGAGGATGGTGCCGCCCTCGTCGTCGATGTGCTGCACCACCTCGGGCGTGAGGTCGACGACGTCCTCGCCGTAGTGCGGGATGAAGCCGCGGTAGCCGTTGCGGAACCCGACGATCCGGCGCACGCCGTAGTGGCGGCACAGCTCGAGGACCAGCCCGCGGATGACGTCGTTGAGGCCGGGGCACAGCCCGCCGCAGGTGACGATGCCGACCCGGGTCTTGGCCGGGTCGAAGTAGATGCGCTTGCGCGGCCCGCCCGGCTCCAGGCTGGGCAGCCGGTCGACCGGCACGCCCCGGGTGCCGGCCATCGACAGCGTGTCGTCGAAGAGGATCCGGTCGTCCTCCTCCACCGAGTGCTGCGTGGTCTCCCGCGCGGCCAGCCGCTCCGCCAGCGGCGAGTCGATGCGGCACGGACCCAGCGTCCGCACGGCGAGGTCCTCGTGTCCGATCACACGCGGAACGCTCCCACACGCGCGTCCCGCCGCTGCGCGCGGCACCCCGGTCGTCAGGACGTCATGTCGACCTGGATCTTGGGGCCGGGCCCGGACCCCTCCGGCCGCCGCCCGGCGAGCACCTCGCCGACCTGCGCGAGCCCCACGGTGGCGGCCACCAGGGGCCGCGGGTCGACGGTGCCGGCGGCGTAGGCGGCGACGGTGTCGGCGAGCCCGGGCGAGGCGGAGAGCACGCCGACGGCGGTGACGTCGCCGAGCACCAGCGCCCGGGTGTCGACGGCGCTCGCGCGGCCGGCCAGCCCGATGTAGACCACCCGGCCGGCGGGCTCGACCAGCTCCAGCGCCCGGGCGGGGGCGCCGGCGTCGGTGGAGGCGTCGACGACGGCGTCGAACGGCCCGGCCGGCACGGTGCCGGCGGCGGCGAACCCGAGGCCGCGGGCGAAGTCCAGGGACCCGGGCGTGACGCCCAGCAGGTGGACCTCCGCGCCGGCCGCGCGGACGAACATCGCCGTCAGCAGGCCGATCGTGCCCGGCCCGACCACCAGCACCCGGTCGCCGGGCCCGGCGGCGGTGGCGCGGGCCGCGCGCAGCGCGTTGCCGCCGGGCTCGACCAGCGCGCCGAGGGCGGCGTCGACCGCGTCGGGCAGGGCGTGCAGCGACCGCGCCGGCACCGCCAGCCGCTCGGCCAGCGCGCCGGGCCGCCCGCCGCGGATGCCGACCTCCTGCCGCCGCGCGCACACGTGCTGCTGCCCGCGCCGGCAGCGCCGGCAGGTGCCGTCGCCGAGCATGGTGTCGCCGGTGACCCGCCGGCCGGCCCAGCCGGGGTCGACCCCCTCCCCCACCGCGGCGACCGTGCCGGCCCACTCGTGGCCCAGCCGCACCGGGTAGGCGGCGTGGCCCTGGTGCAGGTAGGCCATCTCGCCGGTCCAGAACTCGACGTCGGTGCCGCACACGCCGACCCGCTCGACGTCGACGACCACCTCCCCCGGCGCCGCGACCGGCTCCTCGACCTCGGCGACCCCGCCCTCGCCCGGCCCGGTGACGACGAACGCGCGCACGCTCAGTCGACGAGGTCGAGCGCCGCGCCGACCAGCGAGTCGACGTCGAGGCCGTGGTGGCGGTAGACGCTGTCGAGGTCGCCGCTCTGGCCGAAGCGGGTGACGCCCAGGTGCGCCGCGGGCACCCCGCGGACCCCGGCGAGGAACGCCAGCGTGTGCGGGTGCCCGTCGAGCACGGTGACCAGCGGCGTGGCCCGGTCCGCGGGGAACGCCCCGTCGAGCACCCAGGGCGCGGCGTCGTCCAGGCCACGGCGGGCCTGCACCGCGCGGAACAGCAGCCCCGGGCTGGTCACCACGACGACGTCGGCGGGGAACCCGAGCCCGTCCAGCCGCTCCGCGGCGGCCAGCGCCTCGGGGACGACGGCGCCCATCGCGGCCAGCGTCACCGCCGGGCGCGGCACCCGGCGCAGCGGGTAGGCCCCGGCCACCACCTGCCGGCGGCGCCGCTCCCGGGCGGCCGGGTCGGCGGGCACCGCGGCCAGCGCCTGGTCCACCGGCCGGGTGGACAGCCGCACGTACGCCGACTGCCCGCCGGAGCGGCCCATCTGGCCGAGCGCGGCGAGCAGGCACCACTCGGTGTCCAGGGCGAACGCCGGCTCGTAGGACAGGCAGCCGGGCTGCTCCAGCCCGATCGACGGCGTGGTGACCGACTGGTGCGCGCCGCCCTCGGGCGCCAGGGTCACCCCCGACGGCGTGCCGACCAGCAGCGACTGCCCGCCCGCGTAGATGGTGAACGACCACGGCTCCAGCGCCCGCTCGACGAACGGGTCGTAGAGGACGCCGACCGGCAGCAGCGGCTGGCCCCACCGGGACCAGGTGGCGCCGAGCTCGCCGATGGCGCCGACCAGGTTGGTCTCGGCGATGCCGAGCTCCACGTGCTGGCCCGAGGGCTTCTCCCGCCAGTGCAGGATCGTCTCGGCGTCGTCGGCGAACCAGTCGCGGCGGTCCTCGTGCGACCAGACGCCGACCTTGTTCACCCAGCCGCCGAGGTTGGTCGAGCTGGACACGTCGGGGCTGACGGTGACCACCCGCCGGCCCACCTCAGGGGCGGCGCGGTTGAGGTCGAGCAGCGTACGGCCGAGCGCCGCCTGCGTCGTGGCGGTGCCCGACGGGGTGCGGCCCAGGTCCGCCGGCACGGGCGGGACGACGGCGTCGTCGACCGGCGGCCGGGCCAGCCGGGCGGCCGCGGCGGCGAGCAGCCCGGCGGGGCGGCCGCCGGCCGGGAACCCGGCCCACGGCCGCGCCGGGTCGACGCCGACCCGGGCGGCCAGCTCGTGCAGCTGGGCCTCGGTGAGCAGCGCGGAGTGGTTCTGCGGGTGGCCCTCGGTGGCCAGCCCGTAGCCCTTGAGCGTGTAGGCGATGACCACGGTGGGGCGGGTGTCGTCGATCCGCGCGAACGCCTGCCGCAGCGCGGTGAGGTCGTGCCCGCCGAGGTTGCGCACCGCGGCGACCAGGTCGGCGTCGGGCACCCCGGCGACCAGCTCGGCGATCGCGGCCGCGCCGGGCCCGTCCCCGGGCAGCTCGCGGCGGACCTCCGCCGGCGTGCGGCGCAGCAGCCGCTGGTACTCGGCGTTGCTCATCCCGTCGATGCGGTCGCGCAGCGCGGGCCCGCCGGGCCGGGTGAACAGCTCCTCCAGCAGCGCGCCGTACTTGACGGTGAGGACCTGCCAGCCGGCGGCGGTGAACATGCCCTGCAGCCGGGTGGCGCCCATGGTGGGGACGACGCGGTCCAGCGACTGCCGGTTGAGGTCGACGATCCAGTTCACCTCGCCGAGCTCGGCGACCATCGGGTCGAGCACGGCCTCCCACACGGCGCCCTCGTCCAGCTCGGCGTCGCCCACCAGCGACCACTGCCGGCCGGTGCCGCCGGCGCCGAACTGGGTGTTGACGTAGCGGCGGGCCAGCGCGCCCCAGACCGGCGCGGTGGCGCCGATGCCGACCGAGCCGGTCGAGTAGTCCGCCGGGACGGGGTCCTTCAGCCGCGACGGGTAGGACTGCAGCCCGCCGAACTCGCGCAGCGTGGTCAGCCACGAGGCGTCCAGCTGCCCGAGCAGGAACTCCAGCGCGTGCAGCACCGGGCTGGCGTGCGGCTTGACGCTCACCCGGTCGTCGGCGGCCAGCTGCTCCAGCCACAGCGCGGTCATGATCGTGACCATCGAGGCGCTGGACGCCTGGTGCCCGCCCACCTTCAGCCCGCTCGGGTTGGGGCGCACCCGGTTGGCGTGGTCGACGATCGCCGTGGCCAGCCACAGCACGCGCTGCTCGATCTCGCGCAGCGCGGCGTCGTCCGAGCCGGTGGCGGGGGGCCGCGGGGCGGCGAGCGTCATGGTCACTCCTGTCGGGTGGACGGACGACCAGCATCGCGCGTGCGCGCGCTCCCCCCGGAGGGAGGTCCGGTGTGCCACCGTCGCGCCCCGTGACCGCCCCGGACCGCCCCGCCCTGCTCCGCTCGCTCTACCGGGCCTTCACCGCCCGCGACCTCGACGCGGTGGTGGCCGCCATGGCCCCCGACGTCGACTGGCCCAACGGCTGGGAGGGCGGCCGCGTGCACGGCCACGACGGCGTGCGGGACTACTGGGAGCGCCAGTGGGCGCAGATCCGCCCGCTGGTGCGGCCGACCGGCGTCGAGGAGCGCCCGGACGGCTCGGTCGCGGTCACCGTGGCCGTGACGGTGCGCGACACCGGCGGCGCGGTGCTCTCCCGGGAGACGGTGCGCCACGTCTACCGGTTCACCGGCGACCTCGTCCAGCGGATGGACATCGAGCGCCAGGACGCCGAGCGGTAGGAAGTCGAGCGGGGACGCGACCCCCGGCCGGGGCGGGCCGGGGGCCGCGCCCGCTCACGGCACGAGGATCGCGCGGCCCCGTACCCGTCCGGCCGACAGGTCGTCGATCGCGGTCTGGAAGTCGTCGAGCGCGTACCGCTGGGTGTGCAGCGTGACCTTCTGCTGGGCGGCCAGCGCCATGAGCTCGACCAGGTCGTTGTAGCTGCCGACCAGGTTGCCCAGGATGTTGATCTCGCTGGAGATGAGGTCGATGGTCGGCACGTCGATGTTCTCGCCGTAGCCGACCACCAGGTAGTCGCCGGCCCGCCGGGTCATCGCCAGCCCCTCGGCGGTGGAGCCGCCCTCGCCGACGAAGTCGATGACGACCTCCGCGCCGCCCACGCCGGTCAGCGACAGGACCTGCTCCACCTGCCCGCCGTCGGCGTGCACCGTGTGGTCGGCCCCGATTGACTGCGCCAGCTTCAGCGCCTCGGGGTTCCGGTCGACGACGATCAGCTCTGCCGGCGAGAGGGCGACCATCACCTGGATGCCGATGTGCCCCAGCCCCCCGGCGCCGATGATCACGCACCGGTCGCCGGGGCGCAGCCGCCGGGCCGCCTTGGCCGCGGCATGGTAGGCGGTCAGGCCGGCGTCGGCGAGCGCGGCGACGTCGGCCGGCTCCAGCGACTCGTCGATCTTCACGCAGCTGCGCGCCGAGGTCTTGAGGTACTCGGCGTACCCGCCGTCGGTGTCGATGCCGGGGAACTGCGAGTTCTCGCAGTGCACGTCGTCCCCGGCGCGGCAGGCGCGGCACAGCCCGCAGGTGACCAGCGGGTGCAGGATCACCTTGTCCCCGACGGCCACGTTGGTCACCGCGTCCCCCACGGCGTCGACCCAGCCGGCGTTCTCGTGGCCGATCGTGTACGGCAGCCTGACCTGCGACTTCTCCGCCCACTGCCCCTCGAGGATGTGGATGTCGGTCCGGCACACCCCGGCCCCGCCGATCCGCACGACCACGTCGTGCGGGCCGGTCACCTCGGGCTTCGGGACGTCGTCCATCTGCAGCGGCTCGTGGTAGCCGACGACGCGGACGGCCTTCATGGCAGCACCTCCAGGGGGATGAGCGGACGCTCGTCGGGACAGGGGGTCTGGTCGGCCTCGGAGCCGGGGTAGCGGGTGGTGAGCAGGCCGCGGCAGAAGTGCGCGTTGCCGTCGACGGAGATCCGCACCGAGCGGGCCCGGCGCAGCACCGTCGGCGCGTCGTCGGGGCCCGGGCGGGTGCCGTCCTCGCGCAGCAGCACCGGGGCGGCGTCGTCGACGGGCAGGCCGAGGGCCGCCCGCCGGCGGCGCAGGCCGTCCGCGGCGTCGGCCGGGAGGTCGCCGAGGGTGACCGCCCGGACGTCGGCCGCCGGGTCGGCGCGCAGCAGGGCGGTGAGCGCCCGCTCCACGGCGGCGGTGTGCGCCTTGCGGGTGAACGTCGCCCGCAGCTCGTCCAGCGACTCCTCCGCCTCGTGCCCGAAGGTGCCGCGGTAGCCGAGCCCGGCGGCCAGCCCCCGGTTGATCAGGTCGGAGTCGTGGGGGGGGGGGGGGGGGGGGGGGGGGGGGGGGGGGCGGGGGGGGGGCGGGGGGGGGGGGGGGGGGGGGGGGGGGGGGGGGGGGGGGGGGGGGGGGGGGGGGGGGCGGGGG
>NZ_JBJGZF010000019.1:0-84431 GCF_054050375.1 Geodermatophilus sp. SYSU D00879
CCGCGACGTCACGCCGGAGCCCGAGGCCCTGGCCCTGATCCCGGACGCCACCGCGCACCGCCTGCAGGCGCTGCCGATCGGCTTCTCGGGGGACTCGGTGGTGGTCGCGGTCGCGGGGGGGGGCGGGGCGCCCCCCCCCCCCCGCCCCCCCCGCCCCCCCCCCCCCCCCCCCCCCCGCCCCCCCCCCCCCCCCCCCCCCCCCCGCGCCCCCCCCCGCCCCCCCCCCCTCGTGCGTGCCGGTCCTAGAGCGGGATGTTGCCGTGCGCCCCGCGGCCGGCCGGGGCGGCGGCGAGGGCCTCCACCAGGCGGCGGCGGGTGCGGGAGGGCTCCACCACCTCGTCGACGACGCCGATCTCCAGCGCCCGGTTCACCCCGCCGGCGATCCGCTCGTGCTCGGCGGCCAGCCGCGCGTGCAGCGCTTCCCGCTCGGTCGGCGGCACCGCGGCCAGCTTCTTGCGGTGCAGGATGCCGACGGCGGCCTTGGCGCCCATGACCGCCACCTCGGCGCCGGGCCAGGCGAACACGGCGGTGGCGCCGAGCGAGCGGGAGTTCATCGCGATGTAGGCGCCGCCGTAGGACTTGCGGGTCACCAGGGTCACCCGCGGCACGACCGCCTCGGCGAAGGCGTGCAGCAGCTTCGCGCCGCGCCGCACCACGCCGTCCCACTCCTGGCCCACGCCGGGCAGGTAGCCGGGGACGTCGACCAGCACCACCAGCGGCACGCCGAAGGCGTCGCACATCCGCACGAAGCGGGCGGCCTTCTCCGCCGACGCGGAGTCCAGGCAGCCGCCCAGGCGCAGCGGGTTGTTGGCGATCACGCCGACCGTCCGCCCGCCCAGCCGGCCGAGCGTGGTGACGATGTTCGGCGCCCAGCGCGGGTGCAGTTCCAGCCCCGGCCCGTCGAGCACGGCGGCCACGAGCGGCTTGACGTCGTAGGCCCGCTGCGGCTGCTCGGGCAGCAGGGAGCGCAGGTCGACGTCGGGGGCGTCCGCCGCCGGGGCGAAGGAGCCCTGCGCGGCGAACAGGTCCACCGCCTGCCGGGCGGTCTCCAGCGCCGCCGCCTCGGACTCGGTGACCACGTGCACGACGCCGCTGCGCCGGCCGTGGGTGTCCGGGCCGCCGAGGCGTTCCATGTCGACGTCCTCGCCGGTGACCGAGCGGACGACGTCGGGACCGGTGACGAACACCCGCCCGGCCGGCCCCATGATCACCAGATCGGTGAGCGCCGGCCCGTACGCGGCGCCGCCGGCGGCCGGGCCGAGCACGACCGAGACCTGCGGCACCCGGCCCGAGGCGCGCACCATCGCGGCGAACACCTCGCCGACGGCGTGCAGCGCGGTCACGCCCTCGGCCAGGCGGGCGCCGCCGGAGTGCCAGATGCCGACCACCGGCACGCGCTCGCGCAGCGCGGTGTCGATGGCGTCGACGATGTGCCGGCAGCCGTCGATCCCCATCGCGCCGCCCATCACCGTGGCGTCGGTGCAGAAGGCGACGGCGGGGCTGCCGGCCACCGTCCCGCGCGCGGCCATGACGCCCGAGGTGTCGCGGGGGGCGAGCAGGGCCACCGACCCGGCGTCGAAGAAGCGGGCGAGGCGGTCCTCGGGGTCGCGCGGGTCGGGGCTGGGCAGCGTCGGGACGGCGTGGACGGTGGTCACCGGACCTCCAGGGGCGGGCCTTGTGTGCGGGGCCGGCCCGGGGGCCGGGCGGGGCGGGTTACGCGGTCGTGAAGACCAGCGCGATGTTGTGGCCGCCGAAGCCGAACGAGTCGTTGACCGCGGCGGTGAGGGACGCCTGGCGCGGCTCGCGGCGGACGATGTCGAGGGCCTGCACGGCGGCGTCGTCGTCGGGGTCGTCGAGGTTCGCCGTCGCGGGGACGACCTGCTCGCGCAGCGCGAGGACGGTGAACACCGACTCCAGGGCGCCGGCGGCGCCGAGCAGGTGGCCGGTCTGGCTCTTGGTCGCGGCGACCAGGGCGTGGTCGCCGACGGCGCTGCGGATCGCGGCGGCCTCGGCGGTGTCACCGACCGGCGTCGAGGTGGCGTGCGCGTTGACGTGGCCGACGTCGGCGGGGTCGATGCCGGCGTCGCGCAGCGCGGCGCCGATCGCGCGGGCGGCGCCCTCGCCCTCCGGGTGCGGGGCGACCAGGTCGTAGCCGTCGGCGGTGGCGCCGGCGCCGGCCAGCCGGGCGTGCACCCGGGCGCCGCGGGCCTTCGCCGAGCCCGCGCGCTCGAGGACCAGCGCGGCCGCGCCCTCGCCGAGCACGAACCCGTCGCGGCCCTTGTCGAACGGCCGTGAGGCGCGCTCGGGCTCGTCGTTGCGGGTGCTCATCGCCCGCATCGCGGCGAACCCGGCCATCGGCAGCGGGTGGACGACGGCCTCGGCGCCGCCGACCAGGACGACGTCGGCGCGGTCGAAGCGCAGCAGGTCCAGGCCCCAGCGGATCGCCTCGGCGCCGGAGGCGCAGGCGCTGACCGGGGCGTGCACGCCGCCTCGGGCGCCGATGGCCAGCCCGACGGCCGCGGCCGGGCCGTTGGGCATGAGCATCGGGATGGTGAAGGGGGAGACCCGCTTGGGGCCCTTCTCCTCCAGGACGTCGTCCTGGCCGAGCAGGGTCAGCGCCCCGCCGATGCCCGTGCCGAAGACGACCGCGATGCGCTCGGGTGCCACCCCGGCGTCGGCGGCGCCGGACTCGGCCCAGGCCTGCTCGGCGGCGATGACGGCGACCTGCTGGCTGCGGTCGAGCCGGCGCGCGCGGACCCGGTCGAGCTGCTGGACGGGGTCGGTGGCCAGGGTCGCGGCGAGCTGGGCGGGGAACTCCTTCACCCAGTCGTCGTCGAGGCGGCGGACCCCCGACCGTCCGGCCAGCAGCGCGTCCCAGGTGCTGGCGACGTCGCCACCGAGCGGCGTGGTGGCTCCGAGGCCGGTGACGACGACGTCGTCGTGCGTGCTCATGACGGGTCCTCTCCTGGGGGCGTGCGGGCGCGGGCGGCCGGGGACCCGGCTCAGCCCTGGTTCTTCTGGATGTAGCTGATGGCGTCGCCGACGGTCTTGATGTTGCCGAGCTCGTCGTCGGGGATGGCCACGCCGAACTTGTCCTCGACGGCGGTGGCGATCTCGACCATCGACAGGGAGTCGACGTCGAGGTCCTCGGTGAACGACTTCTCCGGGGTGGCGTCGGCGGGGGCGACCCCGGCGACCTCCTCCAGGATCTCGGCCAGACCTGCCTGGATGTCCTCGCTCACGCGGGGGTCCTCTCTCTCGGTGGGGGCGGGCGCTGCCCGCCGTCGGGCCCGGACGTCCCGGGTGTCTGGGGTGCCGCTCAGGGCAGGACGAGCACCTGGCCGGCGAAGGTGAGACCGGCGCCGTACCCGAGGACGAGCGCGAGGTCACCGCTCCTGGCCTCGCCGGACTCCATCAGCGCGGTGAGGGCCAGCGGGATCGACGCCGCGGAGGTGTTGCCGGCCTGGACGATGTCCCGGGCGACCACGGTCTCCTTGCCGAACCCGAGCCGCCGGGTCATCGACTCGACGATGCGCAGGTTGGCCTGGTGCGGGGCGAACACGTCGATGTCCTCGGGCCCGACGCCGGCGGACTCCATCGCCTGGATGAGGGTGTCGGTGAGCCGGGTGGTGGCCCAGCGGTAGACCGCCTGGCCCGCCATGGAGATGCCCCGGGAACCCGCGACGATCTCGATCGCGGAGAACTGGTCGCCGTCGCTGCCCCACGCCACCGGGCCGATGCCCGGCTCGTCGGAGGCGCCGACCACGGCCGCGCCGGCGCCGTCGGCGAAGATCACCGCGGTGGAGCGGTCGGTCTGGTCGACGACGTCGGTGAGCCGCTCGACGCCGACCACCAGCGCGTTGCGCGCCGAGCCCGCGCGGATGGCCGCGGAGGCCATCTCGAGCGAGTAGCAGAAGCCGGCGCAGCCGGCGTTGAGGTCGAACGCGCCGGGGCGGGGGATGCCCAAGCGGTGGGCGACCTGCGGGCCGATGCCGGGGATCGGCTCCTTGAGGCTGGCGCTGGCGAGGATCACCAGGTCGACCTCGTCGGGCGCCAGGCCGCTGGCGGCCAGCGCCTTGCCGCCGGCGGCGACGGCCATCTCCTGCAGGGTCTCGTCCTCCGAGGCCCAGCGGCGCTCGGCGATGCCGACGCGGGTCTGGATCCACTCGTCGTTGGTGTCCATCACCTGGGCGAGCTCGTCGTTGGTGACGCGTCGGCGGGGCCGGTAGCCGCCGAGGCCCAGGATGCGCGCCCCGGGGGCGCCCTTCGGCAGTCGGATGCTCACGCGGGGACCTCCGGGTAGAGACGGGCGAGCGGGTCGCCGGCGTCGACGAGGTCGCCGTCCTGGACGAGCCACTCGGCGAGGACGCCGTCGTACCCGGCCGAGACCTTGACCTCCTCGCGGCGGCTGCGCACGCAGCCGAGCGGGGTGCCGGCGGGCAGGTGGGTGCCCTCGGGGACGTCGGCGGGGCTGACCGTGCCACGGACGGGGGAGACGACGACGCGCCAGTCGGGCTGGTGCTCGGCCTCGGGCCGGCCGCGGGCGGCGTCGACGATCGCGCGGGCGCGGTCGAGGTCGCCGGGGCCGGCCAGCGCGAGCACCTCGACGTCGGCGCCCTTCCACTCGCGCTTGGCCAGGCCCGCCAGCGCGCCCGCCGGCGGCAGCTCGATGGCCGCGGTGACGCCGAGCTCGCGCAGGGTGGCCAGGCACGCGTCGAAGCGCACCGGGCTGGTGACCTGGCTGACCAGGCGGGACAGCGCCTCGGCGCCGGAGTCCACGGCGGCGCCGTCGGCGTTGGACAGCAGCAGCCGGCTCGGGTCGGCCGGGCGCAGGCCGCCGACCAGGCCCTCGAGCTCCTCGCGGGCCGGGCCCATGTAGGAGGTGTGGAACGCGCCGGCCACCGACAGCGGCATGACCCGCGCCTTCGCCGGCGGCTCGGCCTTGAGCGCGGCCAGCCCGTCGAGCGGACCGGCGACGACGACCTGGCCGCCGCCGTTGAGGTTGGCCGCCACCAGCCCGTGCCGCTCGAGCGCCTTCTCCAGCTCGTCGGGGTCGGCGCCCAGGACCGCGGACATGCCGGTCGGGGTGAGCCCGCAGGCGCGGGCCATCGCGCGGCCGCGGACCGCGGTCAGCGCGATCGCCGCCTCGATCGACAGCACGCCGGCCAGCGCGGCCGCGGTGAGCTCGCCGACGCTGTGCCCGGCGATGACGACGTCGCGGCCGGTCTGCGGCGAGTGCGCGACCGGGCCGGGCAGGCCGCCGAGCTCGCGGGCGACGAACAGGCTCATCGCGACGACGAGCGGCTGGGTGACCGCGGTGTCGCGGATGGCCTCGGCGTCGCCGGTGGTGCCGAGGGTCAGCAGGTCGGCGTCGGCGATCGCCCCGGCCCAGCGGAAGAAGGACTCGGCGCCGGGGAGCTCCAACCAGGGGGTGAGCATCCCGGGCTTCTGCGCACCCTGCCCGGGTGCGAGGACGGCCAGCACCTCTTCACCGTCTCATTGGTCACGGTCTCCCGCGCGCTCGGCCGGCACGAAAGGTCACCGCTGCTGTTTGGAGGATTCCCACAACGGCTGAGCCTGGACGGGCCGTCGCGACGCCGATCCGTGGTGGACAACACTGCAGGACCCCCTTGTGGCCGGGGAGCCGTCAGTGCCGTCTCCGCGGAGGTGCACCGGGAGCGGCCCCCTCGCAGGGGCCCGCTGCGAGCCCGCGAGCGGTGGGGGGCGAGGGGGTCCTCCCTCAGTGCCAGAGGGAGCGCTCGCCGCCCAGGTCGGCCAGCGCGAGCGCGACCTGCAGCGTCCAGGCGCCGCGCGGGTCGGTGGCCACCTGCCCGGTCACCTCGGCGGCCCGCTTGAGCCGGTACCGGACGGTGTTCGGGTGCACGAACAGCGCCCGCGCGGTGGCCTCCAGGTTGCCGCCGCCGGCCAGCACCGCGCGCACCGTCTCCAGCAGGTCGCCGCCGGCGGTGCGCAGCGGCAGCACCACCCGCTCGGTGAGCGCCGCGCGGGCCAGCGGGTCGCCGTCGAGGGCCCGCTCGGGCAGCAGCGCGTCGGCGGGCACCGGCCGGGGCGCCCCGGGCCAGGCCCGCGCGGCCCGGAGGCCGGCCAGCGCCGCCGCGGCCGACCCGCCGGCCGCGCTGAGCCGGTCGACGACCGGGCCGAGCACCACCGGGCCCGGCCCGAACTCCTCGGCGACCCGCTCGGCCGCCAGGTGCAGGTCCTCGGTGCCGCCCAGCACCACCACCAGCTGCTCGGCGTGCACGCCGACGAGCACCTCGCAGCGGTGCGAGCGGGCGGCGCGGCGGACGTCGGCGTGCGTGTCGCCCTCGGCGGGGGCGACCCCGACCAGCACGGCCACCGGGCCGGTGCCGTCCCAGCCGAGCGCGGAGGCGCGGCCGGGCAGCTCGTCGGAGCGCTCGCCGCGGACCAGCGCGTCGACGACCAGCGCCTCCAGCCGCGCGTCCCAGGCGCCGCGGTTCTCGGCGAAGCTCGCGTAGACGTGCGCGGTGGCGAAGGCGACCTCGCGGCTGAACAGCAGCACGGCCATGCGCAGCGCGTCGGCGTCCCCGGGCTCGGCCACCGACTCGACGTGGTCGTCCATCACCTGGACGGTGAGCTCCACCAGGTCGACGGTCTGCTTGAGCGGCACGGCGCGGACCAGGTCGCGCGGCGCGGCGCCGAACACCTCGCCGGTGAGCCGGGGCGGCCGGTCGGGGGAGCGGCACCACTCGACCAGCGAGGCGATGCCGGCCTGCGCGACGAGCATGACCCACGAGCGCTGGTCGGCCGGCATGGTGCGGAACCAGGGCAGGTCCTCGTCCATGCGGGCGACGGCGCGGGTGGCGATGGCCCCGGAGGCGCGCTCCAGCCGCCGCAGCGTCGCCGCCGTCGGCGGGCGGTCGATCACCCGGTGGGCCACGCGGCCAGCGTGTCACGGTCCGTCGCGTCGGGGAGAGTGGGGGAGTGACCGCCCCGACCACCGCGCCCGCCTGGCCCCGCCGCCGGGTGCTCCGCACGATCGGGACCGGCCTCGCCGTCCTCGCCGTGCTCGGGACCGGGGTGGCGGCCCGCTTCGGCCCGCAGGTGCGCCTCGACGACGCGGTGAGCCGCGGGCTGTACGCCGGGGACGACCGCTCGGCGCCGGTGAGCGCGCTGCTGGAGACCCTCACCACCCCGGGCGTCACCTGGTTCCGCGTGCTGGTGTTCCTGCCGGTGCTGGTCTGGCTGGTCCGCCGCCGCGCGTGGCGCACCGTGCTGTGGGTCGTCGTCGCGGTCACCGCGGTCGGGCCGCTCACCACCGGCCTCAAGGAGCTGGTCGGGCGCGCCCGCCCCGCGTTCGAGAACGGCGGCCTGGTGTACGAGGGGCTGAGCTACCCGAGCGGGCACTCCTCGGGCATCGCCACGCTGGTCACCGTCGCGCTGGTGCTGGCCTGGCCGCGGCTGACCGCGCCCGGCCGCCGTGCCGCCGTCGCCGCGGGGGTCGCGCTCGCGGTGCTGGTCGGGCTGACCCGCGTGTGGCTGGGCGTCCACTACCCGTCCGACGTCGTCGGCGGGCTGTGCCTGGGGACGGCGTGGTCGCTGCTGGTCGCCCTGGTCGCCGGCGGGCTGCCCGGCGGTCCGGCGGCGCTGCCCGGGCGGGACGCGGCGCGGTGACCGGCGTCGAGGGCGCCGTGCTGCTCGAGCCGGGCGACGGCTCGCTCGGCCCGCTGCTGCGGGTCACCGACGACCGGCTGCCGCCCGGCGCCGGCTACGGCGTGCACGCGCACCGCGCCGTCGACGTCGTCGCGGTGGTGCTGGCCGGCTCGCTCACGCACCGGTGGGGCGGGGACGCCCCGCTGGCCGCCGGCGACGTCGGGGTGCTGCGCGCGGGCACCGGGCTGGACCACGACGAGGTCGCCGGCCCCGGCGGCGCCCGGGTGCTGCAGACGTACCTGCGCGCGGCCGACCCGGCCGCGGCCCCGGCGCACGAGGTCGTGCGCGCCTCCGCGGGCTGGGTCGACCTGGGCCGCCCCGACGCCCGGCTGTGGCTGGGGCCCGACGGCGCGGACGTCCCCGACGGCGTCGTGCTGCGCCCCGGCGGCGGGGTCGCCGTCGTGTGGCGGGTCGACCCCGGCCGTCCCGCCTGGGCGAGCTGACCCGGGGACCCTCCCCCGCGGAGGAGGGCCCCCGGCCGCCGGTCTCGGTCAGCAGACGTCCGGCGGGACGCTGGACCCGCAGACGTTGTCCACGAAGTCCACCGCGCCGACGTCGAGGAGGAACGGGATCTGCGGCGAGCTCAGCAGCACGTCGACCGGGGCGTTGCCGGTGAGCCCGTTCTCCTCGACGACGATCCCCTCCGCGGGGCCCGGGTCGATGCCCGCCGCGTTGTTGAACGGCGGCAGCGTCACCAGCACGAGCCCGCCGGCGGGGAACTGCAGCGAGGCGGCGTCGACCGAGGGCGCGTTGCCGTGCACCTCGTTGTTCCGCACCGCCACCGAGTCGGCGTTCACGATCCCGATCCCGGTGCCGGACACCCGCAGCGACGCCTGCACCTCACCCACGCCGGCGAGGCAGAACCGGTCGTTGCCGGACACCTCGTTCCACCGCAGCTGCCAGTCCCCGCCCTCGACCTGGCGGCCGGCCTCGGGGATCTCGGTGGCCGCGTCGTCGAAGACCAGCACGCCGACGCAGTTGCCGGACACGTAGTTGTGCCGGATGGCCCCGCCGCGCGACTCCCGGGCGAAGACGCCGATGTTGTAGCCCTGCACGTCGTTGGCGACGACGTCGGCGTAGGACTCGTCGGAGTCGGTGACCCCGATCCCGGCGGTACCGCTGTTGGGCGCCGCGGGCGTCCCGCGGTCGACGCCCTCCAGGATGTTCCGGGTGATCCGGGTGTGGGTCGAGTCCGCGGCGAGGATGCCGTAGCGCTCGTGCCCGTGCGCCCGGGTCTTGGCGACCCGGAAGCCGTCGGCGCCCCACGCGGCGATGCCGTTGGCCGGGTGGTCGTGGGTGGACAGGTGGCTGACCCGGACCGGGCCGTCGGGGTCGAGGAAGAACAGCCCCGAGACGTCGTCCCGCAGCGTGGCGGGGTCGCTCTCGGGGTCGGCCGCGTTCTGCGCCTCCCAGCACGGGGTGGACTCCACCTCGGGCAGCTGGTCCGGGGTGGTCCACTCCGGCCAGACGATCCGCGTGCCGTCGTCGCCGCGCCCGGCGCCGACGATCGTCAGGCCCTTGCCGTCGACGCAGACGGCCTCCTCCCAGGTGCCCGCCTCGATGCGGATCGTGTCGCCGGACGCGGCCCGGTCGACGGCGGCCTGGATGGACTCGCCCGGGTGCACCACCCAGGTGTCGTCCCCTCCCGACGAGCCGCCGCCGTCGGCTCCCGCCGCGCCGGCCGGGAGGGCGGCGAGGACGAGGACGGCCGATGCGGTGACCGTGAGCCCGCGGGCCGGGCCCGACGGCCGCGGACGCCCCGCTGGTCTGGAGTGCTGCATGTGTCCTCCTGGTCGCGACTCGCGCTCGGGGACCCGGCGCGTGGCACGACCATGGGGACGGAGTGACGGAAGGGTCCGGCGACACGACCGAGACGCCTGTGACCTCATACCTGGGTCGCGGGCCGGTTCCGACCCGGGGAGCGGGGTGCGCCCTCAGGCGGAGGCGCGGTGCACGAGGCGGGTCGGGCAGACCCGCGCCTCCACCCCGGTGTCCCCCTCGACCTGGCGCAGCAGCAGGTCGGTCATGTGCCGGGTCATCTCGCCCAGCGGCTGGGCGACCGTGGTCAGCGGCGGGTCGGTGGTGGCGGCCACCGGGGCGTCGTCGAAGCCGACGACGGCGACGTCGCCGGGCACCGAGCGGCCGGCCTCCCGCAGCGCCCGCAGCGCCCCCGCCGCCATCGGGTCGGAGGCGACGAACACGCCGTCGAGGTCGGGGGCCCGCTCGAGCAGCGCGGCCATCGCGCGGTGGCCGCCGGGCTCGGTGAAGTCGCCCTCGGCGACCAGTGCGGGGTCGAACCCGACGCCCGCGGCGTCCAGCGCGGCGCGGTAGCCGGCGTAGCGGTCCAGGCCCGCGATCATGTCCTGCGGGCCGGCCACGGTGGCCACCCGCCGCCGGCCCGAGGCGAGCAGGTGCTCGGTGGCGGCGCGCGCCCCGCCGGCGTTGTCGGCGTCGACGTAGCAGGCCTCGCGGCCGTCCGGCGGGCGCCCGGAGAGCACCAGCGGCACGCCGGCCCCGGCGAGCACGCCGGGCAGCGTGTCGTCGCGGTGCGGGGAGACGAGGATGACGCCGTCGACGTGCCCCTGGCGCACGTAGCGGCCGACCTTCTCCTGCTCGCGCCCGCCCCGGGCGGCCAGCAGGACGAGGTTCAGCTCGGTGTCGGCCAGCGCCCCGGACAGCTCGCGCACGATCCGGGCGAAGAACGGGTCGCTGAAGACCTGGACGTTGGACTCCGAGAGCACCAGCGCGATCGTGTCGGTGCGCCGGGTGACCAGGCTGCGGGCCGCCGGGTTGGGCACGTAGTGCAGCTGCGCGACGGCCTCCTCGACCGCGCGCCGGGCCTCCGGGCGCACCTTCGGCGAGCCGTTGACCACGCGCGACACCGTCGCGCGGGACACCCCCGCGAGCTGCGCGACCTCGTCGAGGGTGGGCGAGGACCCGCGACCGGCGACCGTCGTCACGTGACCTCCTCCGTCGTCGTGGGGGTCCATGGTGCACGCCCCGGGTTCCCGGCAGTTCGTGAGAGCGCTCTCTTGACACGGGAGTGTGACGCCCACCACTCTGCTCCCACCGCTCGTGAGAGCGCTTTCACGGACGTCACCGCAGTCCGGACGCAGCCGTCCGGGAACCGATCCAGGAGGACCGATGACCGTTCCCCAGAGACGCAGGGCGGCGCTGGGTGCCGCGCTGGTCGCGTCGCTGCTCGCTGCCGGCTGTGGGGGCTCCGGCTCCGACGACGACGGCACCATCACCCTCGACCTGGGCCTGTTCGGGACCTTCGGGTTCCAGGAGGCCGGGCTCTACGACGAGTACATGGAGCTGCACCCGGAGATCCGGATCGAGGAGGAGTCGGTCGAGCGGTCGGCCGACTACTACCGGGCGCTGCAGACCCGGCTCGCGGCGGGCTCCGGCCTCGCCGACATCCAGGGCATCGAGATCGGCTTCGTCGCCGACGTCGTGGAGAACCACGCCGACGCGTTCGTCGACTTCGCCGCGGAGGGCGACGCCGACGAGGTCCTCGGCCACTTCTACGACTGGAAGGTCGAGGAGGCCACCACCTCCGACGGGCGGGTGATCGGCCTGGGCACCGACGCCGGCCCCGAGGCCATGTGCTTCCGCCGCGACCTGTTCGAGCAGGCCGGCCTGCCCACCGACCGCGCCGAGCTCGCCTCGCTGTGGTCGACCTGGGAGGGCTACCTCGAGCTCGGCCGGCGGTACGAGGCCTCGCCGACCAAGCCGGAGGGCAGCTCGTTCGTCGACAGCCCGGCGAGCGTCTTCTCCGCGGCCGTCTACCAGGGCGAGACCGCGTACAACGACGCGGACGGCAACCCGATCCCCGACTCCAGCGACGGCGTCACCGCGGCCTGGCAGAACGCCAGCGTGGCGGCCGCGGAGCAGATGACGGCCAACCTCATCCAGTTCGGCGACGAGTGGAACTCCGCCTTCGCCAACGGCGCGTTCGCCACCATCTCCTGCCCCGCCTGGATGCTCGGCTACATCAGCGGGCAGGCCGGCGAGGAGGCCGCGGGCACCTGGGACGTCGCGCCGCTGCCCGGCGGTGCCGGCAACTGGGGCGGCTCCTGGCTCGGCGTCACCGAGTCCAGCGAGCACAAGGAGGAGGCCGTCGCCCTCGTCGAGTGGCTGACCGCGCCCGAGCAGCAGATCAAGATGTTCACCCGCGAGGCGCACTTCCCCTCCAGCCAGGAGGCGGCGGAGGACCCGCAGGTGTCCGACGCGACCAACGACTACTTCAGCGGCGCGCCGGTCGGGCAGATCTTCGGGGAGTCGGCGGCGGCGTTGCGGTTCACGCCGATCGGTCCCTACGACACCCAGATCCAGGAGGCGTTCACCAACGCCCTGAGCACGGTCGCCGAGGGGACCACCCCCGACGACGCCTTCCAGGCGGCCCTCGACGAGATCGAACAGGTCGTCGGCGGCTGACAGACCCCGGCCGGCGCCGGGGCGAGTCCACCCGCCCCGGCGCCGGCCGGCTCCACCCCCTCGTGGGGACCCTGCTCGTGAACTCCCCGGAAGGCCCGGCATGACCATCGCCAGCGACGACCCCCGGGTCGCGGCGGCCGCCGCACCGGCCCCACCGAGCCCGCACGTCCGCCCCGCGGCCGGCCGGCGCCGGTCCCGGCTCACCCGCAACCGCTGGGGCTACGCCTACGTCGCCCCGTTCTTCGTCCTCTTCGCCGCCTTCAGCCTCTACCCGTTCCTCTACACCGCCTGGATCTCGCTGCACGAGGTGCGGCTGTCCGACATCGACGGCGCCGAGTTCGTCGGCCTGGGGAACTACACGGAGCTGCTGCAGAACGAGTTCTTCTGGAACGCCGCGCGGAACACCCTCACCATCGGCATCCTCTCGACGGTGCCCCAGCTCGCCATGGCCCTGGGCCTGGCGCACCTCCTGAACTACAGACTGCGCGGCCGGACCTCCTTCCGGGTCGCGATGCTCATGCCCTACGCCACCAGCATCGCCGCGGCCACGCTGGTGTTCGCCCAGCTCTTCGGCCACGACCACGGGCTGATCAACGCCGGCCTCGAGGCGGTCGGGTTCGACCGGGTCGACTGGGAGAGCGGGACCTGGACCAGCCAGATCGCCATCTCGGTGATCGTCACCTGGCGCTGGACCGGCTACAACGCGCTGATC
This sequence comes from Geodermatophilus sp. SYSU D00879, assembly GCF_054050375.1. Classification (NCBI taxonomy): domain Bacteria; kingdom Bacillati; phylum Actinomycetota; class Actinomycetes; order Geodermatophilales; family Geodermatophilaceae; genus Geodermatophilus; species Geodermatophilus sp. SYSU D00879. The sequence goes on from NZ_JBJGZF010000019.1 coordinate 12,845, forward strand.
TACCTGGCCGCCATGCAGGCCATCCCGGACGACCTGTACGAGGCCGCCACCATCGACGGCGCCAGCCGCTGGAAGCAGTTCCTCCACGTGACCGTCCCGTCGCTGCGGCCGACGATCCTGTTCACGATCGTGGTCTCGACGATCGGCGCGGTGCAGCTGTTCGGCGAGCCGCTGCTGTTCAGCGGCAACGGCATGACCAGCGGCGGGGTCTCCAACCAGTACCAGACCCTCGGCCTGCTGATGTACGACCAGGGCTGGACCAACTTCCGCCTCGGTCAGGCCGCGGCCACCGCCTGGACCATGTTCCTGATCATCCTCGTCGTCGTCGGCCTCTACGGGCTCCTGGCCCGCCGGCGCGCCCGGGCCGAGCGGTAGGAGCCGTCATGACCACCCTCGCCTCCGCACCGGAGCAGGCCGTGTCCGCCCCGGCTCCCGCGCCCACCGGGCACCGCCGCCGCGCCCGGAAGGTGACCTCCGCCGGGCCGGTGACCTACGTGCTGCTCGGGCTCACCGCGCTGCTGTCGGTCTTCCCGCTGTACTGGACGGCGGTCGCGGCGTCGAAGACCAACGCCGAGCTCGCCGGCACCCCGCCGCCGTTCCTCCCGGACGCCGACCTGTTCACCAACATCGGCCGGGCCATGGACGAGGCGCCGATCGGCCTGGCGATCGTCAACTCCGTGGTCGTCGCCGGCTGCATCACCGTGGGCACCGTCCTGTGCAGCACGCTGGCCGGCTTCGCCTTCGCCAAGCTGCGCTTCCGCGGCAACAAGACGCTGCTGGCGCTGGTGGTCGGCACGATGATGGTGCCGACCCAGCTGGCGATCATCCCGCTGTTCATCCTCGTCGCCCAGCTGCAGTGGGTCGACCACCTGCAGGCGGTCGTGCTGCCCACGCTGGTCAGCGCGTTCGGCGTCTTCTTCATGCGGCAGTTCCTGTCCCAAGCGCTGCCCGACGAGCTGCTCGAGGCCGCCCGCGTCGACGGCGCCTCGACGCTGCGGACCTTCTGGTCCGTCGTCGTCCCCGTCGCCCGCCCCGCCATGGCGGTGCTGGCGATGCTGACCTTCCTCACCGCCTGGAACGACTTCTTCTGGCCGATCATCGCCCTCACCACCGAGAACCCGACGGTGCAGGTCGCGCTGGCCGGTCTCGGCGGCGGCTACGTCCCCGACACCGCGGTGATCATGGCCGGCACCCTCGTCGGGACCCTGCCGGTGCTCGTCGTCTTCGTCGTCCTCGGCAAGCAGATCGTCGGCGGCATCATGCAGGGCGCGGTGAAGGGATGAGGCGCCCGTCCGACCGTTCCGTCCCCCGCACCCCGGAAGGCGCCTGAGCCATGGCCACCGTCACCTTCGACTCCGCCACCCGCATCTACCCGAAGGCCGACCGGCCCGCCGTGGACGGCCTGGACCTGGAGATCGGCGACGGCGAGTTCCTCGTCCTCGTCGGCCCGTCGGGCTGCGGCAAGTCCACCTCGCTGCGCATGCTCGCCGGCCTGGAGGAGATCGACGCCGGCAGCATCCGCATCGGCGAGCGCGACGTCACCGACGCCCCGCCCAAGGACCGCGACATCGCGATGGTCTTCCAGAACTACGCGCTCTACCCGCACATGACCGTCGAGCAGAACATGGGCTTCGCGCTGAAGATCGCCGGCGTCCCGAAGGACGAGATCGGCCGGCGGGTGGCCGAGGCGGCGAGGATCCTCGACCTGGAGGACTACCTGCGCCGGCGGCCGAAGGCGCTGTCCGGCGGCCAGCGGCAGCGGGTGGCGATGGGCCGGGCGATCGTGCGCAACCCGCAGGTGTTCCTCATGGACGAGCCGCTGTCCAACCTCGACGCCAAGCTGCGGGTGCAGACGCGCACCCAGATCGCCGCCCTGCAGCGGCGGCTGGCCGTCACCACCGTCTACGTCACCCACGACCAGGTCGAGGCGATGACGATGGGCGACCGCGTGGCGGTGCTGCGCGACGGCGTCCTGCAGCAGTGCGACACGCCCGGCGCCCTGTACGACCGCCCGGCCAACACCTTCGTCGCCGGGTTCATCGGGTCGCCGGCGATGAACGTCGTCACCGGGCCCGCGGTCGACGGCGGCGTCCGGCTCGCCGGCGCGGTGCTGCCGGTGCCGCGGGACCTGCTCGACCGGGCCGCCGCCGGCACCGGGACGGTCACCGTCGGCTTCCGCCCCGAGGCGCTGGAGACCGCGCCCGCCGGCGGGGGCGTGCCCGTGGTGGTCAACGTCGTCGAGCAGCTGGGCTCGGACGCCTACCTCTACGCCACCCTCGGCGCCTCCGACGACGGCGACGTCCTGCACACCGCCGACGTCGTCGTCCGCACCGAGCCGCGCTCGGCCCCGGCGGTGGGGGAGACGGTGCACCTGCGGGTCCGCGAGGGCGGCCTGCACGTCTTCGACCCCGTGACGCAGCAGCGCGTCGGCTGACCCCTACCGTCCTCCCCGTCGGCGGCCCCCGCAGTCGCCGGGCCGCCCCCTGACCTCTGCCTGCTCACCCCTGCCCTGAGGAGCACCCCTGCCGTGACCACCACCGACACCCGCGAGGACGCCCTCGCCGGCCTGACCTTCCCGCCCGGCTTCGTCCTCGGCGCCGCGACCGCCTCGTACCAGATCGAGGGCGCCGTGACCGAGGACGGGCGGGGACCGTCGATCTGGGACACCTACAGCCACACGCCCGGCCGCACGTTCCAGGGCCACACCGGCGACGTCGCCGTCGACCACTACCACCGGTACCGCGACGACGTCGCGCTGATGGCGGGCCTGGGGCTGTCGGCGTACCGGTTCTCGGTGGCCTGGCCGCGGGTGCTGCCCCAGGGCGGCGGCCGGGTCGAGCAGCGCGGGCTGGACTTCTACCGGCGGCTGGTCGACGAGCTGCTCGCCGTCGGGGTGCAGCCCTGGCTGACCCTCTACCACTGGGACCTGCCGCAGGCGCTGCAGGACCGCGGCGGCTGGGCCGACCGGGACACCGCCGAGCGGTTCGCCGACTACGCCGCGGTCGTCGTCGACGCGCTCGGCGACCGGGTGCGGCACTGGTCGACGCTCAACGAGCCGATGTGCAGCGCGCTGCTCGGCCACGTGTCCGGCGCGCACGCCCCCGGCCTGCAGGACCCGGTCGCCGGCGCCCGCGCCACGCACCACCTGCTGCTCGGGCACGGCCTGGCCGCGGCCCGGCTGCGCGCGGCCGGCGTGAGCTCCCTCGGCGTCACGCTGAACTTCACGCCGATGCACCCGGCCAGCCAGGACCCCGCCGACGTCGACGCCGCCCGCCGGCTCGACGGCCAGCAGAACCGGATGTTCCTCGAGCCGGTCGTGCACGGCGCCTACCCGGCCGACGTCGTCGCCGACCTCGAGGCCGCCGGCGCCCCGCTGCCCGTCCGCGACGGCGACCTGGAGACGATCGCGGCGCCGCTGGACTGGCTCGGCGTCAACTACTACTTCGAGCAGACCGTGCGGGCCGGCACCCGCCCCGCGGACAGGCCGCCGACGTCGTTCATCGGCGGCGGGGACGTCGTCGAGCTCGACCCCGAGGGCCCGACGACGACGATGGGGTGGGGGATCAGCCCGCAGGCGTTCACCGACCTGCTGCTGTGGCTCACCGAGCGCGCGCCGGGCCTGCCGCTGGTGGTCACCGAGAACGGCTCGGCCTGGGAGGACGAGGTCGACGCCGAGGGCGCGGTGCACGACCCCGAGCGGGTCGACTTCCTCGCCCGCCACCTCACCGCGATGGCGGCGGCGATGGAGCGCGGCGCCGACGTCCGCGGCTACTTCGCCTGGTCGCTGCTGGACAACTTCGAGTGGGCCCGCGGCTACGCGCAGCGGTTCGGGCTGGTGCACGTCGACTACGCCACCCAGCGGCGCACGGTGAAGGACAGCGGCCGGGCCTACGCCGAGCTGCTGCGCCGGCACCGCGACGAGGCCTGAGGACGGGGGCCCGTGCGAGGGGGATGCGCACGGGCCCCCCGCGGCACCCCGTGCTGAGCGACGACGACCGCCGGCGGGTGCTGGCCGCCCTGCTGGTCTGCCAGCGGCACTCCTGGGACCAGGGCCTGACGGCGGCGGTGCTCGACGACGCCGGCGAGGCGGCGGCGCTGCGTGCCCTGGTCGACGACGCCGTGGCCCGCCAGCTCCCCGACGGCCGGCTGGCCGAGCTCGACCCGGCGTGCAGCGTCAACGGTGGCGTCGTCGGGGAGTACGCGGACCTGCTGGCGCAGCGCCTGGGGGACCGGGCGCTGGCCGCCGCGGCCGCCCGTCAGCGGGACTGGCTGCTGCGCCGGGCGCCGCGCGCCCCCGACGGCACGCTGTTCCACCTGGTCGGCACCCGCGAGGTCTGGGCGGACACGGTGTTCACGGTGGTGCCGCCGCTGGCCGCCGCCGGGTTCGCCGACGTCGCGCTGGCCCAGCTGGACGGGCACCGGGCGCGGCTGCGCCGGCCCGACGGGCTGTGGCGGGCGCGGTGGGACGAGGACGCCGGGCGGCCCTCCGACGACCGCGCCTGGGGCACCGGCAACGGCTGGGTGGCCGCCGCCCTCGCCCGCACGGTGGGCCGGCTGCCGGGGGCGGGACTCGCCGGCGCCGCCCTCGCGGAGGAGGCCCGCGCGCACCTCGACGCCTGCCTGGCGTACCGCCGGTCCGACGGGACGCTCGGCTCCGTCCTCGACGACGACGGCTCGCCGGCGGACACCGCGGTGGCCGCGATGCTGTCCTGGGCCGCGTCGACCGGCGCCGCCGCGGGCTGGCTGCCCGCGTCCTACGCCGCGGCCGGGCGGTCGCTGCTCGCCACGGCCGTCGCGCGCGTGGACGGGCTGGGACGGGTCACCGGCGCCGCGGCCGCGCCCCGGTTCGACCGCCCCGGGCACTCACCCGAGGCGCAGGCCTGGCTGCTGCTGGCCGACGCTCAGACGAGGGCGGCGACCAGGGCGGCGACGTCGGCGGCGCAGCCCCAGGAGAGGGTGACCCCGGCGCCGCCGTGCCCGTAGCAGGCGACGACCGGCCGCCCGCCGACCTCCAGCCGCTCCAGCCGGACGGCGGCCCGGCCCGGCCGCAGCCCGACCGCCCGCGACAGCACCGGCTGCCCCCGCAGCGCGGGCACCAGCGCGCACGCCCGCTCCAGGATCGCGGCCTCCACCCGCGGGTCCGGGTCGCGGCCCGTGGCGCCCTCCACCGCCGTCCCGCCGACGACGACGTCGCGCCCGCGGGGGACGACGTAGGTCAGCCCGGCCGGGCCGTCCTCGTCCAGCACCCACTCGGACAGGCCGGGGTCGGCGAGGCGGACCACCTGGCCCTGCACGGGCACGCAGCTGCCGTCGTCGAGGAGGGGCCCCGACCCCAGGCCGGCGGCCACCACGACGACGTCCCCTGCCACCTCGTCGAGGGACCCGACCCGGCCCGGCACGATCGCCACCCCGGCCGCGGCGCACGCGGCGGCCAGCCAGGGCAGGTACCGGCCGGTGTCGACCACCGGCAGCGTGCAGCGGGTGCCGGCGGGGGCGCCGGGCGGGAGCTCCTCCGGGGCCGCCGGGCGGACCCCGGGCACCCCCGGCGCCCACCACGGGTCGGGCTCGGGGATGCGGTGCACGTACGTGCCCGGGCGGAGCGCCACCCCGGTCGCCGGGTCGGCGGCGAGCCGGGTGAGGACCCCGAGCGAGGCGGCGCCCCACCGCAGGACGGCGTCGGCGGGCGCCACCCGGTAGGGGGACCAGATGGCGGCGGCCACCGCGGAGGTGGTCGCCTCCCACGGGTCGGCGGTGAGCAGCCGGACCCGGTGACCGGCGCGCGCGAGCTCGAGCGCGCAGGTCAGCCCGACCACCCCGCCGCCGACGACGGCCACGTCGCGCGGGCCGCCGTCGGCAGCAGGGGGCACGGGCGCGCTACCTCAGGTCGCCGGGCTCGGGTCGGTCCGCTCCTCGGCGGGCGCGGCCTGGACGTCGCGGATGCGGTACCTCTCCACCGCCTCGCGGACCGTGGACCGGTCCACCTGGCCCTGGTCGGCCAGCGACGCGAGCGTCCGCACGACGATCGACTCGGCGTCGACGTGGAAGTGCCGGCGCAGCGCCGGGCGGGTGTCGGACAGGCCGAACCCGTCGGTGCCCAGCGTCGCCATCCCGCCCGGGACGAAGGGCGCGATCAGGTCGGGGACCGCCCGCATCCAGTCCGACACCGCCACGACCGGGCCGGCGGTGTCCTGCAGCCGCTGGGTCACGTAGGGCACCTGCGGCTCGTCCTCGGGGTGCAGCAGGTTGTGCTCGCTGCACCCGTCGGCCTGCCGGCGCAGCTCGGTCCACGAGGTCACCGACCACACGTCGGCCGCCACGCCCCAGTCCTCGCGCAGCAGCTCCTGCGCCCGCAGCGCCCACGGCACCGCGACGCCCGACGCCAGCACCTGGGCCCGCGGTCCCTCGCCGGAGCCCGGCGCGTACAGGTACATGCCCGCGAGCAGGCCCTGCACGTCCAGGCCCTCGGGCTCGGCCGGCTGGTTGTAGGGCTCGTTGTAGACGGTCAGGTAGTACATGACGTCGGGGCTGCGGTGCCCGCCCAGCGGCGCGCCCGGGTCCTCGCCGTACATGCGCAGCAGCGCGTCCCGGGTGATGTGCCCGACCTCGTAGGAGAACGCCGGGTCGTAGGACACGACCGCCGGGTTGGTGTGCGCCAGCAGCAGCGAGTGGCCGTCCTCGTGCTGCAGGCCCTCGCCGTTGAGCGTCGTCCGGCCGGCGGTGGCGCCGAGGACGAAGCCGCGGGTCATCTGGTCGGCGGCGGCCCAGAACGAGTCGCCGGTCCGCTGGAACCCGAACATCGAGTAGAAGATGTAGATCGGGATCATCGGCTCGCCGTGCGTGGCGTACGAGGTGCCGACGGCGGTGAACGACGCCGTGGAGCCGGCCTCGTTGATGCCCTCGTGCAGGATCTGGCCCTGCTCGGACTCCTTGTAGGCCAGCATCAGCTCGCGGTCGACCGAGGTGTAGCGCTGCCCGCCCGGGTTGTAGATCTTCTGCGACGGGAAGAGGCTGTCCATCCCGAAGGTGCGGGCCTCGTCCGGGATGATCGGCACGAACCGCGGGCCGAGCTCCTTGTCCTTGAGCAGCTCCTTGAGCAGGCGGACGAACGCCATCGTCGTCGCCACCTCCTGCTTGCCCGAGCCGCGGCGCAGGACGTCGAGCGCCTTGTCGTCCGGCGCCTTGAGCGGCTTGAACTCCGAGCGCCGCCGCGGGACCGCCCCGCCCAGGGCCCGGCGCCGCTCGAGCATGTACTGCATCTCGTCGGAGTCCGGGGCCGGCTTGTAGTAGGGCGGCAGGGTCTTGTCGAGCGCCTCGTCGGGGATGGGCAGGTAGAGCCGGTCGCGGAAGGCGGCGAGGTCCTCGGCGGTCAGCTTCTTCATCTGGTGCGTGGAGTTGCGGCCCTCGAAGTGGCTGCCCAGCGTCCAGCCCTTGATGGTCTTGGCGAGGATGACCGTCGGCTGGCCCCTGTGCTCCACCGCCGCCTTGAACGCCGCGTAGACCTTGCGGTAGTCGTGCCCGCCGCGGGAGAGGTCCCAGACCTCCTTGTCGCTCATGTCCTCGACGAGCTTGCGGGTGCGCGGGTCCCGCCCGAAGAAGTGCTCCCGGACGAACGCGCCGTCCTCGGCCTTGTAGGTCTGGTAGTCGCCGTCGGGCGTCTGGTTCATCAGGTTGACCAGCGCGCCGTCGCGGTCGGCGGCCAGCAGCGGGTCCCACTCCCGGCCCCAGATCACCTTGATCACGTTCCAGCCGGCGCCGCGGAAGAACGACTCCAGCTCCTGGATGACCTTGCCGTTGCCCCGCACCGGGCCGTCGAGCCGCTGCAGGTTGCAGTTGACGACGAAGGTGAGGTTGTCCAGCTCCTCGCGGGCGGCCAGGCCGATCAGGCCCAGCGACTCCGGCTCGTCCATCTCGCCGTCGCCGAGGAACGCCCACACGTGCTGGTCGGAGGTGTCCTTGACGCCGCGGGCGTGCAGGTACCGGTTGAACCGGGCCTGGTAGATCGCGTTCATCGGACCCAGGCCCATGGAGACGCTGGGGAACTCCCAGAAGTCCGGCATCAGCCGCGGGTGCGGGTAGCTGGACAGGCCGCCGCCGGGGTGGCTGACCTCCTGCCGGAACCCGTCGAGCTGCTGCTCGGTGAGCCGGCCCTCGAGGAAGGCGCGGGCGTAGATGCCGGGGGAGGCGTGGCCCTGGAACCAGATCTGGTCGCCGCCGCCGGGGTGGTCCTTGCCGCGGAAGAAGTGGTTGAAGCCCACCTCGTACAGCGACGCCGACGACGCGTAGGAGGAGATGTGCCCGCCGACGCCGATGCCCGGCCGCTGCGCGCGGTGCACCATGATCGCCGCGTTCCACCGGATGTAGGCGCGGATGCGCCGCTCGACGTGCTCGTCGCCGGGGAAGTAGGGCTCCCGCTCGGGCGGGATCGTGTTGATGTAGTCGGTGCTGCGGAGGGACGGGACGCCCACCTGCTGCTCACGGCTGCGCTGCAACAACTTGAGCATGAGGTAGCGGGCGCGCCCGCGGCCTGCGTGCTCGACGACGCTGTCGAGCGACTCCACCCACTCCTGGGTCTCGTCGGGGTCGGTGTCGACCAGCTGGCTCGGGAGCCCGTCGGTGATGACCGCGCGGGGCTGTCCGGCGTCGCGGGTGGGGTCTCCACCCTGCTGCGGTGCGCTCATGCCCCCATCGTCGCGCGCCGGGATGGTCCGCGTCACGCAGGACCTCCCGGCCAGCGGTGCGCACGGCGTCCCGGGCGCGTCGCCGTCGACCGCTTGCGTGTGACCAGGCATGCCCTACGCTCCTGCCCACGCGGACCGACACCGTCGGCAGCCGCGCGTCCGGGCACGAGAGGGGTGACATGACCAGGCTGCGGGTGTCCTCCCCGCCGGTCGTGTCCGCCGTCGGCCCCCGTCCACCCCACGCGCCCGTCAGCCGGCGCCTCGTGCCCGCCGGTGCCACACCGGCGGTTCGTGATCTCTCGGAGGAACAGCAGGGATGAGCGTCGACTCGGGCAGCGCCGGCATGGCGGCCCGGCTGGGCATCAAGCCGGGCATGGTCGTGCAGGAGCTCGGCTGGGACGAGGACGCCGACGAGGACCTGCGCGACTCCATCGTCGAGGTCTCGGGCAGCGAGATGGTCGACGAGGACACCGACGAGGTCGCCGACGTCGTGGTCCTGTGGTGGCGGGAGGACGACGGCGACCTGTTCGACGCCCTCACCGACGCGCTCACCTCGCTCGCCGACGAGGGCGTCGTGTGGCTGCTGGTGCCCAAGTCCGGGCGGCCGGGCCACGTCGAGCCGGGCGACGTCACCGAGGTGGCGCCCACCGCCGGGCTCGCGCAGACCAGCAGCATCTCGGCCGCCAAGGACTGGTCGGGGATCCGGCTGGTCACCCCGAAGGCCGCGCGCAGCCGCCGCTAGACGAAGGACCCCCTCGCCCCCCACGCCTCGCTCCGCTCGGCGCGGGCCCCTGCGAGGGGGCCGTTCCAGTGGGTCACCGGGGTTGCGGCACGATCGGGCGCATGAGCCTCTCCGTCGGTGACGCCGCGCCCGAGTTCAGCCTCCCCGACCAGGACCGCCAGGTCGTCTCGCTCGCCGAGCTGCGCGGGACACCGGTCCTCGTCGTCTTCTACCCCTTCGCCTTCTCCGGGATCTGCACCGGGGAGCTGTGCCAGCTCCGCGACGAGCTGACCACCTACACCGACGCCGGCGTGGAGGTCGTGGCGATCAGCACCGACCCGGTGTTCAGCCTCAAGGCGTTCAAGGCCCAGGAGGGCCTGGACTTCCCGCTGCTGTCGGACTTCTGGCCGCACGGCGCCACCGCGCAGGCCTACGGGGTGTTCAACGAGAAGGCCGGCATGGCCGTGCGCGGCACCTTCCTCGTCGACGCCGAGGGCACCATCGCCTTCGCCGAGGTCAACCAGCCCGGCGACGCGCGCGAGCAGTCCGGCTGGAAGGACGCGGTCGCCGAGATCGCGGCCTGAGGCCCGGGTCCGGGACCCACCGCCCGGGATCGGCCCCCTGCAGGGTCCCGCCGCGAGCCTGCGAGTGGCGGGGGGCAGAGGGTCCTCTGTCTACCCTGGGCGGGCGGGGCGCGTAGCTCAGCGGGAGAGCTCTCGCCTTACAAGCGAGCGGTCGCCGGTTCGATCCCGGCCGCGCCCACCTCCGCACCACGCACGCCCGGCGCCTCCCGGCGTCGAGTGGCCGGCTGTCAGGGTCACGGGCATCGGGAGACCCCGGCACCTGACCGGTCGCGGTCGGCGAGGGCGCCCGTCGTCGACCTGCGGCTGTCTCAGGCGTAGCGAGACAGCCGCAGGTCGACGAGCGGCGGTGTCGAGGTGAGTCGGTGTCGAGGTGCGGCGGCGTCAGGCCGCGGCGGCCGGGCGGTAGGGCACCTCGGGGACGTCGGGCCGCGGGAACGCCGGGCGCAGGGTGAGCGGCGGGCGGAACGGCCGCCACGTGCCCTCCCGCTGCGCGAGCCGGTCGGCGACGGCGTAGAGGACCGCCGGGTTGTGGCCCATGCCCAGGTGGCTGGCGTACACGGCGACGTTCTCGGCGTGCGGCGAGAGCCGGTCCAGGCACGCCTTCCAGGCGACGATGCCGTCCTGGTGCGAGTAGATCGACGTCGACGGCACCGGCAGCGGCGTCGACTCGCTCTCCAGCGGCAGCGTCCGCTTCTCCACGTGCAGGTGCGAGTAGCGCTCGAACACCTTGTGCGCGCGGGTCTGGCTGTCCCGCTGCAGGCCGAACGGGCTGCCGAGGGTGATCACCTGGCGTACCGCGTCCGGCGTCTTGCGGGCGAGGTCGCGGGCGAAGATGCCGCCCAGACTCTGGCCGATGAGGCTGACCGGGCGGCCGTAGCGGTCGCTGAGGTCCTCGATGCGGCGGCTCATGCCCTCCACGCACTCCTGCGTCGGGCCGATGTTGCGCCCGAGCCGCCAGCCGTGGACGCGGTAGCCCAGCCGCCGCAGCGTGCGGCGCAGCGTCGCCGTCGACATGTCGTCGGCCATGAGGCCGGGCAGCACGAGGACGGGATGACCGTCTCCGGTGGGTAGTCGCGGCATCAGCGGGCGGGCCGCCAGGTAGAGACCGTAGTCGGCCATCGCACGGCTGACCTCGGTCAGGTACAGCGGCAGGCCGGGCCCCTCGTTGGGCTGTCGCGACACGTCGTCCTCCTCGCCGGCGGCCCTCACCGCCTCGCCCGGGCCGGTACCCACCATGGAGGACCGGTCACACCTGACTGCGACGACTCGCTGGGACCAGTGTGGCCCTGATCACACGCGTCGCAGGGGTCCCAGGTGCTCGACCAGGGCACTTTCCCGTGCCGGAATGACTGCCGGACGGCGACCCTCGGGGGCGCCGCCGGCACGCGCACCAGAGGGGGACCGTCGGGGTGGACGAGGCACCGGGGACCAGCAGGACCGTCGACCTGGGCGGCCCGGTGCACGTCGTGGACTACGGCGGGGCCGACGACGGACCGGCGGTGGTGCTGGTGCACGGGCTGGGCGGGTCGCACGGCAACTGGGACATGCTCGCGCCGCTGCTGACGCCGTCGGCCCGGGTGTGGGCGCTGGACCTGCCCGGCTTCGGCCGCAGCGAGCCGGGGGAGCGCCGCGCGACCGTGCCGGCCAACGTCGCGGTCCTGCAGCGCTTCCTGCGCGAGGTCGTGGGCGAGCCGGCGGTGCTGGTCGGCAACTCGATGGGCGGGATGGTCTCGCTGTTCACCGCCGCGGCCGCCCCGGACCTGGTGCGGGGCCTGGTGCTGCTCGACCCCGCGCTGCCCGGCGGCCGGCGTCGGCTGGACCCGCTCGTGGCGGGCACCTTCGCCCTCTACGCCCTGCCCCGCGTCGGGGAGCGGTTCCTCGCGCTGCGGCGGGCCCGCTCGGCGCCGCTGACCCGGGTGCGGTCGATGCTGCAGCTGGTCGGCGTCGACCCCGACGAGTTGCCCACCCCGGTCGTGGACCGCGCGGTCAGGCAGCTCGAGCAGCGCGAGGACGTCGCCGGGATGGACCGCGCCTTCCTCACCGCGGCCCGCTCGCTGCTGCGGATCCTGGCCGACCCGCGCCGCTACCGGTCGGCCATGGCGCGGGTGGCCGCGCCGGTGCTGCTGGTGCACGGCGACCGCGACCGGCTGGTGCCCGTCGACGCCGCCCGCGAGGTGGCGCGTGCGCACCCCGGCTGGCGGTACGAGGAGCTGGCCGGGGTCGGGCACGTGCCGCAGCTGCAGGTGCCCGACCGCCTGGCCGGCCTGGTGCTCTCCTGGGTCGGCGAGACCGTCAGCGGGCCCGCAGTTCGGTCTTGAGGACCTTGCCGCTCGGGCCCTTGGGCAGCTCGTCGATGACGACGACCTCGCGCGGGTACTTGTAGGCGGCCAGCCGCTCCTTGCAGAACGCGATCACCTCGTCCGGCTCGGCCGAGGTGCCCGAGCGCAGGCTGACGTAGGCCACGACCTCCTCGCCGAGCCGCTCGTCGGGCCGCCCGATGACGGCGGCCTCCATGACGGCGGGGTGGGAGTGCAGGACCTCCTCGATCTCGCGCGGGTACACGTTGAAGCCGCCGCGGATGACGAGGTCCTTCTTGCGGTCCACGATGAAGACGAACCCGTCCTCGTCCACGTAGCCGAGGTCGCCGGTGTGGAACCAGCCGCCGCGCATCGCCTCGGCGGTGGCCTCGGGGCGCCCGAGGTAGCCCTTCATGACGTTGTGCCCGCGCAGCACGATCTCGCCGACGTTGTCCGCGCCAGGAGGCAGCGGCCGGTCCTCGTTGTCGACGATCCGCACCTCGCAGCCCCACATGCGCTTGCCGATCGACAGGACCCGCCGCTCCTCGGCGCTGCGGTTGAACGTCGCGAGCGCGCAGGTCTCCGACAGCCCGTAGCCCTCGAGGATCGGCGCCCCGCCGTAGGCCGCCTCGAAGCCCTTGATCACCTCGCCGGGGATGGCCGCGCCGCCGGAGACGCAGATCCGCAGCGCGGAGACGTCGCGGCCGGTGAGGTCGGCGTGCATGAGCGCCACGTACATCGTCGGGACGCCGCAGAACACCGTGACCCGGTGCTGCTCCATCGCGTCGAGCACGGCGCCGACGTCGAACCGCGGCACCAGCGACAGCGTCGCGCCGGAGCGGATCGCGCAGTTCATGACGCTGGACAGGCCGAAGACGTGGAACAGCGGCAGCACGGCCATGGCGACGTCGTCGTCGCGGTAGGCGAAGGTCTCGGCGGCGACGCTGGCCGCCATGTAGGTCCCGAAGTGGGTGAGCTCGGCGCCCTTGGGCTTGCCGGTGGTGCCGCTGGTGTAGATGACCACCGCGGTGTCGTCGGGGGACATCTGCTCGACGTCGGTGAGGTCCGCCCCCTCGCCGGCGGCGACCAGCGCGTCGAACGGCGTGGTGTCCGGCGGGGCGTCCGGGCCGCCGGGCGCGGGCACGACGTACACGCGGACGTCGTCACCGGCACCGGCGGCGCCCTTGACCGCCTCCTCGGCGAAGGTGCCGAAGGTGATCAGCACCTTGGCGCCGCTGTCGGAGAGGTGGTAGCTGACCTCGGGGGCCTTGAGCAGCGGGTTGAGCGGCACCACCGTCATCCCGGCCTTGAGCGCGCCGAAGTAGGCGAGCAGGAACTGCGGCACGTTGGGCAGCTGCAGGGCCACGCTGTCGCCCCGCCGCAGCCCGGCCTCGCGCAGCCCGGCCGCGACCTGGGCCGAGAGCTGGTCGACCTGGCCGTAGGTCAGGGTGAGCGGGCCGAGCCGCAGCAACGGCTTGTCCGGCTGCGCGGCGGCGGACTCACGCAGGATGGTGGCGAGGTTGAAGGTCATGGGCTCTCCTGGGCTGGGACACCGGCTTCCGCCCGGTGCTGTACCGCAGGAGACCTGGCTCACACCTGGCCGAGCGCCACGACCTCGTCCAGTCCCGCCTGCAGGTCGGCCACCAGGCCCTCGGGATCGGTCACCGCGGCGGAGTCGAGGTTGACGCCGATGCAGCACTGGTCCTCGTGCGAGAGCAGCGTGACCATCGCCGCGCAGCCCGGCAGCGGCCCGAACGGGTACATCCGCAGGATCCGCGAGCCGGCGAAGTACACCGGGTGCGCGACGCCGGGCATGTTGCTCACCTGGACGTCGTTCGCGCTGGTCAGCCGCCCGGAGACCGCGCCGACGACCGGTGCGGGGAGCCAGTGCAGCGCCGGGCCGAGCAGGTCGTCGGTGACGCCGCTGGCGCTGGTCTCCCGCGCCGAGAGGACGAACTGGCGGATGGTGGCGATCCGCGCGGCCGGGTCGGCCTCGGCCAGCGACGCGGTGAACCGGGCGCCGGTGAACCGGTTGCCGCCCTGGGCGTCGTCGCGGGCGCGCAGGCTGATCGGGATCCCGACGGTCATCGTGGCCAGCGGGGCGCCGGTGCGCTCGTGGTAGCGGCGGAAGCCGCCGACCACCGCGGCGAGGAAGCCGTCGTTGAGGCTGCCGCCGGCCGCCTTCGCGCCCCGCTTGAGGTCGGCGAGCGGCACCTCGAGCACCTCGAACCGCCAGTCCCCGCCGCGGGCGGCGAGCGCGGGGCTGCTGCCGCGCGGCGGCGCGAGGGTCTTCGTCGCCGCCCGGGCGGCGTCGAGGGCCTGGGTCGCCACCTCCCGCGGGTGGCGCAGGGTGCCCAGCGCCTCCACGCCGCGGCGCAGCGCGGCCAGCGGCACCGACCGCGCGGTCCCGACCAGTTGCTCGGTCAGCGCCCCGACGCGGGAGACCTCGCCGGGCACCGGGGCCGGCGGCTCCGGGCGGGCGGGGTCGCGGTCGGGGCTGCGGCGGTGCAGCAGGCCCATGAGCTGGACGGCGCCCAGCCCGTCGGTGGTGCTGTGGTGGGTCTTCACGACGTAGCCCGCGCGGCCCTCGGCCAGGCCCTCGACCAGCAGCACCTCCCACAGCGGCCGGTCGCGGTCCAGCGGCGCGGAGGCGAACTCCCCGACGACGTCGAGCAGCTGCCGCGTCGAGCCCGGCTCCTCCAGCCGCACCCGGCGCACGTGCCGGTCCAGGTCGAGGTCGTCCACGGTCGCCCAGCGGGGCGCGCCGACGCCGAGGGCCGGCTCGACCACCTTCTGGCGCATCCGCGGCACCATGCGCGAGGCCCACTCGTGCGCGCCGAGGAAGCGGTCCCAGTCCGGCGCGGTCTCGAGCACCTCGAGCAGCGTGACGTTGGCGCGCAGCCGCGGGTCGGCCGCCTCGGCGCGCCACATCGCCGTCTCGATGGGGTTCATCTCCGGCGAGGTGCCCCAGTCCAGCGGCGCGGCCGGCACCGCGGGGGCGGGCGCGGACTCCTCGGCGGTGGGCGACTCGGCGACCACCGGCCGCCGCGTGCGCCCGGACCAGTTGGCCAGCGTGGCGAGGAAGGAGTCGCGCACCTCGGTCACGTGCCGGTCGAGGTCCTCGACCGACCAGTCGCTCGTGTCCACCGGCGGCAGCACCCGCACCTGCACGGTGCCGGGGGAGACCGTCGTCGCGCCGCGCCACATCAGCTCGCCGGCGTTGCGGATGACGACCGGGACGATCGGCACCCCGGCCTGCATCGCGACGTGGAAGGCGCCCTTCTTGAACGCGCCGAGGGTGGGGGTGGCCGAGCGGGTGCCCTCGGGGGCGACGACCAGCGAGATGCCCTCCTTGAGCCGCTGCACGGCCGGCTCCAGCGCCCTGCGGGCCTGGGCGGGGTCGCCGCGGTCGACGAACGCGACGTCGGCCAGCCGGAACGCCAGCCCGAAGCCCGGCGTCCGCGCCAGCTCCTTCTTGGCCACGCCGGTGAACCCGCCGCGCAGCAGCTTGGCGAGGATGAGGACGTCGAGCTGGCTCTGGTGGTTGAACAGGAAGACCGCGGGCCGGGTGGCCAGGTGCTCGGCGCCCTGGACGTCGAGCCGGACGCCGGCCAGCGCGCTGCCGAGTTCACCCGCGAGGGTGAGGCCGAGGTCGACCGCCTCCCGCCGCGAACCGCCGAGCGCGCCGACCGCCAGGCCCGTGGCGAAGCCGCCGAACATGCCGCCGACGCCGGCCAGGGTGCGGGCGACGTCGGCCGGGGAGGTGCTCGCGCGGCGCTTGAAGCGGGCGACCGGCCACGAGTAGTGGCGGGCCGCGGCGGTCAGCCCCTTGCCCGGGTTGAGCGCGCGGGCGCGGCCGACGGTGCGCAGGAAGGGGACGTCCTCGTCGCCGTTGGAGTAGGCGTAGCTCTGCAGCAGGTCGATGCCGTGCTCCTCGGCGAACGCGCGCACGGCCGCGGCCTTGCCCGCCCGCCACAGCAGCGGGCCGCCGGGGCGGCCGGTGCACACGCCGTCGACGATCTCGACGGGGGAGACCAGCACGTGCTCCACGCCCAGCGCGCGGGCGGCCGGCTCCACCTGGAAGCGGGTCGCCGAGGAGGCCAGGACCACGGTGTGCCCGGCCTGCAGGTGGGCGGTGACCAGGCGCCAGGCCTCGGGGTACAGCGAGCCGGCGATGCCCTGGACGAACAGCCGCTCGCCGAGCTCGGCCAGCTCGTCCTCGCTGCGGCCGGCCCAGGCGCGCATGCCGGCGACGGTGAACCGCTCGAAGTCCTCCTCGGTGGTGACCCCGCGCAGGCCGGTCAGCAGCAGCTGGCCGAGGTCGGTCGGGGTGACGTGCAGCGAGCGCAGGTGGTGGCGGGCGAAGGCGGCCAGCGAGTAGCCGTCGATCACCGTCCCGTCGAAGTCGAAGAACGCCCCGACCCGCGGGCCGGGCGGCGCCGCCTCGACGTCGGCCACCAGCTGTTCCTCGGTCCAGACGTTGGTCCGGGCCATGGCGGCCGCCTGCTCGCGCAGCCCGCCCCCCGTCGACGTCTCGGCCGTCACGGTTCCACCCCCACGTTCTCCCGCCGCGCCGCGGCGTCCAACTCGTCGATCACCACTACTCGGCCGACGACGTCCCGGACTTGAGCGGCCCACTCCTGCCGCCGGCGGGCCACGTCGTCCCGGCCGGGGTCGACCAGGTCGAGGTTGGCGGCCAGCCGCAGCGCCCCGGCGAACAGCTCGCGGGACAGCGACTCGGGCCCGTGCAGCCGGCCCTGCAGCAGCATCTGCTGGCCGACGCCGGAGCACTCGGCGAGGAACTCCGGCTCGACGACCGGCGTCCGCGGGTCACGGGCGGCCAGCCGCTCGGCGACGACGAGCTGCGCGTCGACGAACGACCGCAGCACCCGGTGGGCCACCAGCAGGTCGGCGCGGCACAGGACGTCGCGGCCGTCGGCGGTCTCCCACTGCGGGTCCAGCCGCTCGAGCTCGGTGGCCAGCCGGTCGCGGTAGGCGTCGCGCTCCTCGAAGAAGAACTCGAACTTCAGCTGGTCGCGCAGCCGGTAGGCCTCGTCCCAGCGGTCGCCCGGGTCGCGCAGCATCACCAGCTCGGCGATCGCCCGGTCCACGAAGTGGTGGATCGCGTTGTTGCGGTAGAAGGCGGCCACCAGGTGGTGGCCGCGCCCGATCGCGTAGACCGGCTCCTCGCCGCCCTCGTAGGCGGTCACCACGCCCTGCCCGGCCAGCGCGCCGAGCACCCGCCGCACCCCGCGCGGCGTCCGCAGCGCGGCGCCGGAGTGCGGCAGGCCCCGCTCGGTGAGGTAGCGCAGCAGCGGCTCGAGCACCCGCTGCACCTGCGCCAGCGTCAGCGCCCGGTCCCGCACGCCGAGCAGGGCGAGGGTCACCAGCGCCGTCGCCGTCGCCGGGGTGACCGAGTTGATGCCGACGGCGACCTGGAAGGCCACCTTCTGCAGGCCCAGCCGGCGCGAGCCGGGGTCGGCCGGGTCGGCGCCGCGCAGGGCCGCGGCCAGCGACAGCGGCTCGGCGAAGCCCACGTGCACCGTGCCCAGCGGCGTGCGCACCTGCTCGCGGATGTAGGACGCCATCCACGACAGGCCCTCGCCGCGCTTGGCGGCGCCGCCCTGCTCGGCGGCCATCCCCGAGACCTCGCGCAGCTGGTCGTAGGTGATCGACACCGGGACGAGGTAGACGTCCTCCACCCGCTTGCGCTCGACGGCGTCGGCGACGAAGCCGAGCAGCCCGTGCCGCGGCGGGCGCAGCTTGCCGGTGCGGGAGCGGCCGCCCTCCATGTACCACTCGAGGTTGAACCGCTTGGCCAGCAGGAACGCCAGGTACTCGCGGACGGCGGTCTTGTAGACCTGGTCGTCGCCGAAGCTGCGCCGGATGAAGATCAGCCCGGCCCGCTTGGCGATCGACCCGACCGGCCAGAACCGCAGGTTCTCCCCGCCGAGCACGTGGTTGCGCGGGAAGTCGTGCTGCGCGAGCACGTCGGCGAGGACCAGCGGGTCGACGTAGGAGCGGTGGCTGGGCAGGAACACCAGCGGGTGGGTGCGGTTCAGCTCGCGCAGGTCGGTGAGCCGCGCGGTGTCGGCCTGCACGTCCCAGGCGCGGGCGTGCACCGGCCGCAGCAGCCCGGTGAACACCTCGACGGCGGCCGGGTCCATCGCCGCGACGAGCTCGTCGAGGTCGGCGGCGGCCTCGGCGGCCACCTCCTCCTCGGGCTGCTCCAGCCGCCCGGCCAGCGCGGCGACCTCCGCGCGCCACTCGGGGCTGTGCCGGATCGCCTCGGCGACGTGCCGGGGCACCTTGGCCCGGTCGCCGACCACCTGCCGCTCGGCCCGGTCCAGCGCCAGCGCCGCCTGGTGCGCGACGAACGCGGCCAGGCTGCCGGTGCCGTCCCACCGGTCGGTCAGCTCGCCCACGGTGGCGGGCTCGGCGACGACGACCCGAGCCCGGTCCGGGTCGCGGCGCACCGCCGCGGCCTGCAGCGGGGCCGGCGGGCGGCGCAGCAGCGAGGGCCGGGCCGCCGACCACCGCCCGCGCCGGCCGGGCCCGCGGCGGGTCACCTCGGCGCCGCCGCGCGGCGCCCACGCCACCCGGGTCGCGGTGACCACGGTCGTGGGATCGGCGTCGGCCAGCGGGCCGGTCAGCGCCGAGCCGCTCAGCGGCAGGACCGTCCCGCCCGGGGGCAGCGCCTCGGTCACCATCCGCCGCTCGACCTCGCTCGCGGCGTCGACCAGCACGATGTGGGGGACGTCGTCGTCCGCTCCGGGGCTCATGCGCACTCCTTCCTCGGGGCTCGTCGCGGCCGGCCGGCGCGAGGTACAACGGGCGGGACGCCCCGCCGGTCACGGGCCGGCGCCGGGGGCCGATCCTGCTCCCGTCCGCCGCGGCGCGGGCCGGTCTCAGCCCTGGTCGAGGGTGGCGCGCAGCGCCTCCAGGCCCGTGTACTGCGGCTGCCAGCCCAGCTCCTGCTTCGCCTTGGTGGTGTCCATGATCGCCGGGTGGCTGGCCGCCTCCACCCACTCGGCGGCCGGCGGCAGGAACGGCAGCCGGGACACCGCGCGGGCCGCGAACTGCGCCGGCGCCGCGGGCAGCGGCACCGGGAGCGCGCCGTACTCGCGGGCGACGTCGGCGGCGGTCAGCACGCCGTCGCCGGCGATGTTGTAGGCCCCGGGCGGGCCGGCGGCGACGACGCACTGCAGCAGCGCGGAGCCGACGTCGTCCTCGTGGACGAACTGCAGCGGCAGGGCCGGCACCGCCACCGGGAGCGGGACCGGCAGCCGCCGGGTGCTCTGCTCGGCCAGCCACCGCCCCAGCGGGGCGAGCGGGCCGGGCAGCAGGTCCTTCGCGCCGACGGTGTGCGGGCCGAGCACCACCGGCGGGCGCAGCAGGTACAGGCCCAGCTCCGGGTGGCCCTGCGCCTCCTGCTGCAGCAGCTGCTCCAGCTCGGCCTTCTCCTGCGCGTAGAACAGCCGGGACGCCGGGCGCACCGGCCAGTCCTCGGTCATGCCCACCGGGTTGTCCCGGTGGAAGCCGTACGCGGCGAGCGAGGAGGCGTAGACGAACCGGCGCGCGCCGGCGGCGGCCGCGGCCCGGAACGCGTTCAGCGTGCCGTCGACGTTGATCGCCCGGGTGGTCTGCCGCGAGGCGTTCCCGGTGATGAGGAACGCCAGGTGCACGACGACGTCGGCGCCGGCGAACGCCTCCTTCAGCGCGTCAGGGTCGCGCACGTCGCCCCGGCGGTACTCCATCTTCGTCCAGCCGCGGGCGGCCGGGTCGAAGGGCCGGCGGGCGATGCCGACCACCCGGCGGACCCGCTCGTCGGCCTGCAGCAGCGGGACCAGGCCCTCCCCGAAGGTGCCGGTGGGGCCCGTGACGGCGACGGTCAGATCGGTCTCGGAAACGGTCACCACGGCGCGCTACCCGGCGTCGCCGGGCGTGAACCGGGTCACGCCCGGCAACCGCCGGGTCACGGCGCGGCCGCGGCCGGCTGCTGCTCCGCGGCGAGCCCGACCAGCTCGGCGATGCCGCGGCAGATGCCCTCGGCGAGCACGTCGACGTCGGGGAAGGCGTCGAAGTCGGCGTTGATGCCGAAGGTCATCGAGTTGAGGTAGCTGAAGATCCCGATGGAGATCCGGGTGCCGCCGGCGATCGGCACGTAGGGGTGCGCGGACACCATGCGCTTGCCGAGCACGTACAGCGGCACCCGCGGGCCGGGCACGTTCGTCGTCACCGCCTGGCACCACATCTGGCCGGTCTGCATGGCCGACCGGACCCCGAGGGCCAGCAGCGTCGGCGCGACGTAGTCGCCCATGCCGATGATCGAGCGGGCGTCGACCGCCTGCATCGTCCGCTTGTACTCGTCCATCTGCTGCTTGATCGCCGCCAGCCGGGCCCGCGGGTCGCCCTCGCCGACCGGCAGGTCGACGAAGACCGCGGTCACCCGGTTGTCCAGCGAGCCGCGCTCGCCCTCCTTGCGCACCGAGATCGGCACCATCGTGCGGACGACGGTGTCGCCACCGAGCGCCCCGCGGCCCTTGAGCAGGTCGCGGAAGCCGCGGGTGATGGCGGTGAGGACGACGTCGTTGACCGTGCCGCCCAGCGCGGTGCGGGCGGTGCGCAGGTCCTCGAACTCGGCGTCGGCCCACGCCCAGCGCCGGTGCGGGCCGATCGGGCCGGTGAGCGTGCGGGCCATCGGGGTCAGCGCCTGGCGGGCCAGCTGCGGGACCGACGACACCGCCGCCTTGGCGCTGTTGAACAGCCCCCGCGCGCCGGTGCTGACGGCCTCCGGGCCGTGCACCAGCTGGCGCAGGGGAGCGGTGACGGTCTCGGTCAGTGCGCCGGCGACCATCTCGACGCCCGAGGGGCTGCGCTGCGGCGACCAGTCGCGCGGCGCCTTGTGCTCGGCGTTCGGGTCGAGGTCGAACATGACCTGCATCAGGTCGGTGCCGGCGATGCCGTCGACCATGCAGTGGTGGACCTTGGAGATGATCGCCCAGCGGTCGTCCTCCAGGCCCTCGACCAGCCACACCTCCCACAGCGGCTTGGCCATGTCCAGGCGCTGGCCGAGGACCCGGCCGGCGAGGTTGCGCAGCTGCTCCTCACCGCCGGGCTTGGGCACCGCGGTGTGCCGCACGTGGTAGAGGATCTGGAAGTGCGGGTCGTCGACCCACAGCGGGCGGCCCAGGTTGAAGGGCACCTCGCGCACCCGCTGCCGGTAGCGCGGCACCAGCGGCAGCTTGCTCAGCAGCAGGCGCACCAGGTCGCCGTAGGACGGCGCCGGTCCCTCGAAGACCGCGACCGAGCCCACGTGCAGCGGTGCGTTCTCGGTCTCCGCGTAGTAGAAGCCGGCAT
This sequence comes from Geodermatophilus sp. SYSU D00879, assembly GCF_054050375.1. Taxonomy (NCBI): domain Bacteria; kingdom Bacillati; phylum Actinomycetota; class Actinomycetes; order Geodermatophilales; family Geodermatophilaceae; genus Geodermatophilus; species Geodermatophilus sp. SYSU D00879. The sequence goes on from NZ_JBJGZF010000019.1 coordinate 34,485, forward strand.
CGGTCGCGCTCAGGCGGTCCACGGTCGCTCCCCAACTCGTCGAGACGGTGTCGGCCGGTCCCGTATCCGGCGACCCGGCCGTCGGAACACGGTCGTGTGGTGCCGGACACAGTAGGCAGGTCCTCGATCAGCCTGCCTGCCGGATGGTCCCGGGACCAGCCGCTGCCACCCTGTCGAGCAGGTCGGTGAGCGCCCGGTCGACGACGGCGGTGCGGGTGAGGTTGACGCTGTGCCCGGCGCCCGGGACGACGATCAGCTCGGCCTGCTCGCCGATCCCCGCGGCCAGTTCGCGGCCGTGGTCGGCGGGGGTCAGCCGGTCGTACTCGGCCGCGACGACGGTGCACGGGACCCGCCCGAGCACCGGCAGCGATGCCGTCTCGTCGTGGTCGAGGAAGGTGCCGTAGAAGGCCATGGTCACCGTCAGCGGCGTCTCCTCGAGCATCGCCTGCACGACGCGGACGGCCTCGCGCGTGGCGTCGTCGCGGCCGAACAGGTAGCGGCGGGTGAACCGGTGGCCCAGCCGCGTGCCGCGGCGCCGCAGCCGCTCGAGCCCGGGGGCCAGCAGCCGCAGCCACCACAGGTACAGGCCCAGCAGGTGCAGCTTCCGCATGGCCTTCACCGCCAGGCCCAGCGGCCCGCGGGGGACCAACCCGCCGGCCGAGGTGGCCAGCAGGAACGCGCCGACGACGCGGGTGCCGAACAGCTCGGGCCGCTGCCGGGCCAGCGCCATGATCGTCATGCCGCCCATCGAGTGGCCGGCGAGGACCACCGGCCGCCCGGCGGGGACGACGGCGTCGAGCACCTGGCCGAGGTCGCGGGCGGTGCGGTCGATGGTCGCCGTCCGCGGGTCGACCCAGCGGGACCGGCCGTGGCCGCGCTGGTCCCACAGCACGACGCGGGCGCGGTCGCGGATCGCCTCGACCTGCAGCTGGAACTCGCCGAGGCGGGCGGTGAACCCGTGGCAGAAGACCACGGTGACCGGGGCGTCCTCGGGTCCGTCGAACTCCACGTGCAGGTCCACGCCGTCGTCGGTGCGGACGGTGCGCGAGCCGGGCGGCGGGGGTCCGTCGATCCCCGGGACGACGGGGATGCGCGGCGGGACGGGGGCGGGGCGGGAGCGGTGGAACGGCACCCGTCCATGACAGCGCAGCCGCCGCGGACCGGCGACTCAGCGCCTTCCGCGCGCGGATGGCGGAGCGTGCGTCAGCCGCCGGGCGCCGCGGTCTCGGGGCGGCGGCCGGGGGCGGCGTCGCGGACCAGCCGCCGTGCGGCGTCGACCTCGCGGGCGACCGGGGCGAGCACGCCGTCGGCGTGGATCTCGGCGTCGTCGGGCACCCGGTGCGCCCGGACGTCGTCCTCGAGCTCGCGCAGCGCCCGCTGGAGCACCGCCACCTGCGCCGGGTCGGGGTCCGGCTCCCCGCCGCTGACGGCGATGACCGCCTCGGTGACCGCGTCGGCGGTCCGCTCCAGCTGCACGATGACCGGCCACCAGGCCGCGGCGCGGGTGCTGATCGGCGGCGGCTCGGCCAGCCGGCGCTGCAGCTGCGTGTGCAGCTCGGTGAGCGCCCGGTAGGTCGCGCGGCGGGCGCGGCGGCGCGCGACCGGGTCCGCGCCGAACGCGGCGCCGACGAAGGCGTCCAGCGCCAGCGTGGCCGCGCGCAGGGCGTCCTCCAGCGGGGCCCGCCAGGTCTGCGGCCACAGCAGGTAGCCCGCGACCAGCACGATCGCGCAGCCGATGAGGGTGTCCACCAGCCTGGCGCCGACCAGCTCCGGCCCGCCGGGGACGGCGAGGTCGAGCAGCAGGATGATCACCGGCGTCTGGAACACCGAGAACAGGCCGAAGTTGGCGCCGCGCGCCCAGGGCAGCAGCCCAGCAGCGACGGCCATGGCGACCACCACCCAGCCGTCGCGGGGCAGCACCGACAGCAGCAGCGAGCCGATGAGGACGCCGAGCAGCGTGCCCGCGCCGCGCTGCACCGCCCGGGTGAACACCGACCCGTAGTCGGGCTTGAGCACGATCGCCACGGTCAGCAGCACCCAGTAGGGCCGCTCGATGGGGAGCAGCTGGCGGGCGACCTCCGCGATGGTCATGCACAGCGTGAGCCGGAGGGCGAACTCGCGGGTGTCGGTGCTGCCGAGGGTGCGGTCGGCCAGGTCGCGCAGCCGCTCCCGCCAGGACGGCCGGGGCGGGGTGACGGCGGCGCCCGCGCGCTCCTCGGGGTCGCCCACGACGGCCCAGGCCAGCCGCACCCCGTGGCGCACCGCGCGGCGCACGGCGGGCCCGTCGTCGAGGGGGGGCGGGCGCTCGGCGGGCAGCTCGCGGCTGCCGGAGACCGCAGCGGCGAGGGCGTGCACCGCGGTCACGTCGTGCGGGTCGGCGTGCACCCCGGTGCGGGCGGCGGCGACCGCCGCCTCGACCAGCGGGGCGGCGGCGTTGAGGACCCCGGCCAGCTCCGACAGCTGCCGGTTGCGCCCGGCGGCGAGGCTGCGGGTGCGGATCACCCGGTCGTAGGCGGCGTTGAGCGCGGTGGTCAGCTCGCGGCGGGCGTCGTCGGTGCCCTCGGTGCCCACGGCGGTGAGCAGCCCGGCGATCCGGGTGAACACCGCGGCGACGGCGCTGCGGTCGGGGTCGCTGGGCTCGGTGGCGGCCTGCACCAGCGTGGCCAGCGTCGCCCACGCCGCGCCGGCGGCGAAGAACGCCACCTCGGCCGCCGCGGGCAGCGGCGTCACCAGCCCCGACGCCAGCGCGGTGTAGACGAGCAGCTGCAGCGCGCCCAGCGACATCGCCGAGTTGACCGCGCTGATGACCGCCGCGGCCACCGACAGCACCGCCACGACCACCACCGGCAGCACGCCGCCGCCGCTGGCGAACTGCCCGGCGACGAGGCCGACCGCGCCGAGGCCCACCGCGGCGGCGGTGCGGCGCAGCCGGTCGCGCAGCGGGCCGCCCTGCGGGGCGAGGGTGGCCGCGAGCGCGCCGGTGGTGGCGAAGACGCCGGCGCCGAGCGCCGTCTGCCCGCCGACGGCGAGCGCCACGGCCAGCGGCGCGGGCACGACGACGGCGAACCGGACGACGTCGCGCCACGGCACGGGTGGGGGAGTGGTGCGGAGCAGCTCCTCGAGCCACGCGGGTGCGCGCAGCGACCTGTCCGCCACGGTCGGGAGCCTGCCACCCGCGGTCGCCGCAGGCGGGACGGCGCTCGGCTAGCGTCGGCGCCCGTGACCGCCACCCTGGGCGAGGTCGTCGCCGCGCTGGAGGCCCGCTACGACCCGGCGCTCACGGAGGACTGGGACGCCGTCGGCCTGGTCTGCGGGGACCCCGCCGAGCCGGTGGGTCGCGTGCTGGTCGCCGTCGACCCGGTGGCCGCCGTCGTCGACGAGGCGCTCGAGCTCGGCGCCGGGCTGCTGGTCACCCACCACCCGTTGTTCCTCACCCCGGTGCACGGCGTCCCCGCCGACGACCCCAAGGGGCGGCTGGTGCACCGGCTGGTCCGCGCCGGCTGCGGGCTGTTCGTCGCGCACACCAACGCCGACCGCGCCCCCGACGCCGGCGTCAACGACGCTCTGGCCGCCGCTTTCGGCCTGACCGGCACCCGCCCGCTGCAGCCGGTGGCGCCCGGCTCCCGCGCCGGGCTCGGCCGGGTGGGGGAGCTGCCGCGGCCCACGACGCTGGCCGGCTTCGCCGCGCACGCGGCGGCGGTCCTGCCGGAGACCGCCGGCGGCGTCCGCGCGGCCGGGGACCCGGACCGGCCGGTGCGCACCGTCGCCGTCTGCGGGGGCAGCGGCGGCTCGCTGCTGCCCGAGGCGACGGCGGCCGGCGCCGACGTCCTGCTCACCAGCGACCTCCGGCACCACCCGGTGTCCGAGTCCGGGGAGCGACCGGGCCCGGCCTTGTGTGACGTGGCACACTTCGCCTCCGAGTGGCCCTGGGTCCCCGTGGTCGCCGACGTGCTGGCCACGGACCTGTCCGGCAGGGTCGAGGCGGTCGCCTCCCGGCGCCGCACCGACCCGTGGACGGTGCACCGGGGCCGGTCGGCTGGAGGGGACCCGGCCCGCGCGGCCGGCTGAGACCGGGAGGGCGCCGTGGCCACCGCCGAACGACCGCCGACGGGGGGTGCGGCCCCCCGGAGGAGCGACCGCAGCCCCTGGAACTGGCTGCTGCTGGTGCCGATCGTGGTGCCGCTGATCGTGCCGTTCTACAACCGCGTCGAGCCGACGCTGTTCGGCTGGCCGTTCTTCTACTGGGTGCAGCTGCTGTTCGTCGGGCTGGGCGTGCTGACCACCGTGGTCGTCTACCGGGCCACCCGTCGCAGCCCCGCGGAGCAGGCCGCCGCCCGCGCCGCCATCGAGCGGGACCGGGAGCGCTGAGCCGTGGACGGGGTCAACGTCGTCGAGCTGACCATCGTGATCGTCCTGTTCCTGGTCGTCACGGTCATGGGGTTCGTCGCGTCGCGCTGGCGGCGGGCGGAGAGCCTCATGCACCTCGACGAGTGGGGGCTGGGCGGGCGCAGCTTCGGCACCTGGATCACCTGGTTCCTGCTCGGCGGTGACCTCTACACCGCCTACACGTTCGTCGCCGTCCCCGCGCTGATGTTCGGCGCCGGCGCGGCCGGGTTCTTCGCCGTCCCGTACACGGTCGTGATCTACCCGCTGGTCTTCCTGGTCGTCATCCGGCTGTGGTCGGTGAGCCACGTGCGCGGGTTCGTGACGCCGGCGGACTTCGTGCGCGCCCGGTTCGACTCCCCGACGATGGCGCTGCTGGTGGCCCTCACCGGGATCGTCGCGACGATGCCCTACATCGCCCTCCAGCTGGTCGGCATCGAGGCGATCCTCAAGGCGATGGGCGTGGAGGGCGAGCTCCCGCTGATCGTCGCGTTCGTGATCCTCGCGCTCTACACCTACAACTCGGGGCTGCGGGCGCCGGCGCTCATCGCGTTCGTCAAGGACACCCTCATCTACCTGACGATCATCGTCGCGGTGATCGTCATCCCGGTGAAGCTCGGCGGCTGGGACGTGATCTTCGGCGCGGCCGAGGAGAAGTTCTCCGCCGGCACCGGCGCGGGCGTGCTGCTGCCGGGCACCGGGCAGTGGCAGTACGCGACGCTGGCCTTCGGGTCGGCGCTCGCGCTGTTCCTCTACCCGCACTCGATCACCGGCGTCCTCGCGGCCAGCAACCGCGACGTGCTCAAGCGCAACATGAGCGCGCTGCCGGTCTACAGCCTGGCGCTGGGCTTCATCGCGCTGCTGGGCTTCATGGCGATCGCGGCCGGGGTGACGCCGATCGGCGAGGACGGCAACACCGTCGTCCCGGTGCTGTTCCAGGAGATGTTCCCGAGCTGGTTCGCCGGCATCGCCTTCGCCGCCATCGGCATCGGCGCGCTGGTGCCGGCGGCGATCATGTCCATCGCCGCGGCGAACCTGTTCACCCGCAACATCTACAAGGAGTTCCTCAAGAAGGACGCCACGCCGCGGCAGGAGGCGCAGGTCGCCAAGGTGACCTCGCTGGTGGTCAAGGTCGGCGCGGTCGCGGCGATCCTGTTCATCGACCCGCAGTTCTCCATCGACCTCCAGCTCATCGGCGGCGTGATCATCCTGCAGACGCTCCCGGCGGTGGCGCTTGGGCTGTACACCCGGTGGCTGCACCGCGGTGCGCTCGTCGCCGGGTGGGTCGCGGGCATGGCCGCGGGCCTGCTGATGCTCTACAACGTCCCGCGGCTGGCGCCGGACGGCACGGTCCTGCGCGAGCACTTCGGCGGGTCGGCGTTCGCACTGTCCAAGCTCGGCCTGGACGCGCAGTCCAGCGTCTACGCGGGCTTCCTCGCGCTGCTGGTCAACCTCGTCGTCACGGTGCTGGTGACGATGGCGCTGCGCGCGGCCAAGGTGGACGACGGCGTCGACGGGACGGCGGAGAGCGACTACACCGCCGAGCGGGAGGACCCCACCTTCCGCGACCTGCCCGACCCGCTGGAGTCCGCGCCGCCCGGCACGGCCCGCGGCGCGACGGGGGAGGCGACCGGCCGCAGGTGAAGGACCCCGTCCCTCCCATCCCTCGCAGGCTCGGGACGAGCCTCCGGACGGGGCCGGGGTGAGGCGAGGCGCCCCGGTAGGTTGAGCGGGTGAAGGCCGACCACTTCGAGCAGCAGAAGCTGCTGGCCCTGGCCGACGAGGACGTCGCGCTCACCCAGCTCGCCCACCGGAAGCGCACGCTGCCGGAGGTCGCCGCCGTGGAGGCCGCCGCGGAGTCCGAGCGGACCTTCGCCGAGGCGGAGGTCCGCGCGGGGACCGAGGTGCGCGACCTCGACCGCGAGCAGAAGCGGCTCGAGGCCGACGTCGATACCGTCCGGCAGCGGGCCGACCGCGACCGGTCGCGGATCGACTCCGGGGCGGCGACGCCGAAGGAGATCACCTCGCTGCAGTCGGAGCTGCAGTCGCTCGCGCGGCGGCAGTCCGACCTCGAGGACCAGGTGCTCGAGCTGATGGAGCGCCGCGAGACCGCCGACGCCGCCCTCGCCGACGCGCAGTCCGGCCGCGCCTCCGCCGTCGCCGTCCGGGAGCGGGCCGAGCAGCTGCGCGACGACGCCCTCGCCGACATCGCCGACTCCACCGCCCGGCACGAGGCGGAGCGCGGGGAGATCGCCGCCGGCATCTCCGCCCCGCTGCTGGCGCTCTACGACCGGATCCGCACGCAGACCGGTACCACCGGCGCGGCGATGCTCAAGGCCCGGCAGTGCCAGGGCTGCCGGATCGAGCTGTTCGGCAAGGAGCTCGCCGCCGTCCGCAACACCGACCCCCACGAGGTGGTCCGCTGCGAGAACTGCGGCCGGATCCTCGTGCGCACCGCCGAGTCGGGCCTGTGACCCGGTTCATCGTCGAGGCCGACGGCGGCTCGCGGGGCAACCCCGGCCCCGCCGGCTACGGCGCGCTGGTCCGCGACGCCGCCACCGGGCGGGTGCTCGCCGAGCGCGCGGCGTCGGTCGGCCGGGCGACGAACAACGTCGCCGAGTACGGCGGGCTGGTCGCCGGCCTGCAGGCCGCCCTCGACCTCGACGCCGGCGCCGACGTCGAGGTGCGAATGGACTCCAAGCTCGTCGTCGAGCAGATGTCCGGGCGCTGGAAGATCAAGCACCCGGACATGCAGAAGCTCGCCGTCCAGGCCCGCGACATCGCCCGGCGGCTGGGCAGCGTCCGCTACACCTGGGTGCCGCGCGCGCAGAACGGCGCCGCCGACGCGCTCGCCAACAGCGCGATGGACGGCCGGCCGGTGCACCGCGACACCGCCGCCGAGCCGACCGTGGTGGAGGACGACGTCCAGCCGGCCGCCGAGCCCGCGCCCGTCGTCACCACGGTCACGCACCTGCTGCGCCACGGCCGCACCGAGCACACCCCCGAGCGCCGGTACAGCGGACGCAACGACCTGCCGCTGTCGGCCACCGGGCGCGCGGAGGCCGAGGCGGCCGCCGTGCGGGCCAAGGAGCTGGGCATCGAGGTCGTCGTCGCCTCGCCGCTGCGCCGCACCCGGGAGACCGCCGAGGCGGTCGCCGGCGTGCTCGGCCTGCCGGTGGAGCTCGACGACGACCTGGTCGAGCTCGACTTCGGCGACCTCGAGGGGCTCACCGCCACCGAGGCGCAGCAGCGGCACCCGCTGGCCGCCCGCCGGTTCGCGGCCGACGTGACGGTGGCCGCGCCGGGCGGCGAGTCGGTGGCCGACGTGAGCCGCCGCGTGGCCCGCGCCCGGGCGCGGCTGCTGGAGCGGTACGCCGGGAGGACGGTGCTCGTGGTCAGCCACGTGACGCCGATCAAGCTGCTGCTGGCCGCGGGTCTCGGCGCCGGCGACGAGGTGGTGCACCGGGTGTTCCTCGAGGCGGCGTCGCTGTCGACGGTCGCGTGGAGCTCCGACGGCCGCACCTCGGTCCGCCTGGTGAACGACACCGCCCACCTGCGGTAGGACCTCGCGAGATCGGCGGTCCCGTGGCCATCGGGCGCTGATCGCCACGGGACCGCCGATCTCGCGCGGTGCTCAACCGGTGAGTTGACGAGCGCCCGCCGGTCCCTCCTGCAGGCGGCTCCGCCCCGGAGCCGGAAGCGAGGAGGTGCCCCATGGGGCAGGTGGTGCTGTTCGCGGCGGTGTCGCTGGACGGGTACGTCGGGCGGGACGACGACATGCCCGGGCCGCTGTTCGACTGGTACGGCAACGGCGACGTCGAGATGACCTTCAGCGACCCGGACCGGCCCTTCCACGTGACGGCGGAGACGGCGGAGTTCCTGACCGGCATGGCCACCCGGGTGGGCGTCATGGTGTGCGGGCGCCGGTTGTTCGACATCACCGACGGCTGGGGCGGCGTGCCCCCGAACGGCGAGCACGTCGTCGTGGTCACCCACCGCCCGGCCGACGACTGGCCGCACCGGGACACCGCGCCGTTCACCTTCGCGCCGGACGTGCCGACCGCCGTCGAGCGGGCGAGGGAGCTCGCCGGCGACCGGGACGTCACGGTGAGCGCCGGGGACGTCGGCGGGCAGGCGCTGCGCGCGGGCCTGGTCGACCGGGTGGTCCTCGCGCTGGTCCCGGTGGTCCTGGGCTCGGGCCGGCCGTACTTCGGCGCCGGCGGCCCGCCGGAGATCCAGTTCGAGGACCCGGTGGTCGTGCAGGGCCGGCGGGTGACCCACCTGGTCTACGACGTGCGCCGCTGACGTCGCCGGGACGTCGCCGGGACGGGAAGCGGGCCGGGCGGCCCGGTGTTGTACGGGACACCCCGCCGCCGGCCTCCCCGGCGCTCCGGGGACGATGAGCCCCCCGCACTCCGAGGAGCCCCGTGACCGCGACCATCGCGCCCGCCACCCCCACCGTCGCCGGCGACGAGCGCACCCTGTCGCCCGCCGAGTACGAGACCTGGGCGGCAGAGGTCCGCCGGCTCGCCGACGAGCGCGGTGCGGTGGTGCTCGCGCACAACTACCAGGTGCCCGAGATCCAGGACGTCGCCCACTTCACCGGCGACTCCCTCTACCTGTCGCGGGTCGCGGCGCAGACCGACGCCCGCGAGATCGTCTTCTGCGGCGTCCACTTCATGGCCGAGACGGCGAAGATCCTCTCGCCGGACAAGACGGTGCTGCTGCCCGACCACGCCGCCGGCTGCTCGCTGGCCGACTCGATCACCGCCGAGCAGCTGCGCGAGTGGAAGGCCCAGCACCCCGGCGCCGTCGTCGTCAGCTACGTGAACACCACCGCGGCGGTGAAGGCGGAGACCGACATCTGCTGCACGTCGTCGAACGCCGCCGACGTCATCCGGTCCATCCCCGAGGACCGGGAGATCCTGTTCTGCCCCGACCAGTTCCTCGGCGCGCACGTCAAGCGCGTGACCGGGCGCCAGGACATCCACGTGTGGGCGGGGGAGTGCCACGTGCACGCCGGCATCAGCCCGGCCGACGTCCGCGCGCAGGTGGCCGCGCACCCGGACGCCGAGATCCTCGTGCACCCCGAGTGCGGCTGCACCACCTCGGTGCTCGACCTGGTCAGCCACGGCGACCTGCCCGCCGACCGCACCCGCGTGCTGTCCACCGGCGGCATGGTCGAGGCCGCGGCGCGGACGTCGTCGGGCCAGGTGCTGGTCGCGACCGAGGTCGGCATCCTGCACCAGCTGCGGGCGCTCAACAGCGGGACGGCGTTCATCCCGATGAACAGCCGCGCGGCCTGCCGCTACATGAAGATGATCACCCCGGCCAAGCTGCTGCACACGCTGCGGACCGGCGAGGGCGCCGTCGACGTCGACCCGGAGACCGCCGCCCGCGCCCGCCGCGCCGTCGAGGCGATGGTCGCCATCGGCGAGCCCGGCCGCGGCGGGGAGTGAGCGTCAGATCCTGGTGAAGAGGTAGACCGACACCGCGACGCCGAAGACGACGATCAGCACCCGCAGCGGCGTCGCGGGGATGCGGCTGGCCACCCGGGCGCCGAGGAACCCGCCGACCAGGCTGGCCGGCGCCGCGACGGCGACCACCTGCCAGGCGACCGGCCCGAAGACGCCGAACACGACCAGGGTGACCGTCGCCGTCACCGCGGAGAGCGCGGACTTCAGCGCGTTGGCCAGCGGCAGCCGGTGCAGCGCCGTCCCGAGCACCCCGACGAGGATGACGCCGAGCGCGCCGCCGAAGTAGCCGCCGTAGACGGTGGCGAGGAACAGCGCGAGGTAGAGCCACCACGGGTCGCGGACGGCGCCGTCGTCGCGGTCGCGCAGCCGGCGGGTGAGCAGCGGCTGCACCGCGAGCAGCAGGCTGGCCAGCAGCACGAGCACCGGCACGACGACGTCGAAGGCCTCGCTCGGCGTGGTCAACAGCAGCACGCTGCCGGCGACCCCGCCGAGCGCCGAGACCGCGCCGAGGCGCACCAGCCGGCCGCGCTGGCCGGCGTACTCGCGACGGAACCCGACCATGCCGCCGAGGTAGCCGGGCCACTGCGCCACCGAGTTGGTGACGTTGGCCGCCACGGTGCCCAGGCCCAGCCCCACCAGGGTGGGGAAGAGGATCAGCGACCCGCCGCCGGCGATCGAGTTGACCGCTCCCGCGCCCAGGGCCACCGCGGCCGCGATCAGGAGGTCGGCGGCCGTCACGGGGTGCCAGCCTACGGTCGGTCCATGCGACTCCCCGCCCCGGCGACCTGGCTGGCCGCCGCCCTCGGCGGCTCCGGCGTGCTGCACCTGGTGCGGCCGCGGACCTTCGAGGAGCTGGTGCCGCCCGAGCTCGGCGACGCCCGCGGCTGGGTGCTCGGCAGCGGGGTCGCGGAGATCGGTACCGCCGCACTGCTGGCCGCGCCGGCGAGCCGCCGGGCCGGCGGGTGGGCCGCGGCCGCGCTGCTGGCGTCGTTCGTGCCGGCCCACCTGCACCACTTCCGGGTGGCGCGCAGGCGGCCGGCGCTGCTGGCCGCGGCGGTGGTCCGGCTGCCGCTGCAGGCGCCGATGATCGCCGCGGCGCTGCGGGTGGCCCGGGGGCGCTGAGCGTCCCCGACCTCGGGTCGACCACCGACACGCCGACCTCCGCCGCCGCGGCAGTTCCTCGGCCACCCCGACGGGCGACCTCGCCGGCCGAGCACCGCCGCTACCTGGAGGCGCTGTCGGCCGAGCCGGTCGAGGAGCAGGCACGGCGACAGGTCGACATGGTGACCCCGGTCGTCGACGGCCGGCGGGTGAGCGGCTTCGTGCTGTACGCCGGCTGACGGGGACGCGGCCCCGGGCGGTTCCCGGGGCCGCGTCCGGGCCGGTCAGGGGTTGAAGCTCACGTGGACGTGGTCCATGTGGTTGGCGGTGGGGGACCCGCGGTCGGCCATCGCCCGCCAGCCGGAGCTCCCGATGACGAAGATCCGCTGCTTCCAGATGACGTAGTCGACGTTGAAGCGCGCGGCGTTGTCCAGGACGTACTGCGCGACGGCGTTCCCCTTGGCGGAGTCGGCGTAGACCATGAAGTCCGCGGCGAGCTGCTGGGTGGGGGAGTGCCCGGGCCGGGTGAGCACCGTGGACACCCCGAACCGCTGCGCGACCTCGGCGACGACCGGGCGGACGTGCGCCGCCCAGGCGCTGTAGGAGGTCGAGGTGGGGGTCGGCTTCCCGCTGAGGTTCGTGGACACCGCCGCAGCGGCGGGGGCGGCCGCCGGTGCGGCCGCGGGAGCCGCGGAGGCAGCGGGGGCCCGGTCCTGGGACCAGCCGTGCGACCAGTCGCGGCGGGGGCCGTCCCCGTGGGCCTGGGCCGCCGACTGGCCCGAGAGGCCGAAGACGACGGCGAGGGCGCCGGCGGTGAGGGTGCGGCGGATCGTGCGCTTGCTGTTCGAGGGCATGACGAGGAGAGCTCCTGACGTCGGTTCTCGCGCGGCGCCGTCCGTGGCTCGGCGGTCACCCGGCGCGTGAGGGAGGGACCTGCGGGACGGACCCGGGCGCGCGGCAGGGCGGCGGGCGGCTGCTGGAGGGCAGGCCGACGCCAGGACGGCCGGAATGGGTCCGTGGGGGCGCGGCGACCGGCGGAGGTGGGCGGGGCGCGGCGCTCGTCGCAGGGGTGCGGGCACGCCGAGGCAGGCGCCGTCGACGCACCCGTGGTGGTTCTCCGTTCTCCCGTGGCCGCCTACCGGGTCAGCTGACGGGTTCGGGCGGGGATCTGCGCCCTACCCCCTCCCGGTGGCTCGGGAGGTGGGACTCACCCCGGTGGTGCGGTGGGTCCCCGGCTCACGGCCACCCGCGGTGGCCGCGACTCGGCGGCACCCGGCTCGGCTCCCCCGATGGAGGACGTGACGACCGGCCGGACGGAGTCACCGTAGGAGGGTCCGCCGGAGCCCGCAGCGCGGACTCCGGAGTTCCGCTGAGGGCATCCGTAGACTGGTCGGCACGACGGACGAGTCGGCCGGGCGGTCGCGTCGGCGGGGGAGACCTCGCCGCCGAGGAACGTCCGGGCTCCACAGGGCAGGGTGGTCGCTAACGGCGACCCGGGGTGACCCGCGGGACAGTGCCACAGAGAACAGACCGCCAGCAGTGCCTCTCCGGAGACAGCGCTGGTGAGGGTGAAACGGTGGTGTAAGAGACCACCAGCGCACCGGGTGACCGGTGCGGCTCGGTAAACCCCACCCGGAGCAAGGTCGAGAAGGGACGGCGGACGGGCGACCGGACGCCGTCCTGCGCAGGCGTTCGAGGGCTGCCCGCCCGAGCCTGCGGGTGGACCGCTCGAGCCCGCCGGCAACGGCGGGCCTAGATGGATGACCGCCCATCGGGAGGCCGCGAGGCGCCCGAGGACAGAACCCGGCGTACAGGCCGACTCGTCCGTCGTCCCCTCCGAGCCGTGGTGCCCTCCGGGCCGTGGCGCGGCGGGCCCGTCCTCCCGGCGGGACGGGACCGATGAGTCGTCGCAGCGGCCGGGGTCCCCCTCTCGTGGCGGCCGGACGGGCCGCGGCGACTACCCGGGAGGACCCGTGACGCAGTACCTGCTGTCCATGCCGCACGACTCGGCCGAGGAGCCGACGATGGCGTCGATGGACCCCGCCGAGCTGGAGGCCGCACTGGCGGCGGCCGGCGCCTTCCTGGAGGAGCTCGTGGCGTCCGGCGCGCTGGTCTTCGCCGGTGGGCTGCACCCGCCGTCGACCGCGGTCACCGTCGACCACACCGGGGACGACCTCGTCCTCGCCGACGGGCCGTTCACACAGGCGCCGGAGTACCTCGGCGGCTTCTGGGTCGTCGAGGCGCCGGACCGGGAGGCGGCCGTCTCCTGGGCCGCGAAGGCGTCGAAGGCGCTCGGCGCACGGATCGAGGTGCGTGCCTTCCAGGAGGTGCCCGCCTAGCGCGCCGCCGTGTCCCCGAGAGGCGGCGGGACCAGTGAGGTGGTCCGCGTCCGGCCCGGGACCGGGCCGGTCCGGGGTGCTGCCGGTGCCCGCCGACCCGACCGGGGCCGGAGCTGCACGACGGCCACGGAGACCAGCACCAGCAGGCCGCCGGCGAGCTGGACCGGGGTGAGGAACTCACCCAGGGCGACCGCGGCCAGCGCGGTGGTCACCACGGGCTCGAACGTCGAGAGGATCGACGCGGTGGACGGCCCGGTCCTGCGCAGGCCGGCGAAGAAGGCGAGCATCGCCACGACGGTGGAGACCACGGCGATGCACCCGACCCACAGCCACCCGGCCGGCCCGAGGCCGAGGTCGACGCCGCCGGTCACCGCGGCGCGGACCGCGAGCGTGCCGGCGGCTCCGGTCATCACCAGCGCCGAGAGCACCACGGGGGGCAGGCGGTGCACCACGGTGTCCGCGACGAGGATGTAGACGGTGTAGGTCACCGCGGCGCCGAAGGCGGCGGCCGCGCCCAGCGGGTCGAACCGCAGCGCGCCGGCGCCGAGGAGGACCAGCAGCGTCCCGGCCGACGCGACGAGCACCGCGACCGCCCGTGCCGGTGTCAGCCGTTCCCGCCCGAGCGCGGCGGCGGCGAGGGTGACCAGGGCCGGGTAGGTGTAGAGCACCAGCGCCACCAGCGACGCGTCGATCCGCTCGAGCGCGGAGAAGTAGAGGCCCGCCTGGGTGGCGTACCCGACCGCGCCCAGCCCGAGACCGGTCAGCACCACCCGGCGGGTGGGTCCGCCGGCCCCCGGTGGCGGCCCCGCGGCGGGACGGCCGGACCGCAGCCCGGGCCGCAGTGCCAGGACGACGCCCAGCAGCGCCGCGGCCGACGTGAACCGGAGCAGCAGCAGCGCGTCGGGGGAGACGCCCGCCTCGTAGGCGAGCTTCCCGAACACGCCCATCGCCCCGAAGCACGCCGCGGACACCAGGCACAGTGCGAGACCCACGACCGCAGCGTCGACGGCGGATCCGGTGAGGTCCAGTGACGCTTCCTGGAGCGAACCCATTAGCGTTCCTGCATGGTCGATCTCGATCTCCACCGCCTGCGGATGCTGCGCGAGCTGGAGGAGCGCGGCACCCTCGCCGCGGTCGCGACGTCGCTGGGCTACACGCCGTCCGCGGTGTCCCAGCAGCTCGCGGTGCTGGAGAGGGAGGCCGGGGTCCGCCTGCTGGAGCGGGTCGGGCGCGGGGTGCGCCTGACCGACGCCGGGCGCCTGCTCGCCCGGCACGCCGGCGTCCTGCTCTCGGCGGCCGAGGCCGCTCGCGCAGACCTGGCGTCGCTGATCGGCGACGTCCGGGGCACGGTGCGGGCCGGCGGGCTGCAGTCGGCGACCCGCCGCCTGCTCGTCCCGGCCTTGACGCGGATGCTGGCCGAGCGCCCGCAGGTGCGGGTCGAGCTCTCCGAGCTGGAGCTGGAGCAGGCGCTGCCCGAGCTGCGGCTGGGCACCCTCGACGTGGTCGTCAGCGACGAGTACGACGGCCATCCCCGGCCCCGGCCGGCCGGGCTCCGGTACGAGCTGCTGCACCGGGAGCCGCTGCAGCTGGTGCTGCCGGCCGCGCACCCGGCCGCCGCGCACGGCGGACCCGTCGCGGTGGCCGCGCTGCGGGACGACGTCTGGGTGGCCGCCGCCGCCGGCACGGGCCACCACGCCCTGGTCGTCGGCACCTGCCGCTCGCTCGGCGGCTACGACCCCGACCTGCGCCACCGGTCCAACGACGCCGACGTCCTGCTCGAGCTGGTGCGCACCGCGGGGGCCGTCGCGCTCATGCCGGCCCTCACCCTCCCGCCGGCCGACCCGGCCCTGGCCGTGCGCGACGTCGCCGAGGCCGACGTCGGCCGCCGGCTGACGGTGCTCACCCGGGACCAGCCCCTGGCTCCGGCGCTCACGGCCTTCCTCGCCGCCGTCCGGGCACAGGCGCACGGGCTGGCGACCGGCCGCGACCCGGGGAACGCGACCGGGGGCGATGACTCCCGGCAGGGTCGCCGGTCTCCCCTGGCAGCCGACCGACCTCACCCCAGGAGGGCACCGTGACCGCCACCTACACCTTCGACGTCTTCTCCACCCTCGACGGGTTCGGCTCCTACGGCGAGGACGGCGACTGGGGCGGCTACTGGGGCAAGGAGGGCCCGGAGTTCCTCGACCACCGCCTGGCCGAGTACCGCGCGGAGCAGCGGCTGGTCCTCGGGGCCGCCACCTTCCGCGAGTTCGTGCACTTCCTGGACCCGGCCCAGGTCACCGACCCGCTCAACACCCGGATGCGGACCATGCCGACGACGGTCGTGTCGACGACGCTGCGGGCCCCTCTCGACTGGCCGGACGCGACCCTCGAGCACGGGGATGCCGTCGACGTCGTCGCCCGGCTCAAGGAGGAGTCCGACGTGCCGCTGCGCTCGCACGGCAGCCTGTCGATGAACCGGGCGCTCATGGCCGCAGGCCTGGTCGACCGCGTCCAGGTGACGGTCTTCCCCGTGATCAGCGGGAGGACCGGGACGGCGCCGGTCTTCGGGGGTGCGGCCGACTTCGACCTCGAGCTGCTCGGGAGCCGGACGTTCGACGGCCGCGTCCAGGAACTCGTCTACCGGCCCACGCTGCACGGCTGACCCCACCGGCCCGTCCGCGGCCCGCGACTCGTCGTCCGGTCCTGCCCCGACCGGTACCGTCGCCCCTCCGTGGTGGGGCGATCTCCGCGCGAGGGGGCGGGGCGGTCGGTGCGCTCAGCACGCCGTCCTCCACTCCCTCGAGGCCGCCGACAGCGGCTGGAGCTGGGGGAGTGGCCGCGACGTGCGCGCCGGCCGCGACCGATCGGTGGCGCTCCTCAGCGGCCGCACCCTGCCCGACGGCCGGGCTGTGCCCCGCCGCCGACCGTCCCCGCTCACCGGCCGACGGGCCGGTGAGCGGGGAAGTGCCGGCGGAGCTGCTCCGCGATCACCCCGACCTGGGCCGGGCTGTAGGGACCGTCCCGGAGGACGAGCTTCGCCGCCGACTTCGGACCCTCGAGCCGGACGTCGTCGATCCGGTCGGGTGGGAACAGCGGCCAGTCCGCGCCGACGAAGGTCAGCACGCCGGTGACCGCGACCCCAGGGGGGATCCCGGGTCCGCCGGTCAGGGCGTCGCGGACCAGGTGCGCCTGTCGTTGCACGGAGGCGACGAGCGAGGTGGCGTCGCGGCGGCCGACCGACAGCCTGTACCGGCGCGGCCCGAACAGGCCGCTCTGCCGGCTCACCCGGACCGTGCCGGTGTGGTTCTTCGCGTCGATGACGTAGACGCCCGAGGGCGACACCGCGAGGTGGTCGATGTTCGCCCTCGAGCCCGGGATGCGCCGGTCGTGCAGCACCTCGACGCCGCGGTCGACGAGCTGGTCGAGGCGACGGGCCACGGCTCGTTCGCCGATGGCCCCCTGGCGCCAGGCGGTGACGTGCTGCGGTTCCTCGGAGAGCGCCAGGACGAGTCCGCCGAGGACCGGGTGGGCGTCCCGGACCCGGCGCTCGTGGCGGGCCCTGCGACGCGCGTACTCGTCCTGCGCCGATCCACCAGCGGTGCCGGTGGCACGGGCCGCCGCGTCGGCGCTCGCGGCCGGGATCCCGGGCGCCGGAGCGGACGCGGTGTGGGACGGGCATCGCACCGCGCCGGCCGAGCGACTCCACGAGGCGGAGGTGCCGGCCGACAGATCCGTACCGCAGTGGAGGCAGGTGCCGTCTCGTCGTAGGCGCAGCGGCCGCCAGTCGTCGCTCACGGGGCGGAACCGTGCCACGGCGTTCCGTCGAGCGGTTGCCGCGGCGACGTCCCCGTCGGGACATGCGGCGGTGCCTCCCCGGCGACGGGGAGCGCGTCGCTCAGACTGCCGCACCGTGTACCGAGCACTGAGGCCGATGGTGATGGCAGCTCCTGCGGCCTGTCACCGGTGCGGGACCGCGCTCGCCGGCGGTGACCACGCGTGGCAGGCCACCCCTGCGGTGGGTGACCCGTCCTGGCTGTGCCTGCCGTGCGGGCGCCCGTTCGCCACCGGCCGGCCGGGGCGCTCGGCGGAGCTGGAGGCGATGCGCCGCATGCGCGCGGAGCCGGTCGTCGAGCGGGGCCGCGCCTCGCCGTCCCCGTGGCACCTGGACGTCCGGCCGCCGGTGGTGTCCCCGCGTCCGGCGCCGGCCGGCGTTCGACGGTGGGGCCGGCGGCTCGCCCTGAGTCTGCTGGTGGTCCTGGCCTCGTCGCCGCTGACGGCGGCCGGCCAGGGCGGTCGGGTGCTGGCGGTGCTCGTCGGCGGCCCGGCAGCCGTGCTGTTCTGGGTGTCGGCGGCCGGCCTGGTGGTGAGCGGGCTGCGCGGCGTCCCGGCGTCCCGTCGGCAGCCACCGCCGAGCGGGTGGCCGGCATCGCCCCCACGACGCGCGGCCGCCAGAGGGGGCCCGGTGCGGGTCGTCGGAGCCGAGGACAACTGGGTGAAGGGCGTCCGTGGCGAGCACGCCGTCGGTGCCGCGCTGACCGGCACCGGCCTGCCGGTGCTGCACGACCGGCGCCTGCGGGCGGGCTCCGACGCCAACATCGACCACCTGGTCGTCGCCGCCGACGCGGTGTACGTCGTCGATGCCAAGAACCTCGCGGGCTCGCTGACCACGGCCGGCGACCAGCTGCGCGTCGACGGCCGGGACCGCACCGCGCTGCTCGACGGCGTACGGCGTCAGGCCGACGAGGTGGTCGCGGCCCTGCGCCGGCTGGGCGTCCCGGCCCCGGTGCGGGCCGCGCTGTGCCTCACCGGCGCCGCGCGGCCGGCCGGCGTGCAGTTCGCCGGCGGCGTCCTGCTCACCACCCCGGACACCGTGTCGCAGGTGGTCACGCTGCCCGGCCTGCTCGCCGACGACCAGCGGGCCCGGATCGCCGACCTGCTCGCCTGGGCCTTCCCGCCGGCCGCGAGCAGCTGAGGCGGGCCGGTCCACCCGATGGGCGACGACGCCGTGTCGACGCGCGGCTAAGGTCCGAGGTCCCGAGCCGGGTCCGCGGCTCGTCGGAAGGGGCCGCCGGATCGCGCCGGGCGGCCGTCGCGGGGTTCAGCGGGGGTCCAGCGTGGTTCTGCTGTTCGTGTTCGCCGGCCTGTTCGGGCTGGCGATCGGGTCGTTCCTCAACGTGGTCGTCCACCGGGTGCCGGCGGGGCTGTCCGTCGTCTCGCCGCCGTCGCGCTGCCCGGTGTGCGAGAACCCCATCCGCAACCGGCACAACGTCCCGGTGGTCGGCTGGCTGGTGCTGCGGGGACGGTGCGCCGACTGCGGGACGCCGATCCCGCCCCGCTACCCGCTGGTCGAGCTGCTCACCGGCGTGCTGTTCGTGCTGGTGAGCTGGCGGCTGGCCCAGTTGGACGAGCTGGCCGCGCTGCCCGCCTGGCTGGTGTTCACCGCCCTCGGCGTCGCGCTGGCGTTCATCGACCTGGACACCCGGCGGCTGCCGAACGCGCTGGTGCTGCCCGCGTACCCGGTGCTCGCCGTGCTCCTCACCGGCGCCGCCGTCGTCTCGGGGGAGTGGGGGTCGCTGCTGCGCGCGGGGCTGGGCGCCGTGGCGCTGTTCGGCGCGTTCTTCCTGATGGCGGTGCTCTACCCGGCCGGGATGGGATTCGGCGACGTCAAGCTCGCCGGCGTGCTGGGCCTGGTGCTGGGCTGGTTCTCGTGGGCCGCGGTGGTCGTCGGCGCGTTCGCCGGCTTCTTCCTCGGCGCGGTGATCGGCGTCGTCGTCATGGCCGCCGGGCCCGACGGACGCAAGACCGCCGTCCCGTTCGGGCCGTTCATGATCGCGGGAGCGCTGCTCGGCCTGTGGATCGCGGACCCGGTGGTGGACCTGCTGCTGCGCCGGTGACCCCGGGTCAGACCCGCAGCGAGGCCTCGAACGGGCGGCGCGGCGCCGGCACGGCCTGCCGGGGGGGCGGCACGGCCTGCCGCGCGGAGCCGGGCGGGTGCTGGGTGAACCCGAGCCGGACCGCGGCCAGGACCGCCTCGGCCCGCGAGCGGACGCCGAGCTTCTCGTAGACGCGGGCCACGTAGGTCTTCGCCGTCGACGGGCTGATGTACAGCTCGGCGGCCAGGGCCGGGATCGACCGGCCGGCGACCAGCAGGTCGAGCACCTCGCGTTCGCGGGCGCTGAGGTCGGTGACGGCCGGGACGGCCGCCTCGCGCTGGCGCCGGAGGGCCGCGGCCAGGCCGGCGGCGGTGAAGGAGGTCGCGGCGACCGCGGCGTGCCGGACGGCGGCGACCACCTCGACCACCGGCGCGGTCTTGGGCACGTAGGCGGAGACGCCGGTCTCGAAGGCGTCGAGCAGGACGGCGTCGTCGGTGGTGGCGGTGAGCAGCACGATGCCGAGGTCGTCGAACCGCTCGCGCAGCTCGCGGGCCAGGGCCATCCCGTGCTCCTCGCCGGCGTCGAGGCCTACGACCACGACGTCGGGCAGCAGGGTGGCCGCGAACCGGACGGCCTGGTCGGCCGACGCCGTCTCGCCGACCACCTCGAGCCCGTCCTGCTGCTCGATCAGGTGGCGGATGCCCCATCTGGTGACCGGGTGGCTCTCGACCACCACGACGCGTGCGCCCATAGCGCGTTCCCCGTTCTGTGCCCCCGTGTACAGGTCCGCGCCGCTTCTCAACTCCGAGGAGAGGCGTGTTGCGCACAATTTGTAACGCCAGGGAACCGCCAGGTCAACGCCACATCTCGCCCAGGCGGGGGAAGGGGCCTGGGCAGCACTGCACCAACCGGGTCCACGACGTGCCGGCGGGCTCGGCAGGCGAGCCCGGCAGTCATCGGAGCACCTGTGCTGCAGAGAGTACCGATCATGCAACGCGCTGTAGCTGACCACGCCGCAGCGGGCCCGCGGTGTCCCCCGAACACCCGACAGCTGTCCACCGGTCGTCGTCCGCAGTCGGACCGAACGTCCGTCCCGCCGGCGCGCTGACCACCGCATTCTCCTCTCGGCAACCGAACGACCGCACAGCGCGGTCACGGCGACGAGGAGGTGGCGGTGATGGCCCTGGCGTTCGGTCTCGACGAGCGCGACGTGGCGACATTTGCCGACGCCCTCCGGCTGCCGGTGCTGCGGCTCGACGACCTGGCCGCCGTCGTGGGCGCCGCCCGCCACGACCGCGACCTGCGCCTGGTCGTCCTCGGCCCGGCGCTCGCCGCCGCGGACGTGCTGCGCTGCGCCACCGAGGTGCGCGCCGCGCGGCCCGGGGCGGTCGTGGTCCTCCTGCGGGCGGCACTGAACCGGCTGGAGCGGCACGTCGTCGGCAGCGCCGGCGTCGACGCCGTCCTCCCGGCCACCGACCTGGCCGCCGCCGCGCGCAGCTGCCTCGAGTTCCTCGCGGCTCGCGCCGCCTGGGGGCAGGGCCGCGTGGTCACCGTGCACGCCGGCAAGGGCGGCTGCGGGACGACGACGGTGGCCGTCAACCTGGCCGTCGCGCTCGCCCAGGACGCCGAGCAGCGGGTCTGCCTCGTCGACCTCGACCTCCGCTCGGGCAACGTCGGCGTGACGGTGGGCCTCGAGCCGCACCGGACGCTGGCCTCGGCGCAGGCCGCCGCCGACCTGCCGGACGCCGTGGTCACGCCGCTGCAGCCGGGCCTGGACTGCGTCCTCGCGCCGGCCCTGCCGGCGGAGGCGGAGCGCCTCGACGTCGGACTGGTCGCCTCGGTCCTCGACGCGCTGACCCCGCGCTACGACGTCGTCGTCGTCGACACGCCGCCGGTCGTGACCCGGCTGGTCATGTCGGCCCTGGACCGGTCGGAGCACCACGTCTTGGTGACGACGCCGGAGCGCCCCGCGCTGCTCGGCCTGCGGCGGACGCTCGACACCCTCGACCTGCTCGGCCACCGGCGCGACGTCCGGTCGGTGGTCTTCAACCGCTCGGACTCGCGGGTCGGCCTCACCGCCGCCGACGCCGAGCGCATGCTCCGCGCCCCGATCGCGGCCCACGTGCCGTCGAGCCGGGACGTCGCGGCCTCGATCAACTCCTGCCTGCCGTTGACGGTCTCGAGCCCCGACCACCCGGTCAGCTCGGCCGTCCGGCACCTGGCCCGGACACGGCTCGCTCCCCCGATCGCCGTGCCGCGACTCCCGGCAGGGGGCGCCGTGACGTGATGCGCGCCTGAGCCGCGCCGGTCCGCCACCCGGCGGCCCAGCAGGCACCCGGATCCAGCACCACCCGCACCACCGCCGGCCTCAACGGGGGCGCCGGCGTCACCCATCCCGACGGCCGACCGGCCGTCGACTCCTCGAGGAGAACGCAGTGCTCGCTTACATCAAGAAGGCCCGGGAGAACGACAAGGGCTTCACCCTCATCGAGCTCCTGATGGTCATCGTCATCCTCGGCGTCCTCGCCGGCATCGTCGTGTTCGCCGTCGGCGGCATCAACGACACCAGCGAGGAGGCCGCCTGCAAGGCCGACATGAAGACTGTTCTGACGGCCCAGGAGGCGTACTTCGCCCAGAACGACGCCTACGCCGCGGACACTGCCGCGCTCGTGACCGCGAAGCTGCTGCGCTCGGAGCCGGAGAACGTCTCCACCAGCAACACCGGTGCCGTGACGGGTGACGCTGGCACTCCCTGCGCCACCGTCACGATCTAAGCGAACCTCGGGCGGGGAGGGCCGTCGGTCTGACGGTCCTCCCCCCTCTCATGGCCCACCCAATCACTGCCTCAAGGGGAACCCCGTGCTCGCGCACCTGACCGGCAGTCGCATCGACGGCCTGCTCGAAGAGCTCTGGAACGCCGGCGGCACCGACCTGCTGCTCACCGCCGGCAGCCCACCGCGGATCCGCGTGCACGGTGACCTCCACCCGGTCCACGGCGCCCACCCACTGACCGCCGACGACACCGAGTCCCTCGTCGCCGAACTGCTCACCCCGGCACAGTCCGCCGCCTTCGCCGCACAGCAGGACTACGACTTCTCCTTCAGCTGGCGCGACGCCGCTCGCATCCGCGGCAACGCCTTCACCCAGCGCGACCAGGTCGCGCTCGCCCTGCGGATGATCCCGCGCGAGGTGCCGAGCCTCGACGCCCTCGGCCTCCCGCCCGTCATGGGCGACCTGGCGACCAGGCACCAGGGCCTCGTCCTGGTCACCGGCCCCACCGGCTCCGGCAAGTCGACGACGCTCGCTGCCCTCGTCGACCGGATCAACAGCCAGCGGGCGTGCCACATCCTCACCATCGAGGACCCGATCGAGTACGTGCACGACCACAAGCGCGCGCTGGTCAGCCAGCGCGAGGTCGGCACCGACACCCCGTCCTTCCCCGACGCGCTGCGCGCGGCGCTCCGCGAGGACCCCGACGTCGTGCTGGTCGGCGAGATGCGCGACCTGGACTCGATCCGCTTCGCCCTCACCATCGCCGAGACCGGCCACCTGGTTCTCGCGACCCTGCACACCAACGACACGGCGCAGTCGCTGTCCCGGATGATCGACGTCTTCCCCGGCGACCAGCAGGCGCAGATCCGCGTCCAGCTCGCGGCGGCGCTGACCGCCGTCGTGTACCAGCGGCTGGTCCCGCGGACCGAGGGCGGCATGGTCGCCGCCTACGAGGTGCTCGTCGCGAACCCCGCGGTGCGCAACCTCATCAAGGAGGGCAAGACCCACCAGCTGCGCAACGTGCTGGTCACCGGCCAGCGCGAGGGCATGGTGACGCTCGAGCAGTCGCTGTCCCAGCTCGTCCGGACCGGCGCGGTCCGGTACGAGGACGCGGTGCCGCGCAGCCTCTACCCCAAGGAGATCGACATGCCCCGGATGCACGGGAGCGTGGCCTGATGCGGTTCGGACGGCACGCAACGCCGGCCGAGGACGAGGTCGTCGGCGCCATCGAGGACCGGCCGGCGCCCACGGACGCCTCGCTGCACCAGGGCGGCCGCCGCCTCGGTGAGGTCCTTGTCGAGAGCGGGCTGGTCAGCCGGGCCGACGTCCTCGCCGCGCTGGACAAGAAGCGCAAGGGCGCTCCGCAGCGGCTGGGCCGGCTGCTCATCGACAGCGGTGCGCTCTCCGAGCGCGACCTCACCGCGGCCCTCGCCCGGCAGGGCTCGCTGCAGGTGATCGAGCTCCGCGACGTCACGCCGGAGCCCGAGGCCCTGGCCCTGATCCCGGACGCCACCGCGCACCGCCTGCAGGCGCTGCCGATCGGCTTCTCGGGGGACTCGGTGGTGGTCGCGGTCGCGGACGGCTCCGCGGCCAACGCCGCCGCCGTCCAGGAGGCGGTCCAGCGGCCCGTGGTACTGCACCTCGCCGCCCAGTCCGAGCTGCGCCGCGCGATCGACACCAGCTACCGCGCCCTGGCCGGCCTGGAGAACCAGGTCAAGGTCTTCGAGGCGCGCGACGCCGTCCGCCGGGACGCGGTCCGGGTCGAGACCGAGGCCGTCGCCGACGACGCCCCGGTCGTCCAGGTGGTCGACAAGATCCTCACGCAGGCGCTGCGCGACCGGGCCTCCGACGTGCACGTCGAGCCGCAGGAGGAGCGGGTGCGCGTGCGCTACCGCATCGACGGCGCGCTGCACGACGTCCTCGAGCTGCCCGGCTCGATGGGCCCCGCCCTGGTCAGCCGCATCAAGATCATGGCCGGGATGAACATCGTCGAGCGGCGCCGGCCGCAGGACGGCCAGATCACCACCTCGATCGAGGACCGCGACGTCGACATCCGCGTCTCGACGGTGTCCGTGGTCGGTGGCGAGAAGGTCGTCATGCGGGTGCTCGACAAGAGCCGGCCGCTGTTCGACCTCGGCCGGCTCGGCATGCCGGGGGACATGGTCGAGCGCTACCGCGCCCAGATCCACTCCCCGTACGGCATGGTCGTCTGCTCCGGCCCGACCGGGAGCGGCAAGACCACGACGCTCTACGGCTCCCTCGGGGAGCTGAACAGCCCCGACCGCAACATCATGACGATCGAGGACCCCGTCGAGTACACGTTCCCGTCGATCAACCAGATCCAGATCAACGAGCAGGCCGGGGTCACCTTCGCCAACGGCCTGCGGGCCATCCTGCGGCAGGACCCGGACATCATCCTCGTCGGGGAGATCCGCGACGTGGAGACCGCCCGGATCGCCGTGCAGTCGGCGCTCACCGGTCACTTCGTGCTCTCGTCGGTGCACGCCACCGACACGGTCTCGGCCCTGTTCCGGCTGGTCGACATGGGCATCGAGACGTTCCTCGTCGCCTCCTCGGTGACCACCGTGCTCGCCCAGCGGCTGGTGCGCCGCGTCTGCTCCTACTGCCAGGTGGCGCACGCGCCGACGCGGGAGGAGGTCGCCTTCCTCGAGTCGATCTCGCCCGGCGCGAGCGAGGACACGGTGTGGATGCGCGGCACCGGCTGCAGCTTCTGTGCCCAGACCGGCTACCTGGACCGGGTCGGCGTCTACGAGATGATGCCGATCACGTCCCGCATCCGGGAGCTGGTCGTCGAGCGCGCCGCGCACGACGACGTCCGGAAGACCGCCCGCGCCGAGGGCATGAACACCCTCATCGAGCAGGCCGCCCAGCTGGTCCGCGCCGGCGTCACCACCACGTCCGAGGTCATGCGCTCCGTCTACGTGGTGGGAGGCTGACGTGCCCACGTTCACCTACTCGGCGACCTCGCCCAGCGGCGAGCTGACCCGTGGGAAGTACAAGGCCGCCAGCCAGGAGGCCGCCGAGCTCGCGCTGTACGAGCAGGAGCTCCGCAACATCCGCGTCGCGGAGAGCAAGAGCTTCCTGAAGATGGAGCTCACCGCCCCCCGGGTGAAGCGCGAGGAGGTCATGCACCTCTCCCGCCAGCTCGGTGCCTTCATCCGCGCCGGCCTGCCGGTGGTGGAAGCGGTGCGGCTCATCGGCGAGGAGGCCTCGAACAGCTCCGTCAAGCGGGTCATGTCCGAGGTCGAGGTCGGGCTGCGCGGCGGCGACACCCTGTCGGACTGCTTCGACCGCCACCCCAAGGTCTTCCCGGAGTTCTACCGGGGGATCCTGCGTTCGGCCGAGCTCACCGGCCAGCTCGACACCGTCCTCAGCCAGCTGGCGGAGTACCTGGACAAGGACCTGACCACCCGGCGCAAGATCAAGTCCGCGGCGCTCTACCCCTCCGTGATCGCCGCGATGGCCGTCGTCACCGTGGCGATCCTGGCCGGATGGGTGCTCCCGCGCTTCAAGGAGTTCTTCGCGGGCCTGGACGCCGAGCTGCCCCTGCCCACCCGCATGCTCCTCGGTCTCACCGACTTCCTCCTGGGGTACTGGTGGGCGCTGCTCGGCGGCCTAGTGGCGCTGGTGCTGGTCGTCGTGCTCGTCCTGCAGACCGAGCGCGGGAAGTACGGCAAGGACCGGCTGCTCCTGGCCGTCCCGGTGCTCGGCAACACCGTCGAGTTCGTCCTCGTCGAGCGTTTCTGCCGGATCCTCTCGGCGATGGTTGGCGCCGGTGTGGCACTCCCCGAGGCGTTGCGGGTGGCATCGGAGTCCCTGCGCAACAGGGTCTTCATCCGGTCGCTGTCCACGGTCGGCGAGTCCATGCTGCGCGGCGAGGGTCTGGCCGGTCCGCTCTCGGCCACGGGTCGCTTCCCGGGCACGGCGACCCAGATGATCCGGGTCGGCGAGGAGACCGGGACGCTCGATGCCCAGCTCGAGTCCACGGCGCAGTACTACGAGGGCGAGCTGACCTTCAAGATCGACAAGCTGACCTCGCTGTTCGAGCCGGCCGTCCTCGTCGCCATGGGCCTCATCGTGGGCTTCGTCGCGGTGGCCCTCGTGTCGGCGATGTACGGGATCTACAACCAGGTGTCGGTGTGAGATGACCCGACGCTTGGCCGACGACCGCGGTGAGAGCCTCATCGAGATCCTGGTGGCGATGGTGATCCTCGGGATCACCGGCGTCGCGGTTCTCGGCGGCCTGATGACCGGCATCCAGGTGTCCGACCAGCACCGCAAGCAGACCACGGCCGGCACGTACGCCCGCGACTACGCCGAGGGTGTCGCGACTTTCGTGGCTCCCACCATGACCACCGTCACCACCCCGACCGGGGGCACGAAGGTGGTCACCACGACGAAGTACAAGCAGTGCGCCGGCATCGCGGACTACCCGGTCGCCCTCCCGAGCGGCGTGACGGGACCAGGAGCCACCTACGTCAGCTCGATCACGTCCGTGGAGTACTGGACCGGCACCACTTGGGCCGCGACCTGCTCCACGGACCAGGGTCTGCAACGCGTGACGGTGGCCGTGCGAAGCCAGGACAACAAGGCGACGGAGACCTCCGTGATCGTCATCCGGAACCCCTGCGGATTGCAGCCTTCGCCATGTTGAATGTTCGTACAGCCGCCCGCGATGACAGCGGTTTCACATTGGTCGAGCTGCTCCTCGCCATTGTGGTGATGGGCGTGATCGCCGCCCCCCTCGCCGGCGTCCTGATCGCCTTCCTGAAGAACAGTGACGCGACCTCGCGGCGGATGAACGAATCCCACGACGCTCAGATCGCGGCCGCCTACTTCGCGCAGGACGTGCAGGCGATGGGCGTGCACGACTACTCAGACGCCACGAAGTTGGACAAGCCACTCGTGCAGAGCGTCGAGACCAGTGCCGCCAGCAGCAAGTACCAATGCGGAACTGCCCCACTCTCGAACGTCCTGGTGCGGATTGCCTGGGACGACTGGGGAGGCGTGGCGCCAGGGGCTTCGGCGCCGGATCAGATTCGCGTCGCCTACGTCCGAACGGGGACGGAACTCCACCGCGCGGTCTGCAAGAACAACTCCACGGTTCTCACCGACACCGTCGTGGCGCACAACGTCGTCGCGGCTTCCGTCTCGTGCACCACCGCCTCGGGCGGTACCGGTTGTACCGGCGGTTCGACCGACGTCCCGATCAATCTGGCCCTCAAGTTGGACCTCCGCGACCCCAAGAGCACGGTCACCTACCCCGTCACACTCACCGGTCAACGGAGGCAAACGTGAACGCCCCATGGGGCCGTTGGCGCAGCAGGGCCAACGACGAGTCCGGCGCCATGCTGGTCCTGGCACTGGTCATCATCACCGTGGTGGCCGTCGCCGTGGCCGGCTTGCTCTCCTTCAGCACGACGAGCCTGCGCAACACCGTCGCCGTCCGCGCTCAAGCCGCATCCGTCGCCACGGCCGAGGGAGCGGCGCAGGCGGCGATCAATACGCTGAAGCAGAACGGCTTCAACAACGACACAACCGCGGGCTCGGCCTTTCCCAAGTGTTTTGGCGCGGACGCCACATCGGACCAGCTCCAGCTGTCGAACCTGGTGCCGGGGACCACGGGCTCGGCGAGCAACTCGGCCGCCGTGCAGTGCACCGCGCTCGCCGGCACCGGGGTGGACGGAGGCTTGGTCAAGACCGACGAGGACAACACGCCGGGACAGGCCATCCTGACCCTGAGCAATAACCCTGCCGTCGAACAAGGGCTCTACATCAAGCCGAAGAGCAGCAGCGTGCCCTTCATCGTCAACGGCAGGGTCACGTCTGCCTCGAACATCAACGTCGACGGTGGCGAGATGAAGGTCAGCCAGGACGTCTATGCGAGCGCCTGTGCTGGGACGATCACGGTGCCCGCTACCGCGACCAAGACCTGCAACGGCAGCTCCTCGACGGTGGTCGACCCGGGTGCGCCGGGTCAACCGCAGGCATCCGACTACACGCCGGACAGCGTGGACTTCTCCGTGCTCAGAACGGTCCCCAGCAGCAGCAGCTGCTCGGCAGGGTCTCTGTTGACCTTCTCCCCCGGCTACTACAAAGACGGGAAGGCCCTGACGGATCTCACCAACAGCAACTCCTGCAAGGACTCGGTCTTCTGGTTCAAGCCAGGCGCCTACTACTTCGACTTCCAGAACACCGCGACGTCCTCCGGCGTCTCTGATCCCCACCAGTGGGTAGTGGGAGTCGGACAGCTCGTCGCGGGCACTCCCACCAACACCGCTGGGAGCCCCATCGCTCAGCCACCGGTCCCCGCCATTGTTCCCGGCGCCTGCCTGAACCCTCTCGAGGACCCGGCTCTCAACATGGGAGTGCAGTTCATCTTCGGCGGGGACAGCCAGTTCAGGGTTGCGGGCACGGCTCAGGTGGAGATCTGCGGCTCCTACCACGCGGACCGGCCACCCATCGCGGTGAGCGGGATTCGCACGACGACCGTCGGCACCCCCACGACCCTCACGGGGCTCACGGCAACCGCTGCCAAGTCGACCGGCAGCAACGCCTTCAACGCCACGACGGGCAACGGGACTAATGCGCTCCGCAATGCCCTCAACACCGTGGACACGAACTACGCAGCCTGGACGACCGCGAAACCCGGTGACTCGGCCACCCTGACCGCGTCGCCGTACCTGTCCAGCAGCATTCCCAAGGGTTCGACGATCACGTCGGCTCGGATGCGGATCTTCTACGGGACTGCGAACGCTGCCAGCACGCGGTCGATCAAGGTGACGCCCACCTACGGCGCGACGGACGGCACTCCATTTACCATGCCCGTCGACGCCTCGGCGCAGGGCGCGGGGCTCACCCCCGTGCCGGCCGTCGACATCACCTCGGAGATGCAGGCGGCCGTGGACGCCAACCTGCTGACGGGGATCACCGTCGACTACACGACCACGATGGCGGCCACGGGCAGCGAACAGATCAACGCCGTCTTCCTCGATCTGACCTACACCCCGCCGGGCTTCCGGGCGTCCAGTGGCTGCGTGACGCTTCCTTACAGCACGACTGGTGGGAGCGGCTGCGCCCTGATCTCCACAACGGAGTCGTTCAGCGGCAAGTTCTACATCCAGGGCACGACCTATGCCCCGCTGGCCGCCATCGACATCTCACTGAGCAGCGTGAGCGAGCAGGTGATGCGGTTCGGCGTCATCTCCCGGACGCTCGCCGTCAAGGAGACCGGTGGCTTCAGCTACACGGGCGCGGTGATCGAGGTCCGAGCCGGCTCCGGTTTCGGCTTCCAAGGAACGGTCGTCGATCTCGCGGTCTACGTCTGCGAGGGCAACTCGACGTGCAGCATCGCCACCGGCAAGCGGAGGTTGAACGTCAGGGTCTACATCAAGGCCCCAAATACGACGCGCACCATGGTGATCCAGAGCTGGGCCGTCGTCCGGTGAGGCACCAGGGGCCGGTTCCCACCCGAATGGGTGGGAACCGGCCCCCGTCGCGTGGATCCGCTGCAGTCCGGGTCCCGGTCCGCCGACATGGCCTGTGAGCCGCCGCACCGTGCGCCGGCCAGGAGAGAGGCGACCCAGTCGTGAACCCGTTCAGGCACGCCACGGTCCAGGGCATCGAGGTCGAGCTGCCGTCCGGCGCCGTCCGCCGGTACGAGGACCGCTTCGATCTGTCCCCCGCCGACGACGGCGGCTGGGAGCTCTCGGCCCACACCTTCACGTGGGACCGCGACGGCACCGGCTCGGTCGTCGTCCGCGAGACCGTGCGGGAGTGGGCCCTCGCCGACCCGGCCGACGCCGTGGCCGCGGTCGAGACCGAGCCGGCCGGCACCGAGCAGCGCGACGTCTCCGTCTTCCGTGCCTCGGGGCTGCTGCGCCTGGAGACCTACCTGCTCCTGGACGCCGCCGTCTGGGACCCGCTGTACCAGGGCTGGGACCCCGCGGAGGGCGTGGAGCTGCGCCGGGCCGGCTGACCGCCCGCCCGAGACGTGACCGGAGCCCCGCGCCACCACCGGGTGGCGCGGGGCTCCGGCGCGTGCACGGCCGACCCCGCCGGCCCCCGGAACTCAGGGCCGGGGCCGCACGACCCGGTAGTTCAGCAGCACGATCCCGGAGGGGAAGGGCCGGCACTCGATCAGCCGGAGCCTGGTGCTCGCCGTCATCGTGCCGAAGAAGGGCACGCCGTCCCCGAGGACGACGGGGACGACGGAGACGCCCAGCTCGTCGACGAGGCCGAGCTCCAGCAGCCGGGTGACCAGCCGCCCGCCGCCGAAGACGCAGATGTCCTTCCCGGGGTCGATCCGGGACCGCACGGTGTCGATCAGCTCGGTCAGGTCGCCGGCGTACGCGCGCGTGTTCCGGCCGGTCGGCAGGTCGGCGTCGTGGGTGACCACCCAGGTCGGCACGGCACCGATCCCGGCGGTGCCCATCTCCCGGTACGTGTTCGCGCCGACGACGTAGGCCCCGGTGCGGGCCTCGGTCTCCGCGAAGCCGTAGTCCTCACCGGGGGCCATGGCGTCGTTGAGCCACGCGAGGTCCCCGGACCTCGACTGGATGAAGCCGTCCAGGCTGGCCGCCATCCCGGCGAAGACCGTCGCCATGGCGGACGAGCGTAGGCCGGGACGGCACGCGGCGGCCCCGGGCGCTGCTCCGCCGTACGCGACGCCTCAGCCCGCCGTGTCGCCCTCCGCGGTGTACGAGCGGCCCGGCCAGTACGCCCACTCCTCGAAGTCCTCGACCCGGCCGTCGCCGGCGAAGTGCAGCACCCACAGGTCCCGGTACTCCTGGACCGGGTCGGTGTAGCGCACCTCCAGCCGGACCACCGCGTCCCGCCCCTCGACGGCGACCGGCTCCGCGGTCACCGTGAACGCCCGGCCCTCGTCCTCCCGCCAGAACGCCCGGATCGCCGCGTGGCCGACCTCCGACGGCTGGTAGGGGGAGCGCCGGTACCGCGCGTCGTCGGTGAACAGCCGGGCGACCCCGGCCACGTCCCCCTCCCGCCACGCGCGCTCGTACCCGGCCACCCACTGCATCACCCCGGCGCGGTCCACGCGGCCACGCTGCCACGTCCGCCGGGGGTTCCCGCTGCCGTGCCGATCGCGCGATGATCACCGACCCCGGACCGCCGAGGAGGAGCGCCATGACCGACACCGCTGCCGTGACGAGGACCGGCTACGCCCCGGTCGACGGACTGGAGATGTACGTCGAGGTCCACGGGCCCGCGGGGGAGCCGGCCGCCGGCCCGGTCCTCCTCCTGCACGGCGCGTACATGTCGGCCGGCGACCTCGGGCCGCTGGTGAGCGCCCTGGCCGCCACCCGCGAGGTCGTCGTCCCGGACCTGCAGGCACACGGCCGGACGGCGGACGTCGACCGCCCGATCACCTACGAGGGCCTGGCCGACGACGCCGCGGCCCTCCTCGCCCACCTCGGCATCGAGCGCGCCGACGTCCTGGGGTTCAGCATGGGCGGCGCCGCGGCGCTGCAGGTGGCCGTCCGCCACCCGGGCGCGGTCCGGACGCTGGTCGTCGTGTCGGCGTCGCACTCCAGCGCGGGGATGCAGCCGGAACTGCTGGAGATGATCCCGACCATCACGCCGGAGGCGTTCGCCGGCACCCCGATGGAGGAGGGTTACCGGGCGCTCGCACCCGACCCCGACCACTTCCCGGTCCTCGTCCAGAAGCTCAAGACGCTCGACGAGACACCCTTCGACTGGCCCGCCGAGGACATCCGCGGGATCACCGCGCCGACCCTGGTCGTCGCCGGGGACGCCGACGCCGTCCGCGTCGAGTCCGCGGTCGAGCTCTTCCGCCTCCTCGGCGGCGGCGCGATGGGCGACCTGGCCGGCATCCCACGGGCGCGCCTGGCGATCCTGCCGGGGACCACCCACTTCATGCCGCCGGGCAGCGGCGTGCTCGACCGCCTGGACTGGTGGCTGCCGATGGTCCTCGCCCTGTTCGACGAGCCTCCCGGTGGGACGCCCTGACCCGGCGCAAGGGGTCAGTCGTCGACGAGGACCACCTCGTACTGGTCCGCAGTCGGCGGGATGCCGGTGTCGAAGTGCGTGTTGACGACGGCGAGCCGGCCGTCGTGCCGGATGGCGGTCGCCGGGGCCGCGAAGAGGTCGCTCGTGATGACCTCCCGCACCGACGCGGACGTCAGGTCCCCCCTCAGCCGCAGCTCGGTCACCTGGTTCTCGCTGTTCTGCACCGCCCAGAGGCGCCGGCCCTGCAGCACGATGCCGTCCACGCCGGGCAGGTCGGCGCCTGCGATCTGCGCGCTGGCCCCCGTCTGCGGGTCGACCGTGTACAACGCGCCGTTGTCCGTGTGGGCCACGATCAGCGTCCGGCCGCCCCGGACGGCGTCGATGCCGTTGAGGTTGATGTCGCCACTGGTGTCGGCCGCGGGGCCCTGCAGGGTCAGCGTGCGGAACTCGCCGGGCTTCCCGGAGCGGTCGATCGGCACGAAGTAGAGGACCCCGTTCCGGCTGTCGGTGAACCACGCGCCCGCCCGGGTGACGACGACGTCGTTGACGATCGTGGTGAACGGGGGGCCCGGTGGGGACGGCGGGGCGAACTGGTAGACGGCGACGGTCGCCCCGGTGTCCAGGTCGTACACGTACGCCTGGCCGGTGCCGCCTCCCGCCACGTAGAGCAGGCCGTGCCGCAGGTCGGCGTCCATGCCGAGCGCCCAGCGGTCGTCCTCCGGGATGTTGATGAACTCCTCCGCGGTCCCCGCGTCCAGGTCGCCCCGGTAGATGTCGCCGGTGAACGCCTCACCCGCGTAGAAGGTGGCGCCCTGCCCCTCAGCGATGCCCTCCGCCGACTCGGCCTCCGGCAGGACGATCACCTCCGACCAGGACGCCGCCGCGGACGGGACGGTCGTGACCGTCAGGGCGACCACGCCGGTCACCAGCACCGCCGCTCGCAGGTGGCCGGTCGTCCTCCGCGTCGTCGGCACGGCTGCCTCCAGTGGGCGTCGTCGGTCGCACGGTCGTCTCGTCCGGTCCACGGTGGCCCGCCTGCCGTGTGCGGGACAGGGCCCAACGCCCCGGGACGGGTCGCGGTCAGGCGAGGGTGAACAGCACGGCGCCGGCGGCGAACAGGGGCAGGGACACGAACAGGAAGACGCCCACGCCGGTCAGGACCCCACCGGGGGAGCCGTGGTCGTCGAGGTCGGGCCGCTGGCCGTGTTCGTAGTCGTGGGCCCGGGTGAACACCGCGCCGCTGGTCAGCCCGACGAGGCCGGCGAGCACGAGCAGGACCAGCGCGAACCGCCGCAGGAAGCTGCCGTCCCCGAGCAGGGTCCACAGCGCCGCGACGGCCAGTGCCCCGGCCGCCGCGAGCAGCACCATGACCAGCGCCTGGCGCAGGCCCCGGAGGACGACGCCCACGGGCTGACGGTAGCTCCGTCAGGCACGGCACGGGTCCCCCGCGGCGCGGGCGGCTGGACGCGGTGGGGCCGGCCGACGCTCGGGGCCGACGACCTCCATCCGGTCGCGTCGTTCCGCGCCGTCCCCGACCTGTCCCACCGCGGGAGCCAGGCCCTGCGCCCCTGACGCCCGGGCGCCGGTCAGTCGTCGACCGACCTGCGGTGGTTCGGGCTGTCCGGGTCCAGGAGCGAGTGCTTCCGCCCGTAGGCGAAGTAGATGACCAGCCCGATGAGCAGCCAGACCCCGAAGCGAGCCCAGGTCTCCCACGGCAGCTGCCAGATGAGGAACAGCGACGCGAGCACCCCGAACGCCGGGACGACGGGCATGAGCGGCAACCGGAACGCCCGCGGCGTGTCCGGCCGGGTGTAGCGGAACAGGATGACGGCGACGCAGACCACGATGAACGCCGACAGGATGCCGATGTTCGTCAGGTCCGCGACGGCGCGGATCGGGAAGACGCCGGCAAGCACGGCCGCCCCCGCGCCGGCGATCCAGGTGACCCGTTGCGGCGTACCGGTGCGGTCGACCTTCGCGAACCACGGCGGGAGCAGACCGTCCCGGCTCATCGAGAACCACACGCGGGTGACGCCGAGCAGGAAGGTCAGCATCACGGTCAGGATGGACAGCACGGCGAAGACGGAGATGAGGCTGGCGACCACCGGCAGGCCCACGCTCTCGAAGGCCGAGGCGAAGCCGGCGGTCGGGTCGATGTCCCGGTAGTCCTGCATCCCGGTGAGCACCAGCGTCGCGGCGACGTAGAGCAGCATCGCGATGACCAGCGACAGGATGATCGCCTTCGGCATGTGTCGCTTGCCGTCCTCGGCCTCCTCGGCGGCGGTGCTCATCGCGTCGTAGCCGAAGACCGCGAAGAAGACGGTGGCCGCGCCGGTGAGCACCGGGCCGAAGCCGGACGGCAGGAAGGGGTCGTAGTTCCCCGCCTCGACGTAGAAGACGCCCAGCCCGATGATGCCGAGGATCAGCAGGATCTTGATCCCCACGGCCACCAGCTCGAACCGGCCGAAGGTCCTCGTGCCGCGGCTGAGGATGAACGTGACCAGCAGGCAGATCAGGACGGCGGGGACGTTGACGACGCCGCCCTCCTCGGCGGAGGCGGTGAGCGACGTCGGCAGGGTGAGCCCGAGGTTGTCGAGCAGTTCCCCGAGGTAGCCGGAGATGCCGATCGCCACGACGGCGACGATGGCGATGTACTCCAGGAGCAGGTCCCAACCGATGAACCACGCGATGACCTCGCCGAGGGCGACGTAGCCGTAGGTGTAGGCGGACCCGGCCCGCGGGATCATGCCGGCGAACTCGGCGTAGGACAGCGCCGCTGCCGCGGAGGCCAGGCCTGCGATCAGGAAGGCGACGAGCACGGCCGGCCCGACGGGCTCGTTGTCGGCGTCGCCGGCGGCCACGAGCCCCGCGAGGGAGAAGATCCCGACGCCGATGATGCCGCCGACCCCGATCGCGGTCAGCTGCCACAGCCCC
Source organism: Geodermatophilus sp. SYSU D00879 (assembly GCF_054050375.1). Taxonomy (NCBI): domain Bacteria; kingdom Bacillati; phylum Actinomycetota; class Actinomycetes; order Geodermatophilales; family Geodermatophilaceae; genus Geodermatophilus; species Geodermatophilus sp. SYSU D00879. Next base: position 69,357 of record NZ_JBJGZF010000019.1, read on the forward strand.
AGGCTCTTGGCGAGCGCGCCACCGGCGATCCGTTCCTCGGCGTCGTCCATCTGCTCGACCGGCAGGCGCCGCCAGACGGAGTGCTGGTCCTCGGTGCTCATGGGCGTCCCCTCGTCGCGGGCCCCGTGCGGCGAGCGTGCCCGCGTCCCGGCGAGTCGGCAAAGCGGGGCGCCGGCACGGCGGCGGGTCGGCACAGCGGCGCGTCGGCGGGGCGGGGCCTTGTCGGCCGGGCGCCGGGGGAGCACCGTGGCACGCACCCGACGTGCCCCCGCGGGAGGTGCCGTGCCGAAGCGACTGGTCGTGTGCTGCGACGGCACCTGGAACACCCCGGACCAGGTGGCCGAGGGCCGGCCGTGCCCGACCAACGTCACCAAGCTCGCCCTGGAGGTCGCCCCGGCCGGCGACGACGGGCTGCGGCAGTGCGTCTACTACCTGCGCGGGGTCGGCACCGCCCGCGGTGAGCGGTACCGCGGCGGTGCCTTCGGTGTGGGGCTGTCCCGCGCCGTCAAGGACGCCTACCGGACGATCGTCGACAACTACGACCCCGGCGACGAACTGTGGTTCTTCGGGTTCAGCCGCGGCGCGTTCACCGCCCGCAGCGCCGCCGGCTTCGTCCGCACCGCCGGGGTGCTGGAGCGCCGCCACGCCGGCCGGCTCGACGAGGCCTACGAGCTGTACCGGTGCCGGGAGGCCCATCCCCGCGGCACCGAGGCCGAGCTGTTCCGGCGCTCCTACTCCCACGAGCCCGACGTCCACTTCATCGGCGTCTGGGACACCGTGGGTGCGCTCGGGCTGCCGGTGCGCGGGCTCGGTTTGGTCAACCGGCGGTGGGCGTTCCACGACACGACGCTGAGCTCGAAGGTGCGCAACGCCTTCCAGGCACTGGCCGTCGACGAGACCCGCCGCGCCTTCCGGCCCACGCTGTGGGAGCCGCGCGAGGGCGACGCCCGCCCGGAGGGCCAGCGGCTGGAGCAGGTCTGGTTCTCCGGCGTGCACTGCGGCGTCGGCGGCGGCTACCGCGACACCTCGCTGTCCGACGTCGCGCTGCTGTGGATGGTGGACCGGGCCCGCGAGTGCGGCCTGGCGTTCCACCGCGACGCCTTCGCGCCGCCCCCGCCCGGCGGGGCCCCGGACGACAACCGGCCGCGCCCGGCGCCCGACCCGCTCGGCGAGCTGCGCGACTCCCGCACCGGCCTCTACCGGCTGTTGCCGCGGTACCACCGGGCGATCGGCGTGGGGCACCCGCGCACCGAGAGCCTGGCCTCGACCGCCGTCCGCCGGTACCTGCAGGACGAGCGCTACCGCCCGCCCGGCGTCGCCGCGTTCCTCGCCCGCGGCGGCCCGCGCACCGAGGTCGACGCCGGCCGGCGGTCAGCGGGCGGCGGACGCCCGCTGCCACTCCCGCGGACTCATCCCGAAGGCCTCGCGGAACCGGCGGGCGAAGTGGCTGGGGTCGGCGAAGCCGCAGGCGCGGGCGGTCGCGGCGATGGACCGCTGCCGCCCGGCGGGTGAGGCCAGGCGGGCCCGCGCCGCCTCCAGCCGCCGGGCGATGACCTCCTGCTCGAGGCTGGCGCCGGCCGCGGCGAAGGCCTTGTAGAGCTGCCGGACCGAGACGCCGTGCGCCCGGGCGACGGCGGCCGGGGTGAGGCCCGGGTCGGTGAGGTGCCGGGCGACGTACGCCCGCACCCGGGTCACCAGCGTGTCCTCCCGCACCGGCGGGCCGTGCCGGTCGTCGCCGGCGGCGGACACCACGAGCGCGCGGATCAGCTCGACCGTGGCCGTCCCGAGCGCGGCGGCCCCCGGGTCGGCCGACAGCGCCGCGGCGTCGTCGGCGATCCGCTGCAGGTGCGCGCGCACCAGCCCGTGCAGCGCGCTGGCCCGCAGCCGCGGCGCCGCCCGGCGGACGACCTCGACCGGCAGGCCGAGCCGGTCGAGGGGGACCAACAGGGCGCGGGACCCGCCGCCGGTCGCGCAGGCGAACCCGTAGGGCGCGGTCATGTCGACCAGCATCAGGTCCCCGCCCTCGACGTGCTGCTCGTGGCCGAGCTGGTCGAACTCGCCGCGGCCGCGGTGCTGGAAGGCCAGCGCCACCAGCGGGGCGTCGTCGCGGGCGACGTGCCGGCGGGTGCGGACCATGCGGAAGCGGGTCGCGTCGGTGGCCAGCAGCACCGCCGTCCCGTACGGGAACGCCTGCACGCGCGCCCGCACCTCCGCGGGGTCCTCGCGGTGCTCGACGCGGCAGGCCGCCGACGCCTCCTGCACCGCGACGCGGAAGGCCTCGGCGCGGTCGGCGCGGGGGAGCGGGGTCGTGTCGAAGAGCAGCATCGCGCCGTCCCTGGGCGTCGGCAGCGGACGTCCCCCGTGGACGCCGAGCCTGGCAGAGCCGGGCCGCTCCCGGAACCCGCACGGATGCAGGCAGGGACCGCAGCCGTGCACGCAGAGACCGTTCGCCGGCCGGGTCCGCTGCCAGGCTCGCGCTGACCGGCCACCACCCCGAGGGAGCGACCGTGACCACGCCACCGGCACCTCGCACCGCACCGAGCAGCACCGCACCCGGCACCACCGCACCGGACACCATCGTCCTGATCCACGGCTTCTGGGTGACCCCGCGCAGCTGGGAGCACTGGAAGACGCACTACGAGCAGCGCGGCTTCCGCGTGCTGACCCCGACCTACCCCGGCTTCGAGGGCGAGGTCGAGGCGCTCACCGCCGACCCGACGCCGATCGCCGAGGTCACGCTGCCGGCCATCGTCGAGCACCTGTCCGCGCTGGTCCGCGGGCTGGACCGCCCGCCGGTGCTCATGGGCCACTCCGCCGGCGGGACGTTCACGCAGCTGCTGCTCGACCGCGGCCTGGGCGCGGTGGGCGTGGTGTTCAACTCCGCGCCGACCGAGGGCGTGAAGGTGGTGCCACTGTCGCAGCTGCGCTCCACCTGGACGGTGCTCAGGAACCCCGCCAACCGGCACCGCGCCGTCGGGCTGACCGAGGAGCAGTGGCACTACGCCTTCGCGAACACGTTCCCCGAGGACGAGTCGCGGGCCCTCTACCGGCGGTACCACATCCCGGCGTCGGGGCGGATCCTGTGGAACTCCGTGCTGGCCAACCTCATGCCCGGGCCGCAGGACGCGCACGTCGACTACGGCAACGAGGCGCGGCCGCCGCTGCTGTTCGTCTCCGGCGGCGAGGACCACCTCATGCCGCCGTCGGTGCAGCGGTCGAACGCGGCGCACTACCGCGCCGACACGGTGACCGAGGTGCGCGAGTACCCGGGCTACCCCCACCTGCTGCCCGCCTCGCCGGGCTGGGAGGCGATCGCCGACGAGGCCCTCGACTGGGCGCTCGCGCACGCGACGGGACCGCGTCCGCAGGTCGCCGGCGCGCAGTGACGCGCGCCCGGGTGCCCACCGACGTCCGACCCGTTCCTGCTGGCCGGAGGCGGCTCCGGCGGCGATCATGGCGTGATGACGGTCACCGCGATGCCGGCACGGGCCCGCTGGGTGTGGGACGCACGCGACCGGACCCGCGCGGTCCGCGTCTCCGCGCACCCGGCGCAGGGCCTGGTCAACCTAAGCATCTGGCGCGGCGACGCGTGCGTCGGCACCGTCAAGCTCCGGCCCGACGAGGTGGCCGGCCTGGTGTCCGGGCTGACCGAGAGCCTGGCCGAGCTCGCGGTGACGCCGCCGCCCGCCCCGGCGGTCCCGGCTCCGGTCACCGAGCTGGAGACCCGGCTGGCCGCCGTCGAGGCGCGGCTCGAGGCGCCGCGTCCGACCGCCGGCCGGCTGGTGCAGTCCGTGCTGCGGCGCGTGCAGGACCGCCTGCTGCGCTGACCGGGTCAGCGCCGCAACGCCGCGTCCAGCGCGGCCACGAGCCGGCTCGTCCGGTTCCCGCCCGACGGAGCGGCCGGGTAGCGCCGGAGCACCGCGACCAGGCCGGGCGTCGCCCGCTGCCGCGCCCGCTCGATCCACTCGGCGCCCACCGCCTCGTCGCCACCGGCGGCCAGCTCCGCCGCCCGTGCCGCGGACGCCGCCGCTCCCAGGACGTGCCGCACCTGCGTCGCCCGCGCCAGGGGGTGCAAGTAGGCCGCGGCCGCTGCGGAACCGGCCGCGCGCGCCGCCTCCCGCGCGGCCCCGGGCGGAGCCTCCGCCGCGGCCCGGTGCGCCGCCAGGGCGGTCGTCCGCTGCAGCACCGTCCGGGCGGCCCCATCGGCGAAGGCCTCCGCCGCCTCGACCGCCGTCCGCGGTCGCCCGTCGCCGGGGCGCTCCGCCTCGAACAGCGCCAGGACCTCCCGGGCGCACCCGGCCGCGTAGCGGGCGACCACGCGGATGTCCTGCAGGCTCAGTTCGACCTCCCCGGACACCCGGGCAGGGTCGCAGACGACGGCCCCGGAGCGGCGTCGTCCGTACATTCGAGGGGGTGACCGTCACCCCCGGCGTCTCCGTCGCCCTCGGCACCCGCTTCGCCACCGCCCTGCCGGAGATGGCGGTGCCGTGGCAGGCCGTGGAGACGCCCGACCCGCGGCTGCTGGTGCTCAACGAGCCGCTGGCCGCGGAGCTGGGCCTGGATCCCGAGGCGCTGCGCGGTCCCGCGGGCGTCGGGCTGCTCACCGGCACCGTCGTGCCCGACGGCGCCCGGCCGGTCGCGCAGGCCTACGCCGGCCACCAGTTCGGCTACTACAACCCGCGGCTGGGCGACGGCCGGGCGCTGCTGCTCGGCGAGCTCCCCGGCGCCGACGGCCGGCCGGTCGACCTGCACCTCAAGGGCTCGGGCGCGACGCCGTTCTCCCGCGGCGGCGACGGGCTGGCCGCCGTCGGGCCGATGCTGCGCGAGTACGTCGTCAGCGAGGCGGTGCACGCCCTCGGCATCCCCACCACCCGCGCGCTCGCCGTCGTCGCCACCGGGCGGCCGGTGCGCCGGGAGACCCTGCTGCCCGGCGCCGTCCTCGCCCGGGTGGCCGCCGGCCACCTGCGGGTGGGCAGCGCGCAGTACGCCCGCGCCACCGGCGACGACGACCTGCTGCGCCGGCTCGCCGACGAGGCGATCGACCGCCACCACCCGGCAGCCGCCGACGCCGGCAACCGGTACCTCGCGCTGTACGAGGCCGTCGTCGCCGCGCAGGCGGACCTCGTGGCGCGGTGGATGCTCGTCGGCTTCGTGCACGGCGTGATGAACACCGACAACGTGACGCTGTCCGGCGAGACCATCGACTACGGGCCGTGCGCGTTCCTCGAGGCCTACGACCCCGACACCTGGTTCAGCTCGGTGGACGAGGGCGGGCGCTACCGGTACGGCAACCAGCCCCTGGCCGCCGAGTGGGACCTCGCCCGGCTGGCCGAGGCGCTGCTGCCGCTGTTCGCCGACGAGCAGGAGCAGGCGGTCGCGCTCGCCGTCGAGGCGCTCGGCGGCTTCCGCCCGCGGTACGAGGCGGCGCTGCTGGCCGGCTGGCGGGCCAAGCTCGGCCTGCCCGCCGGGCTCGACGACGAGGTCGCCCGGTCCCTGGTCGACGACTGGCTCGCGCTGCTGCAGGCCAACCGGGTCGACCTGACCTCCTCGGTGCGGACGCTGTCGGCGGCCGCGCGCGGCGACGCCGAGCCGGTCCGCGAGCTGGTCCTCGACCTGGCCGGGATCGACGCCTGGCTCGGGCGGTGGCGGGCGCTGGCGCCGGACGCGGACGCCATGGACCGGGTCAACCCCGTGTACGTGCCACGCAACCACCTGGTCGAGGAGGCGCTGGCCGCGGCCACCGCCGGTGACCTCGGCCCGGTGGAGCGGCTGGTCGAGGTGGTCCGGCGCCCGTTCGACGAGCGGCCCGGGCTGGAGCGCTACGCCGCGCCCGGCCCCGAGGGCCCGTTCGTCACGTTCTGCGGCACCTGACCGCGCAGGTCGAGCCCCCGGCGCCGGCCGCCGTCGCCGGCCGCGACCGGGCGGATCCGGACGTCCCCGTCCCCGGCCGTGGACACCCCGGCATCCTCCCGTCCCTTGTCCCACCGGGCCCGGCGGGTCGATGCTGCGGCATGGCGTCCAAGAAGCGGTCCGGCCCCTCCGTCGAGGAGGCACCCAGGTCCACCGGCAAGGTCCCCACCGCGTACTACGAGGAGGAGATGGCCCGCCTCCAGGTGGAGCTGGTCAAGCAGCAGGAGTTCATCCGCGCGCGGGGGCTGCGCGTGGTCGTCCTCTTCGAGGGCCGCGACGCGGCCGGCAAGGGCGGCGCGATCCAGCGGATCACCGAGTCGGTCAACCCGCGGGCCACCCGGGTGGTGGCGCTGCCGGCGCCGACCGAGCGCGAGCGCGGGCAGTGGTACTTCCAGCGCTACGTCGAGCACCTGCCCACCCGCGGCGAGATGGTCCTGTTCGACCGGTCCTGGTACAACCGCGCCGGCGTCGAGCGGGTCATGGGCTTCTGCACCGACGAGGAGTACGAGGAGTTCCTCCGCTCCTGCCCCGAGTTCGAGCGGATGCTCGTCCGCAGCGGGATCACCGTGCTCAAGTACTGGTTCTCCGTCAGCGACACCGAGCAGGAGAAGCGGTTCCAGGCGCGGCTGCACGACCCGACCAAGCGCTGGAAGCTCAGCCCGATGGACCTCGAGGCGCGCAACCGCTGGGTCGAGTTCTCCAAGGCCAAGGACGCGATGTTCGCAGCGACCGACATCCCCGAGGCGCCGTGGTGGGTGGTCGAGGCCGACGTCAAGAAGCGCGCCCGCCTCAACGTGATCTCGCACCTGCTCGCCCAGGTCCCCTACGAGGACCTCACCCCCGAGCCGCCGGAGCTGCCGCCGCGGCCGCCGGTCGACGAGGACTACGAGCGCCCGCCGATGGACAGCCAGCGGTTCGTGCCCGACGTCGTCCCCTGACGCTCAGGGGAGGACCGGCAGCACCACGCACGAGGGGTGCGCGGCGTCGTGCCGCACCTCGAACCGGTTGGCCCGCAGCTCCGTCGCCGTGCCCAGCGGCTCGCCGGTGCCGGGGTTGCGCGCGAACCGCGGGAACGCGCCGCCGCTGACCTGCACCCGCACCCGGTGGCCGGCGCGGAACCGGTAGGCGGTGGGGAACAGCGCGACGTCGACGGCGAGCGTGCCGTCACCCGCGACCGCGACGTCGTCGGCCGGGACGGTGCGCGGGTCGAGCCGGCGGATCCCGTCGACGACGTTGCGCGAGACGCCCGCGGGGTCGACATCGCAGACGCGGACGAAGACGTCGGCGTGCGGCAGCTCGGTGCGCACGTGCACCCGCGCCCGCACCGGCCCGACGACGTCGAGGTCGGCGGCCAGCGGGGGACCGGTGAACACCAGGACGTCGTCGCGCGCCTCGACGTCCCGGTTGTCGGCCTGCTTGCCCGGCGGCTGCAGCAGCGGCCCGCCGACGGTCGGCGTCGGGTCGGCCGGGTCGTAGGTGAACCGGCTGGGCGCCCCGTCCTCCGGGGTGCCGCCGAGGCCGCCGCCGGCGCGCAGGTGCAGGACCTCGTCGCGGGCCCGCGCCGGCGGCCACTGGTCGAGGTCCAGCCAGCGGCCGGCCCGCTGCAGGAACACCCGGACGGCGGCGCCCTTGGGCACCGGCCCGCCGAGCAGGTGGTGGTCGAGCCAGGCGACGTCGCTGCGCAGGACCGCCCGCAGCTCGCCGAGCTCGCCGTGCAGCCAGGGCCCGACGGTGATCCGCACCGGGACGCCGGCGGCCTGCAGGGCGGTGACGTCGGCCATCTGCCCGGCGACGAACAGGTCCCACCAGCCGGTGACCATGTTGACCGGCGGCATGCGGGTCAGGTCGGCGCCGCCGTGGTCGGCGGCGGACCAGAACGGGTCACCGGGCTCCGAGTGCGCCACGTAGTCGCGCCAGAAGGGGACCGGGGCGCCGGCCACCGGGACGTCGGCGGCCTGCAGCGGCAGCCGCTCCAGCGCGCGGCGGACGCGCTCGCGCAGCCGCGGGTCGGGCAGGCCGCCGAGCAGCCCGCCGCGCTCCTGCCGGCCGATCTGCGCCGACCAGGCGAGCGCCGTGTGCACCGAGGGGGCGCCGCCCGGGAAGAAGATCGTGCCGCTGACGTCGGCCGAGGTGATGTGCGGCGACACCGAGGTGAGCGGCGGGTCGGCGTAGGGCGCGACCGCCCACTGCGTGTGGCCGAAGTAGCTGCCGCCGGTGGTGGCCACCCGGCCGTCGCACCACGGCTGGGCGCGCAGCCAGGCGACGGTGGCCAGGCCGTCCTCGTGCTCGGTGGTGAACGGACGGAAGTGCCCGCCCGAGCCGAACGTGCCGCGGGTCGCCTGCACGAAGACGGTCAGGCCGCGCCGGGCCAGGGGCGCGGCGAACAGCTGCCCGCCCGCACCGGCCCGGCCGTAGGGCGTGCGGACGAGGACGACCGGCTGCGGTCCGCGCGCGCCGGCGGGGCGCCACAGGTCACCCACCAGCGCGACGCCGTCCGGCACGGGGACGGCCAGGTCTCGCTCGACGGTGTACGTGCCGGCGGTGGGGCGCAGCCCCAGCGCGAGGTCCGCGGCCAGGGCGCCCAGCCTGCTCAGCACGGTCACGGCCGGACGCTACCCACCGTCCTCAGGTCCGCTCCGCGCGCTCCTTGAGCGCCCGGTTCATGGCCTCGAAGGCGGGCAGCGTGCTCCGCCGCAGCGACCGCGCCAGCAGCGGGACGAGCACACCGCGGAAGGTCTCCTCCTGGACCAGCCGGGTGCCTGCCCCGGCGGGCTCGAGGCGGAAGGCGTGCTCGCCGTCGAACAGGCCCGGGACGCCGAGCCGGCCGAGCCACCGCAGCTCGCGGGCCGGGGCGACCTCGAGCAGGCGCGGGCGGATGGTCAGCAGCCGCCCGCCCACCGGCTGCATCCGCAGCGACAGCCGGGCGCCGGGGGCGACGTCGCCCTCGGCGCGGACGATGAACGGGTTCCACGCGGGATAGGCGCTGAGGTCCGTGAGCACGGCCCACACCCGCTCGGGCGGCGCGTCGATCTCGATCGCGGTGGACAGCCGGGTCATCGCACGGGGCTCCTCGGGTCGGCGTCCGCCCACCGTGGCCGACGTCGTGCGGCGCCGTCGAGGGCTCCCGCCGCGGCTAGGGTCCGGCGCCGTGCCGTACGACGCCGCGACCGCCGACCGGGTGCGCCGGCTGCTCGCCCCGCACGCGCCGGTCGAGAAGCCGATGGTGGGCGGCGGCCTGTCCTTCAGCGTGGGCGGCCGGATGGTCTGCGGGGTGACGGCGACCGCGCTGGCGGTGCGGGTCGGGGCGGCCGCCGTCCCGGGGCTGCTGGCGCGGCCGCACGTCGGGCCGATGCTGCTGGGCTCGCGGCGGGTCCAGGCCTTCGTCCTCGTCGACCCCGCCGGCTACGCGACCGACGCCGACCTGGCCGGGTGGTTGCGTCGTGGTCTCGCCGTGGCCGCGGGACTGCGCTGAGGGGCTCCGCCGACCTACGCTCGTCGCGCCGAGGGCCGGAGGCGGCCCGGAGGGGGCGGTGACCATGACCCGGAGCCCTGACTTCCTGCCCGTCCTGAGCCGGGGACGGCACCGCACGCCCGTGCGCGGGGCGTGCTTCCTCGAGTACACGGCCCTGCTGGCCGGTGAGCCGTTCAGCGACGCCCCGGCGTGCGTCGACGCGGAGCTGGCCGCAGTCCTCCGGCACGCCAACGACGTGCTCTCCGACGCCGACCGGCCGCGCCTGGTCCCGCTGCTGGGCCGGGCGATCGGCCTGGCCGTCCCCGCGGCGCCGGGGCGGCTGCGGAGGGAGACCGCGCGGCGGTTCGCCGCGGCCGTCGGGTCGACGCTGTCGGTGGACGAGCGGCGGTTCGTGCGCACCGCGCACGTGGACCGGCTGTTCTGGTCGCTGATGTTCGAGCCGGTGCCGGTGAGCACGTCCGCCGCGTGGGTCGACCGGCTCGTCGAGCGGCTGGACCTGCTGCACGGCTGCTACGAGTCGGTGGTCGCGGAGCTCACCGCGCGGCCCGCGCCCGCGGTCGGCTGACGCCCGCGTGACGCTGCCGCCGGCCGTCGTCCGCGTGCGCGGGGAGGCCTCCGCCGACCACGCGCCCGACTGCGCGACGGTCGCGGTGCACGTCCGCGAGGTCTCCCCGGACGGCCGGGCCGCGGCGCTGGCGCTGGCGTCGGAGGTCGCCGCCGGCCTGCGCGCGGCGCTCGCCGGGGCCGCCGGGGTGCGGGCCGTGGTGCTGTCGCGCGTGTCGGTGCACGAGCGGTTCGTCTGGGACACCGGCACCGCCGAGCGGGCCGGGTGGGAGGCGACCGTGAGCGGCACCGTGCAGGCCGACGCGGGCGCCGTCCCGGAGCTGGCCGAGGTCGTGGCCGCGGCGGGTGCCGGGATCGGCGGCGTCTCGTGGGACCTCGACGACCCGGCCGCCGCGCGCCGCGCCGTCCGCCGGGCCGCCGTCGCCGCCGCCCGCGAGGCCGCCACCGACCTCGCCGACGCGGTCGGCCGCCCGCTCGGGCCGCTGCTGGAGCTGGCCGACCCGGGGCTGTCCTCCGCGGTGCCCGGCGCCCCCGAGACGATGGCGGTCATGGCCCGCGGCGGCGGTCCCGCGCTGGAGCTCGACCCGCAGGACGTCGTCGTCCGCGCCGTCGTCGAGGCGAGCTTCGCCCTGGGGGAGTGACCGGGGCCGTGCCATGATCGGCCGGTCGGCGCCGGACCCCGCCCGGGGACACCCGCCGGCCCCGACCCGCGAGACGGTCCGTCCCCGTGGCGCCGGCCCGGCGGTCCCCGCCGGCTCCCCGCCGCGGGGCGTCCCGTCCGCGCGAGGACCGACATGACCACGCAGCTCTCCCGCCCGCCGTCACCCTGGCCGGGCTCCCGCCACGAGACCGAGCACCGCTGGGACCTCGACGACGTCGTCTCGCTGGCCGACGCCGCCGCGCGGGTCCGCGCACTGGCCGCCGAGCTCCGTGCCGCGCACGCCGCCGGCTGGACGCTGACCCAGCCGATGCGCGACGGGCACCTGCTCGCGACCCGGCCGTCCCGGCGGCAGCGCGCCCACGCGTCCCCCGCCCCGGTGCCGCTGCCGGCGCCCGGCGTCGCCCCCGCCCTGCACTGGCGGGTCCGGGTGGTCGACGAGCCGCCCGTTCCTGGCGACGACGTGTTGTCCCTCGGCGCCGTCCCCGGCAGCCCGGTCGTGGCGCGTAGCGGGGGAGGGGCGGTGCAGGTGGGTGGGCCGGACCTGCCCTCCGAGGTGCTCGCGGAGCTCTCCCGCCAGGTGCCGCCGGCGGAGCTCGGCTCCCGGCGGTGGGCGGTCGTGTCCGCGCGGGTCGGTCCCGGCCGCGACCTGGTCGCCGAGGGCAGCGCCCTGCGGGTGCACGCGGTCGTCGGTGGCGTCCTCGTCCGGACGGTCGAGTCCCTGACCTTCCGGCACGCGGCCGACCGGGCGGCGACGCTGCCCGACGCGGCCGCCGCCTACGAGCGGCTCGCACGGGCGGCCGGGGCGATGGCCGCCGCGGGCGGGCGGCTGACCGAGACCGACGACGGCCTGCTGCACGTCCGGTACGGCCGCTGACGGGGGCACGCGGCGGGGCAGCCGGGCACCCCGGCAGGGAGGCGGCGGCTGCGGCGCTGCGGTGCGGTGAGGACGGGCGTCGGCTCGGCGCACGTGCACGAGCCGACGCCCGCCGGCTCGGTCAGAACGGAGGAGGCTCGTCCGGGTCGGCCGGTGGGGGTGGTCCGGGATCGTCGGGCGGTGGGTCGGGTTCGTCCGGTGGTGGTCGCATGCCCGGTGGCCGGGTCGTCCGGGTGATGCCCGACGGGGTGGTGACGCTCAGGACCCCGTGGGCGGTCATGTCGAACCGCCAGCCTCGGGCGAGGGTCTTCAGGCGGTGGTGGCTGCGGCACAGGCAGCAGAGGTTGGCGCAGTCGGTCGCCCCGCCGTGGGCGTGCGGGATGACGTGGTCGGCGTCCGCCCAGCCGACCCGCTGGCCGCAGGTGGGGAAGCGGCAGGTCCGGTCGCGGGTGTGCACGAACCGCTGCTGCGGCGCGGAGGGCGCGTAGCCGTCCGTCGCGTCCGGCCGGTCGAGCACCGCGCACGCGCAGTCGGTGTCGGTGTCGCGGTGGTCGGGGCAGCCGCGTCCTGCAAGGCGGCGGAGCTGGTCGAGCGTGGTGGTGGCGCGCAGCGTGCCGTCGTCGTCGACCAGCGCGAGGGTCACCGACCCGCCCTCGGGCGCCCGCAGCCCCAGGGCGTCGAGTTGGGTGAGCAGCTCGCGCAGGTGGGCGGCGGTGATCGGCAGCCCGTTGACCTGGCCGGCCTCCGGCGAGCGGCCGGTCAGCGCGCTGAGGGTGGCGATGACCTGCAGGTGCGCGGTCACCGAGGGCCGGTCGGTCTCCCAGGGCCGCTGCAGCAGGTCGGCGTAGACCAGGGTGCGCAGCTGCCCGATCGGGCGGGGGTCGCCGTCGGCCTTGAGCATCTGGGCGAGGGTGTCGACGAAGGCGTGGCAGGCGGCGGCGACGTCGGCGGGCAGGTCGGCGGCGAGGGTGGCCATCCCGTCGAACGGGCCGTCGTACAGGCGCACGTCGGCGTGCCGCTGCGCGGTCCGCCGCCGCTGGTCGATGGCGTCGGCGTCGGCGGCCTGCAGCAGTTCCAGCGCCTCCTTCTTCAGCTTTCCGACCGTGAGGCTCGGGGCCTCGGGCAGCAGCCGGGCCTCGATCCGGCGGGCGGTGGCCGCGGTGGTGTGTTCCAGCACGTCGACCAGGGCCCTGGCGCGGGCCTCGTCCATGGTGCCGGCGGCCAGCGCCGCCCACGTCGCCGGCAGGTGCGAGCGGTAGGTCCAGGCCCGGTGCGCCAGGTGCGAGGCGGTGCCGCGGCCGACGTTCAGCACCAGCGCCAGCTCGGCGGTGAAGAACTCCGACACACCCGGTAGCTCGGGATCCGGCGCCCATGAACCACCCCGCGCACCGGGCGCGCCGGGGACGGGGTCGGTCTCGGCCGGGCGGGCCTCGGCGAGCCGGAGCACCAACTCCGCCTCGTAGGCGGCCTCCATCGCCTTGCGCGCCTGCACCCGCTGCAGCTCGGCGGCGGCCTGCTCCTCCGACAGCAGCGCCACCGGCAGCCGGGGGATGGACACCGGCCGCTCGACCAGCCAGCCGGCGAGCGCGCGCTCCACCGGTGACACGTAGCCGGCGACCTCTCCCACACCCCGCACGCTACGGCCGGGGTACGACAGTTCCCGCAGGTCAGTGGCGGGTTCTCACAGGCGGACGGGGTCCACCTCGACGTCGACGGTGACGACGTCGCCGTCGTCCTTGCCCCGCCGGATCCGCGCGGGTACGGGGAGCAGCCAGCCTGCCGCGCGGTCACGCCAGACGCTGGTCGACCACGTGCGCCCGTCGACGGTCGCCGTCACGGGCACCCGGCCGAAGGGACCGGCGGTCTCCGGCGCGTGCTCCTCCGGCACGGGCGCGAAGACCCAGCCGCCGGCACCGGGCCACCGCACGAGCGTCACGTCGAAGGGCACGCGCGCAGCCTGCCGGACGGGGACGACGGTCCGGCAGGCTCAGCCGACGAGGAACAGCCCGATCACGGCGAGCGGCACGCAGACGAACAGGAACACGCCCACCGGCCGGAGCGAACCGCCGGCCGGGACCTGGTCCGTCTCGGGCGCCATGCCCAGGAACGCGCCCGGACGTCCGACGTCCCGGCGCGGGGGAGCAGCGACCCGCCGGCGAGTGCGACGAGCCCGGCGACGACGAGCAGCGCGACACCGAGCCGCGACCGGAAGCCGCCGTCCGCCACCGCCACCCCAGATCCTGCCACCGCGTCGCGGCCGGGGTTCTCCCCCGAAGGGGGCGCATTTCGCTCACGGGCCCGCGAGTCGCGCCGTGTCATCGTGACCGCCGTGTCCGCCACCGCCGTCGCCACCGGGGTCGTCGCGCTCCTCGGTCTGGCCGCGGGCGTGGCGGTCGACCGCGCTTCCGCGACCTTCCCCTGGCCCGCACGGCGACCGGGGGCGCGGCGTCGGGACGCCCGGGTGCCCGCCGGCGTGGCGCCGCTCCCGCCGCAGGACGAGCGAGCGGGGGAGCGGCCCGCGACACGGCCGGTCCTGGTCCTCCTGACCGCCGCGCTCTGCGCGCTGACCGCGTGGCGCTTCGGCGTCTCCGCCGCGCTGCCCGCCTACCTCCTGCTGGCCGTCGCCGGGGTGCTGCTGGCCGCGATCGACCGGCGGCACTCGCTGCTGCCCAACCGGGTCGTGCTGCCCACCCTCGTCGCGGGCGCCGTCCTGCTCGCCGGGGCGGCGGCGGTCACGGGGGAGTGGCCGGCGCTGCTGCGCGCGGTGCTCGCGGCCGCGGCCGTGTTCGGTGTCCTGCTCGTCATGGCGCTGGTCTCGCCGGCCGGCATGGGGATGGGCGACGTCAAGCTGGGCGCCGTCCTGGGCCTGTACCTGGGGTGGCTGGGCTGGCCGCACGTCGTGCTCGGCCTGTTCGCCGGCTTCGCCGTCCAGGCGGTGCTGGCTCTGGGACTGATGACGGTCCGCCGCGTGGGACTCCGCACGGAGCTGCCGTTCGGCCCGGCGCTGCTGCTGGGCACCGGACTGGTGGTCCTGGCCCCCCTCGTCACCTGACGAAGCCCGAACACGCACGGTGACTGCCCGGTTGCTCAGCGCACCGGGAGGATGAACCGCCTCCCCAGACGGGGTGAAGGACCCTCAAGTCCGCGCATCTCCTGCCCGACGGTGTCCGCAGCGCCGTGGATGGCCGGGTCGACCGATCCGGACCGGCGGCCCACCCCCACAGGAGAGAACCGTGCTGAACCCGCTCGCCACCCTCGTCACCCTCGTCTCCCTCGCCAAGGACCGCGTCGAGCGGGAGGAGAAGGGGGCCACCGCCGTCGAGTACGGCCTGCTCGTCGGCCTGATCGCCGTCGCGATCATCGCCACCCTGCTCCTGCTCGGCCCGCAGCTGGACCAGCTCTTCACCACGGTGCTGGGCGGCCTCCAGGACGCCAACGCGCAGGGCTGATCCACACACACCCGGCACCGGGGGGGGGGGGGGGGGGGGGGGGGGGGGGGGGGGGGGGGGGGGGGGGGGGGGGGGGGGGGGGGGGGGGGGGGGGGGGGGGGGGGTGGTGTGGCCGGTGGGGTTCGGCGGGCTGTCGGTCTTTTTT
>NZ_JBJGZF010000020.1:0-61181 GCF_054050375.1 Geodermatophilus sp. SYSU D00879
GGGGGTGTTGTTTTTTTTGGTTGTGGGGGGGGCCGGGGGGGGGGGGGGGGGGGGGGGGGGGCGGGGGGGGCCCCCCCCCCCGCGGACGCTAGGACGGCCCTGCGGCGGGACCGGCCGCGTCGTCCACAGCCGGCTGCCCGTCCACAGACCGCCGCCGCGGGCCTCCGCCCGGCCGGGCCGGGCGGAGGCTCGCGGGGTGGTCTCAGGAAGCGGACGTGGTCAGCGTGCCGGCCGGCTCCCCGGCGGTGCCGCCGACGACGACCGAGCGGCGCTTGGAGACCACGACGGCGCCGATGACCACCAGCGCCGCGGCGCCGGCGATGAGCAGCCGCACCGTGGTGTTGGCGCCCTCCCCCACGTGCAGGCTGACGACCGCCGGCGCGATGAGCAGCGCCACCAGGTTCATCACCTTGATCAGCGGGTTGATCGCCGGGCCCGCGGTGTCCTTGAACGGATCGCCCACGGTGTCGCCGATGACGGTGGCCGCGTGCGCCTCGCTGCCCTTCCCGCCGTACGCGCCGTCCTCGACCATCTTCTTGGCGTTGTCCCAGGCCCCGCCGGAGTTGGCGAGGAAGACCGCCATGAGGGTGCCCGCGGCGATCGCGCCGACCAGGTAGGCGGCCAGCGGGCCGAAGCCGAGGCCGAACCCGACCGCCACCGGCGCCAGCACGGCCAGCAGCCCGGGGGTGGCCAGCTCGCGCAGCGAGTCCTTGGTGCAGATGTCGACGACGGCGGAGTAGTCCGGCCGCTCGGAGAAGTCCATGATCCCGGGGCGGGTGCGGAACTGCTCGCGGACCTCGAACACCACCCGCCCGGCGGCCCGGGACACCGCGTTGATCGCCAGCCCGGAGAAGAGGAACACCACCGCCGCGCCGATGACCGCGCCGACGACGTTGTCCGGCTCGACGAGGCTGAACGCCTGCCCCAGGTCGGCGCCGTCGAGCGCGGCGCGGACCTGCTCGTTGTAGGAGCCGAACAGCGCGGTGGCGGCCAGCACGGCGGTCGCGATCGCGATGCCCTTGGTGATGGCCTTGGTGGTGTTGCCGACGGCGTCGAGGTCGGTGAGCACGCGGGCGCCGTCCTCGTCGATGTCGCCGGACATCTCGGCGATGCCCTGCGCGTTGTCGCTGACCGGGCCGAAGGTGTCCATCGAGACGATCACGCCGGCGGTGGTGAGCAGCCCGCACCCGGCCAGGGCGACGGCGTACAGCGCCGCGCCACCGCCGATGAGGAAGGCTCCGTAGACGGCGGCGCCGATGAGCAGGGCGGCGTAGACGGCCGACTCCAGGCCCAGCGAGATGCCGGAGAGCACCACGGTCGCGGGGCCGGTGAGCGAGCTGCGGCCGACGTCGCGCACGGGCTTGCGGCTGGTCTCGGTGAAGTAACCGGTGAGCTGCTGGATGGCGGCGGCGAGCACGATGCCGATCAGGACGGACACGAAGCCGAGCACCTGGGGGTTGACCACCGAGTCGGGGACGTCGGCGACGCTCGGCAGCACGGTGAAGGCCGCGGCGGCGACGAGGACGAGGGAGACGACCGCGGAGGTGAAGAAGCCGCGGTTGATGGGGGCCAGGCCGCTGGCGTCGCCCTTGCCCGGGTTGCTGGCGAGGATGCCGACGACGGAGGCGAGCACGCCGATCGCGGCGACGACGAGCGGGAAGACCATGCCGACCGCGCCGAAGAAGACCTGCCCGAGGATCAGCGCGGCCACGAGGGTCACCGCGTAGGACTCGAAGAGGTCGGCGGCCATGCCGGCGCAGTCGCCGACGTTGTCGCCGACGTTGTCGGCGATGGTGGCGGCGTTGCGCGGGTCGTCCTCGGGGATCCCGGCCTCGACCTTGCCGACGAGGTCGGCGCCGACGTCGGCGGCCTTGGTGAAGATGCCGCCGCCGACGCGCATGAACATCGCCAGCAGCGCGCCGCCGAAGCCGAAGCCCTCGAGCACGACGGGGGCGGTCTCGTCGAACAGCAGCAGCGCCAGCGAGGCGCCGAACAGGCCCAGGCCGACGGTGATCATCCCGCAGACCCCGCCGGTGCGGTACGCGATGCGGAAGGCCGGCCGGTAGCCGCCGGCGCGGGCGGCGGCCGCGACCCGGACGTTGCCGCGCGTGGCCAGCGTCATGCCGATGAAGCCGACCGTCGCGGAGAACAGGGCGCCGACGAGGAAGAAGACCGCGCGGCCGATGCGGGTGCCCCAGCCGCCGTCGTGGACAGGCAGGACGAGCAGGAGCAGGAAGACGATCACGGCGAAGACGCCGAGCGTGCGGAACTGCCGCCGCAGGTAGGCCCCGGCGCCCTCCTGCACGGCCCGGGCGATGTCCCGCATGCGGGTGGTGCCCTGCTCGGCGGCCAGGACGGCGCGCACGAGGGACCACGCGAACACCAGTGCAGCCAGCGAGACGACGAGGGCTGCCGTCACGAGGACGACGTCCCCGCCGGAGAGATCATTGTCCGGCATCGGTACCTCCCAGCGGTCGGCTGCCGACGGGCGGCTCGCGTCCCCGGTCGGCGGAGAGCACGTCGGCGGGCGGGACCGCCCGGAGACGAGGCGCGAGTGTAAGCGAGATCACACTCCGCAGTCTGCCCCCTCCCCGGAACCGCTGTGGGGGCAGTGCGTGACCGCAGGTGGGCGGAGGGTCGCTCCCCTCCCCGGGACGAGGGGCGGCTTGCCCCCGGGTGTGACAGTGGAGGGGTGACCACGCTCCACCCGGTCCGGTCGGTTGCTCCCCCACCCGGCCGCGGAGGGTCCTCGGGGGGCGAGGCGCCGGGCACCGCGGTGGAGGAGCCCACCGTGGAGGGCACTGCCGTGGACGGCACGCCGGTCCACGGTGCGGCCGCCGCGCACGGGTCCGCGGCCCCCGAGAGCGCCGGGTCCCCGGACGCCGTGCCGCCGGGCGCCGAGCTGCTCGGGGACCTGCTGGCCGGCACCCCGGAGGAGGAGTCCCCGGTCACCCACGTGCACCGGCTGGCGGTGCGGGAGAGCCGGACGCTGCCCTGGCCGGAGTGGGTCGAGCCGGGCCTGCGGGAGCGGCTGGAGCAGCAGGGCGTCCGCGAGCCGTGGCGGCACCAGGTGGAGGCCGCCCAGCTCGCCCACGACGGCACCTCGGTGGTCGTGGCCACCGGCACCGCGTCGGGCAAGTCGCTGGCCTACCAGCTGCCCGCGCTGACCCGCCTGGCCGAGGACCCGCGCGCCTGCGTCCTCTACCTCGCGCCGACCAAGGCGCTGGCCCGCGACCAGCTGGCCTCGGTCGCCGCGCTGGCCGACCCGTCGGTGCGGCCGGCCGCCTACGACGGCGACACCCCCGCCGAGGAGCGCGACTGGGTGCGCCGGCACTCGCGGTGGATCGTCACCAACCCGGACATGCTGCACCGCGGCGTGCTGCCGGCCCACCAGCGCTGGTCCTCGACGCTGCGCCGGCTGGCCTACGTCGTCATCGACGAGTGCCACGCCTACCGCGGGGTGTTCGGCTCGCACGTCGGGCACGTGCTGCGCCGGCTGCGCCGCATCTGCCGCCGCTACGGCGCCGACCCGGTGTTCGTGCTGGCCTCGGCGACCGTGGCCGAGCCGGCCGCGGCGGCCAGCCGGCTGGTCGGGGCGCCGGTCGTGGCCGTGACCGACGACGGTTCCCCGCGCCCGGGCGCGACCTTCGCGCTGTGGGAGCCCCCGCTCACCGAGCAGACCGGCGAGCACGGGGCGCCGCTGCGCCGGTCGGCCGCCGCGGACACCGCCGGGCTGCTGGCCGACCTGGTCGACCGCGGCGCGCGGACGCTGGCGTTCGTCCGGTCCCGGCGCAGCGCCGAGTCGGTGGCCGAGCAGGCCCGCCGGCTGCTGGCCGACCGGGGCCGCGGCGACCTGGTGCGGCGGGTGGACTCCTACCGCGGCGGCTACCTGCCCGAGGAGCGGCGCGAGCTGGAGCGGGCGCTGTCCGCGGGCGAGCTGCTGGGCGTGGCCACCACCAACGCCCTCGAGCTCGGCATCGACATCGCCGGCCTCGACGCCGTGGTGCTCGCCGGCTACCCCGGCACGCTGGCCTCCCTCTGGCAACAGGCCGGCCGCGCCGGGCGGGCGCAGCGGGAGTCGCTGGTCGTGTTCGTCGCCCGCGACGACCCGCTGGACCACTACCTGGCCCACCACCCCCGCGCGGTCTTCGGCCGGCCGGTCGAGGCCACCGTCACCGACCCCGCCAACCCCTACGTGCTGGGGCCGCAGCTGTGCTCCGCGGCGGCCGAGCTGCCGCTGACCCCCGAGGACCTGCCCGACTTCGGCGGCCCCGTGGCCGAGGCGCGGCTGGCGGAGCTCGTCGCCGCCGGGGACCTGCGGCGGCGCCCGGCCGGCTGGTACTGGGCCGGGCGTGGGCGCCCCGAGGTCGACATCCGGGGCAGCGGCGGCGAGCCGGTGGCGATCATCGAGGGCGACACCGGCCGGCTGCTGGGCACCGTGGACGGCGGGGCGGCACACTCCACGGTGCACACCGGCGCGCTGTACGTGCACCGCGGCGAGACCTTCGTCGTCGACGAGTTCGACCCCGAGGACGCCTGCGCCGTCGTGCACGCCGAGAGCCCGGAGTGGACCACCGTGGCCCGCGACGTCACCGACCTCTCCGTCGTGGACGTCGAGCGCACCCGCCGGCTGGGCACGGTCACCGCGCACACCGGCGTCGTCGACGTGACCAACCAGGTCGTGGCCTACCAGCGCCGGCGGGCCGGCACCGGCGAGGTGCTCGCCGAGTTCCCGCTGGACCTGCCGCCGCGCCAGCTGCGCACCCGCGCGGTGTGGCTGACCCTCGACGCCGACGCGGTGGCCCGCGCCGAGGTCGACGACCTGGCGCTGCCCGGGTCGCTGCACGCGGCCGAGCACGCGGCGATCGGCATCCTGCCGCTGCTGGCCACCTGCGACCGCTGGGACCTGGGCGGGCTGTCCACCGCGCTGCACCCGGACACGGGGACCGCGACGGTGTTCGTCTACGACGGGCACCCCGGCGGCGCCGGCTTCGCCGAGCGCGGTTTCGCGGCGCTGCGGCGCTGGCTGCGGGCCACCCGGGCCACCGTCGCCAGCTGCGAGTGCGAGAGCGGCTGCCCCTCCTGCGTGCAGTCGCCCAAGTGCGGCAACGGCAACGACCCGCTGGACAAGGCCGGCGCGGTGCGCGTGCTCGACGTCGTGCTCGACGAGCTGGCCGCGGCCGAGGACACCACGGACGCCGACGACGCCGAGGAGTCCGAGGCCGAGGGCACCGCCCACGTGATGCCGACCGGGCCGGTCCGGGGGCTGCTGCGGCGGCCGGGCACCGGGCGGACCGCTCCCCGGCCCGGGCCCGCGCAGGAGCCCGACGCCGAGGGGCCCGCGGAAGCCGCCGCGGACGCCGGCGCCGGCCACGTCGAGGACGGCCTGGTCTTCTGAGCCCGCGGGCGGCGCCGGCCCGGCGCGCGCGACCGCCTCGGCGCGGCGGGCGCCCAGCGGCCCGAGCGGCACGGTGACCGCGACCCGGACGTCGACGACCGCGCCGTCCCCGACCGTGCAGGCGGCCAGGTCCGCGCCGTTGGCCCGCGCCACCTCGGCGGCGGCCGCGCACGCGGCCGGGTCCCCGGTGACCGCCCGCGCCGTGGCGGCGAGCGCGGCGAGGTCGGCCGCGGACCCGGCGCGGTGGCGGGCCACCACCGCCGCCCCGACGAGGACCGCGGCCAGCCCGACCAGCGCGAGCACGCCGGCCAGGGCCACCGTCCACACCGTCGCCGAGCCCCGCTCCCGCTCGCTCACCCGCCGGCCACCCCGGGCTCCAGCCGGGCGACCGCACTCGCCCCGACCCCGACGGCCGGGCCGACGCCCAGCGGCGCCACCGACGCGCCGACGGTGACCCGGACCTCCTCCCCCGCGACGACCACCGCGGTCACCGCCCCGTCCGGCGCCACCCGGGCGGCCAGCGCACGGACCTGCGCCGCGTCCTCCCCGCGGGCGGCGGCGCGGGCGCCCTCCCGCGCAGCGTCCACGCAGCGCAGGTGCGCGCCGACCACCACGACGGCGGAGACGACGGCCGCGAGCACCAGCACCAGCACGGGCAGCACGACGGCGGTCTCGGCGGTGACCATCCCGGCCTCCCGCCGGCCCGGGGGCACCGCGCGGCGGCGCACGGTCAGGAGAGGGCGCCGAGCGCGGACTCGACCAGGTCGCCGAGCGCGCTGACGACCGATCCCCCGGTCACCACGCGGTAGAGGACCGCGGCGAAGGCGCAGGCCGCGACCGTGCCGACGGCGTACTCGGCGGTGCTCATGCCCGCCTCGGCGGTCGCGCGGACCCGAGCCCAGCGGGCGGCGAGCCCGCGCCGAGCGGGTTCCTCGGGGATCGGCCCGGCCGGGTCCTCAGCGGGCGGGTGGTGGGTGGTCACGGCTCCTCCTCGGGTCGGGCGGCCCCGGTCGCGGGGCGCGTCCCGACCCTCACCGCGCCGGGCGCCTCCGCCGGTGCCCGCCCGCAGGCTGTGGACGACGGGCCGCCTGTGGACGGCGGACGGCGGGGTGTCGGTGCTTCCGCTTCAGGTGGTCCCCGCAGATGCCGAATCAGCGAGGAGGTGGCGCGCACGCGTCACCGCAGGCCGGGAGGAGGACCCGTGGCACACGGCACCGACCGCCCCGAGGGCCGCCCCCTCGTGCTCGCCGGCTACGTCGTGGCGCTCGCCGCCGCGGCCGCCGCGTTCGGGCTGGACCGGACGCTCGGCGTCGTCGCCGGCGCGCTCAACGTGGTGTTCGGCGTCTACTTCTGCCGGCACCTCTCCTTCGCCGTCGCCGCCGCCCGCTGGGCCGAGCGCGACCTGCTCGCCGCCGACGTCGGGCTGGACAGCTACACCCCGCCGGTCGCGGTGCTCGTGGGCTGCAAGAACGAGGAGCTCGTCGTCGACGGGATGGTGTCCGCGCTGCTCGCCCTGGACTACCCGGCCGACCGGCTCACCCTGGTCGTCGTCGACGACGGCTCCGACGACGCGACCGGCGCGAAGCTCGACGCCTGGGCGGCGCGGGAGCCGCGGCTGCGCGTGCTGCACCGCCCGCCCGGCGCCGGCGGCGGCAAGTCCGGCGCGCTCAACGAGGCCCTGCACCTCGTCGACGCCGAGGTCGTGCTGGTCTTCGACGCCGACCACGAGCCCGAGCCCACGGCGCTGCGCCGGCTGGTCCGGCACTTCCGCGACCCGGTGGTCGGCGCGGTGATGGGCCGCTGCGTGATCCGCAACGGCAAGGACTCGTCCATGGCCGGCGTCGTCTTCGTCGACTACCTCTCCGGCTACCTGGTCAACGAGTACGGCCGCCAGGCGCTGTTCGAGCTGCCCGCCTACGGCGGCGCCAACTGCGCGGTGCGGATGAGCACGCTGCGCGCGCTCGGCGGCTGGAACCCGGAGACCGTCACCGAGGACACCGACCTGACGCTGCGCATCCTCATGGCCGGACAGCGGGTCCGCTACGACGTCTCGGCCATCGACTTCGAGGAGGCGGTGGTCAGCGCCCAGCGGTTCTGGAAGCAGCGCTACCGCTGGGCCCGCGGCCACCAGAAGTGCCTGCGCGACTACTGGCGGCCGCTCATGCGCACGCGGCACCTCTCCCCGCTGGAGAAGGTCGAGACGTCGCTGTTCCTCGCCGTCTACCACGTGCCGCTGCTGTCCGGCCTGGGCCTGCTGCTCACCGCCCTGCGGGCCTTCGGGATCGGTGACCTGCCGGTCGTCGGGCTGCTGCCGCTGTCGATGCTGCTGTTCATCGGCCCGCTCGCCGAGCTGTGCGTCGGGCTGCTGGTCGGCCGGGTCGAGCGGCGGTCGGCCTGGCGGCTGCTGGGCTTCCTCCCGGCGTTCGCGCTGTCGATCTGGATCACCTCTCGCGCCTACGTCGACGGGATGCTCGGGCGGCCCTACAGCTGGGTGAAGACCAGCCGGTCGGGCGCCACCTCGACCGTGCTGCCGGCAGCCGTCCCGGCGCCCGCCGTGGAGGAGAGCGCCGCCTTGCCCGCCGGCCGGCCGCGGTCGTTCGCCGTCACTGCCTGGGAGGAGCGGTGAGCGCCGCCGGTCTCGCGGTCCCGCCCGTCCGCCGCAGGGCGTGGCGCGGGACGAACCGCCGGCTGGTGCCGGTGCTGTTCGACCTCGCGCTCGCCGCCGCGATCTGCGTGCTGGGCTTCCGCTACCTGTCCGGCCCGCTGCAGGTGGTCGAGGCGGCCGGGGTGGCGACGGTGCTCGGCTGGATCGCGCCGGGGCAGGTGTCGGGGGTGCTGCCGCAGCACGTGCTGCTCTTCCCCGGCGACGGCGGGATCATCGACGCGGTCGTGACGGCGTCGTGCTCGTCGGTGCTGTCGGTGCTGGGGCTGACCGCGCTGACCGCCGTCGTGCTGCGCAGCCGCAGGCTGCACGCCGTCGGGGGGCTGTTGGTCGCCGTCGCGGCGCTGTTGCTGCTCAACCACGGCCGGCTGCTGCTGTCGGCGGGGGCGGGCCTGCTGTGGGGCGAGGGCGCGCTGGTCCTCTTCCACGACTGGGTCGGCACGGTGTGGAACCTCGTGGCCACCCTCGGCGGCTTCCTGCTCATGGTGTGGATCACCCTGCCGACCCTCGAGCGGGCCGAGCAGGACGTGTCGGGCCGGCACACCGCCCGCCGTCCCGACAGCTGGGCGCGTCCCGGCCTCGGCTACCGCGACCCGGGTGGTGACGAGCGGCGCGCCCGGAAGCGGCGCACCACGGTCACCGGGCTGCTGCACCGCCACGTCTACCCGCGCCGGCTGTCGGCCTGGCTGGCCGCCCGCCGGGAGTCCGGGCGGGTGGACTACCGGCTCGGCCACCTCCCTCCGGACCGCCGGGCCGAGCGCGTCCGCGAGCTGGCCGCCGACGGCCTGGGCGCGCACAGCGCCTCGCTGGTGGCCGTGGCCACCTACGAGACCGACCTCGCCGTCCTGGACTGCCTGGCCGAGTGCGTCGCCGCGCGGCAGTGGGAGCCGGTCACCGGCAGCCGGGTGGCCTCGCTGCGGCTGTGGGCGCGGGGCTGGCTGCTGGCCCGGCCGGCCGTCGACGACGGGGTGGCGGCCCGGCCGGTCCACGCGCCTCAGCCGACGGTCCCGGTCGCGCGGATCGCGGTGCCGCCCGCCGCGTCCCCGGCCGCACCGCCGCCCGCCGCCCTGCCGCCGCCCGGCCCCGCCGCCCCGCACCCCGCCAGCTTCGCCCGCCCGAACGACTCGGAGACGCCCCGGTGACCTCGACCCTGCACCCCGCGCCCACGCCTCCGGCCCGCGGTCGGCACGCGGACCCGGACGCGGCGCGCCCCGCCGTCCTCGTCACCGGGGCGGGCGGCCCGGCCGGCGTCGCGGTCGTCCGCCGCCTGGTCGCCCTCGGGCACCGGGTGGTCGGCGTGGACGCCGACGGGACCGCCGCCGGCGCGGCGCTGGCCACCGTCGGTGCGGTCGTCCCGCGCGCGGACCACGTGCGCTTCGTCGACGCCCTCGTGTCCCTCGCGACGACGCACGGCGTGGATGCGCTGATCGGCACGGTCGCCGAGGAGTTGCCCGCCCTCATCGCCGGTGCGGAGCAGCTGGCCGCGGCCGGGGTGGCCACCTGGCTGCCGTCGGCGGACAGCGTGGAGCTGTGCTGCGACAAGGCCGCGTTCGCCCGCGCGCTGCGCGACGCCGGGGTCCCCCACCCCGCCACCACCGGCACTCCCGCCGGGCTGGTGCGGGTCCCGGGCCCGTGGGTGGTCAAGCCGCGCGCCGGGCGCGGCAGCCGCGGGGTGCGCCTGCTCGACGCCCGCTCCGCGGTCGCCGAGGCCCTGTCCGAGGACGCCTCGCTCATCGCGCAGACCCGGCTCGAGGGGTGCGAGTTCACCGCCGACGCCCTCGTCGGCCGCGACGGCGGGCTGCTCACGGTGGTGCCGCGCTGGCGCGACGACACCCGGGCCGGCATCTCGGTCAAGGGCACCACCTTCGACTCCCCCGCCGTGACCGACGTGGTCGCCGCCGCGCTGGAGGCGGTGCGGCTGACCGGCCCGGCGAACGTGCAGGGCTTCGTCGCCGACGACGGCCGCGCCACCGTCGTCGAGATCAACCCGCGGTTCTCGGGCGGGCTGCCGCTCACGCTGGCCGCCGGGGCCGACGTCGTCAGCGCCCACCTCACCGGCATCCGCGACCCGCAGGCCCGGCTGCCGCACCTGTGGTTCACCCCGGGCGTGCGGATGAGCCGCTACTTCGCCGAGACCTACACCGCCGAGGACGGCACCCCGGTGACCGACCCGTGCGCCGCGCAGGCGGTGTCCGCGTGAGCCGCCGGCGGCACGTGCTCGTGCCCTTCGGGACCCGCCCCGAGGTGGTCAAGCTCGCCCCGGTGGTGGCGGCCCTGACCGCCGCGGGGCACCGGGTCGACGTCGTCGACACCGGCCAGCACACCGACCCGGCGCTCTCCACCCGGCTGCAGGAGACCCTCGGCCTCGCGCCGACCTGCCGGTTCGCGCTGCCCACCGACGACCCCGCGGCCCGGTACGGCGCGCTGCACGCCGACGCCGCCCGCGCGGTGGCCCGGTTCCGGCCCGACGTCGTCCTGGCGCTGGGCGACACGAACACCGTGCCGGCCTACGCGCTGGCCGCCCGCGGCGCCGGCGTGCCGTTCGCGCACCTGGAGGCCGGGCTGCGCAGCCTGAACCCGCGCAGCGTCGAGGAGGTCAACCGGCGGGTGGCCGCGGCGGTGGCCGCCCTGCACCTGGCCCCGACCCGGCGGGCCGCCGCGTTCCTCGCCGCCGAGGGCGTGCCCGCGGAGCGGGTGTTCGTGGTCGGCAACCCGGTCGTGGACACGCTCGTGGCCCGCGGCGTCCGCCCGGTCCCGGTGGCGCAGCGGTCCGGCGTGCTGGTGACCGCGCACCGGCCCACCAACGTCGACGACCCGGTGCGGCTCAAGCGGCTGGTGGGGGTCGTCCGCGCGCTGGCCGACCAGGTCGGGCCGGTGACCTTCCCGGTGCACCCGCGGACCGCGGCCCGACTGGCGGCCGCCGGCCTGGACGCCGAGCTCGACCACCCGGCGATCACCCGCACCGGCCCGGTCGACTACGACACCCTGCTGGCCGCGCTGGCCTCGGCCCGGCTGGCGGTGACCGACTCCGGCGGCATCCAGGAGGAGGCCGCCTTCCTCGGCGTCCCGGTGGTCGTGCTGCGCGGCTCGACGCCGCGGTGGGAGGGCGTCGAGGCCGGCACCACCACGCTGGCCGGCCTGGCCGACGACTCCGCCGCCGACGCCGTCCTGGCCGCGGCCGCCGCGCACACCAGCCCCGCGGGGCAGGCCCGCGCGGCCGGCCTGCCTTGCCCCTACGGCGACGGCACGACCGGGCCGCAGGTGGCCGCCGTCCTCGCCGACGAGGCCACCGACGCGCTGCTGGCGCTGGACGAGCCCGACTTCACCGACGGCCGGCTGCCGTGGTGAGCACCGCGCCGGACTGGGACGGCCCGCCACCGCTGGCCGTCGTCGTCGACCTCGACGACACCCTCTACCCGCAGGCCGCCTACCTGGCGGCGGCCGCGGCGGACGTCGGGGCCGCCGCCGGCGCGGCCGGGCTGGACGGCGACGCGGTGCACGCCGCGCTCGTCGCGGAGCTGGCCGCCGGGTCCGACGCCGGCGGGACGATCGACCGCGCGCTGCTCGCCGCCGGGGTGCCCGCCGGCGACCTGCCCCGGCACCTACCGCCGCTGGTCGCCGCGTTCACCGCCTGCACGCCGGCGTCGCTGGACCCCTACCCCGGCGCCCCGGAGGCCCTCGCGGCGCTGGCCCGGGCCGTGCCCGTCGGCTGCCTGACCGACGGCAACCCGGTCATCCAGGCGGCCAAGCTCGCCGCGACCGGGCTCGGCCCGCTGCTGACCGAGGTGCTGGTCACCGACACCCTCGGCGGCCGGGCCGCGCGGAAGCCCGCCCCGCAGGGGCTGCTCGCGCTCGCCGCGCGCCTGGGTGTCCCCGCCGACCGGGTGCTGGTGATCGGCGACCGCCCCGGCAAGGACGTCGCCGTCGCCGCGGCCGTGGGCGCGCGGGCGATCCGCGTCCGGCAGGGCGAGTACGCGGCGGCGCCGGACGTCCCCGCCCCGTGGGCGGGGACCGGCACGTTCCCCGAGGCCGCGGAGCTCGCCCTGGCGGTGGTCGCCCGGGCCGTCGCGGTCTGAGCACGGCCGGTCCCTCCTCGGGGGGACCGGACCCGCGGCCGCCTGCACGCGGCGCCCGGGCCGTTCTTCGGACCTCCGGCGGGGCCGGGGGCGCGCCGGTCCGGGAGGAGCCCCACGGCAGGCAGGACACGGCGGCGCGCGGTCCCCGCCGTCTCCTGGCAGGTCCACGGCTCTTACCACGTCGCCTGGCGGGACCTCGGGCCCCGCTGCCCGCCCTCGACGGAGCTGCCGGCCGACGGCAACGGCATGCGCACCGTCGTCACCCTCGCGGCCACCGGCGCGGTGGGCGGCACCTCGGTGGGCCCCTCCCGGCGGCGCCACGACCGCGGGACGACCGCGGGACGCCCGCGCCCACCACCGGCTGACCGGTTGCGCACGACCGGGTCTCCCCCCGAGGGGGGAGGTCCGGTCGCCGCGCTGGAGGGCGCCGCCGGCGGCGCCGATGCACAGGTGTCGGGCGGGGATGCCGCCCCTGGCGAGCAGAGGACGGCTGTCGTGGACGGCACGACGACGAGGGGCCCGGGACGCAGTGTCCTGGCGATCGGCGCCCACCCCGACGACATCGAGCTCGGCTGCGGCGGCGCGCTGATGGCGCACGTGGCGGCCGGGGACACGGTGACCATGCTCGTGATGACCGGCGGTGAGAACGGCCCCGGCGACGACGGCCAGATCGCCGGCCGGCGTGCCGAGCAGCAGCGCGCGGCCGAGCTGATCGGCGCGCGGCTGGCCTGGGGCGGGCTGCGCGACTGCGAGGTCGTGGCCGACTCGGACACGATCCGCCGCATCGAGCAGGTGCTGCAGGAGACCGCCGCCGACCTCGTCTACGTGCACGCCCCCGACGACAGCCACCAGGACCACCGCGCCATCGCCGCCGCCACCCTGGGTGCCGCCCGGCGCCTGCCGCGGATCCTGCACTACCAGAGCCCGTCGACGCTGGCCTTCGCGCCGAGCGTGTACGTCGACGTCACCGCGCACCTCGCCGGCAAGCTCGACGCCCTCGCCGCGCACGCCTCCCAGGTGGAGCGCTCGGCGATGGTCGAGCCGGACGCCGTCGTGGCCTCCGCCCGCCACTGGGGCGCGCAGGCCCGCATCGGCTACGCCGAGGCCTTCCAGCCCACGCGGATGGTGCTCGACCTCGCCCCGGTCGCGCCGGCGGTCCCCGCGGCGGTCCCCGCGGCCTGGGCGCTGGTGCCCCACACCTCCGCGATGGCCGCCGGCCGCCGCTGACGACCCCCGGGGGGCTCACCCGAACACCTGGCCCGCGATGCCGATGGCCATCGGCGCGATGCCCAGGCACACGAACGCCGGCAGGAAGCACAGCCCGAGCGGCGCGAGCACCCACACCCCGGCCCGGCGCACGCCCGCCTCCGCTCGGCTGCGCTCCACCGTCCGCGCCTCCGCCGCCAGCACGCGCAGAGCCGGCACCGCCGCCGCGCCCGACTCCCCCGCGCGGACCAGGACCCGGCCCAGCCCGGCCAGCTCCGGTGGCGCGTCGTGCCACGCCGTGCGGGGCGCGGCCCCGAGGCGCAGCCGGCCGGCGACGTCGGCCAGCGCGGGACCCAGCGGCCCCGGCACCGCGGCCGCGACCGCGCCGAGCGCGGCGCCGACCGGCAGCCCGGCGCCCAGGCAGACCCCCAGCAGGTCGCAGGCCACCGGCAGGTCGGCGGTCACCAGTGCGGGCGCCGGGCCCCTGCCGGGCGCCCGCCGCAGCCACCGGTCGGCGAGGACCGCCCCGACCGCTCCCAGCGCCACCCCGGCCCCACCACCGACGAGCAGCGCCGTGGCGGCACCGGCCAGGAGGGGGAGCACCAGCCGCCGGAGCGGACCGGGAGACGTCTCCGGCGGCCGCTCCGGAGTGGCGGGCGCGCCGAGGGCACGCAGCCGGGCAGTGCGGCGCGCCGCCGGCGTCGGCCACGCGGCCACCGCGCCGGCGACGGCCAGCAGCGCCAGCGTGTGGGCGCCCGCGGCGCTCACCGCAGCGCCCGCCGGACCAGCCGCGCCGACCAGGCCAGCCCTGCCGCCTCCAGCGCCACCCCCGCGACGAGCAGCGCCTGGCCGGGCACCGTCGTGGTGAGCACCGCCCACGGGTCCGCGCCGATGCCGCTGCCCATGGCGAGCGCCAGCAGCGGCAGCCCGGCCAGCAGCGCGGCGCTGGCCCGCGGCCCGGCGGTCACCGAGCGCAGCTCCTCCCGCCGGCGCCGGCGGGCCCGCAGGTCGTCCTCGACCGCCCCGGCGACCGCGGCCAGCGAGCACCCCGTCCGGGCGCTGAGCTCGACCGCCGCCGCGAGCCGCCCGTGCGCCGAGCCGAGCTCCGACGCCGCCTCCGCCGGCACCGTTCCCGGCGCGCGGAGGGCGCGGGCGAGCGCACGGGCGCCGTCCGCGTCGGGGACCACCGCCACCGCCGCCGCGGTCGCCGCGTCGAGCGGCCGGCCGCCGCGCAGCTCCGCGGCCAGGGCGGCCAGGGCGTCGGCGAGGACGTCGAGGTCCCGCTCGTCCCGTTGCCGCGCGCGCTGCCGGACTGCCGCCCGGGCGGCGCCGGCGGCGGCCGCACCGGTCAGGACGGCCAGCAGCGGCGGGCCGGCCAGCGCCCCGGCGGTGGCGCCCGCGGCCGCGGCGAGGACCGGCCAGGACCGCGGCGCCGTGACCAGCGGTCCCCGCGCCGGGCGGCCCGCCCCGGTGAGCCGGCGCAGCCGCGCCCGCCGTCGGGCCGCCCCGCCCGGCCACAGCAGCAGCGCCAGGGCGCCCGCGGCCAGCGCCGCGGTCATGCCGTCCCGCCGTCGAGGAGGGCGGCCAGCCGGTCCGCGCCCGGGCACGGGCCGCCGTCGGCCCGCCAGCCGGCGTCGACGGCCACCAGGTCGCCGTCGCGGCGGACCACCCCGACCTCGGCCACCCGGCGGCCCGCGGGGGTGCGCCGCAGGTGCACCACCACCGCGAGCGCGGCCGCGGCCTGGCTGTGCACCGCCCGCCGGTCCAGGCCGGCCGCCACGCCCAGCGCCTCGAGCCGGGCGGGCACCTCCCCCGGCCGGTTGGCGTGCAGGGTGCCGCAGCCGCCGTCGTGCCCGGTGTTGAGCGCGGCGAGCAGGTCGGTGACCTCCGCGCCGCGGACCTCGCCGACCACCAGCCGGTCGGGTCGCATGCGCAGCGCCTGGCGCACGAGGTCGCGCAGGGTCACTTGCCCGGCACCCTCCACGTTCGGCGGGCGGGTGAGCAGCCGGACGACGTGCGGGTGCGCCGGGGTGAGCTCGGGGGCGTCCTCGCAGAGGACCACGCGCTCGTCCGGCGGCACCTCGCCGAGCAGCGCCGAGAGCAGGGTGGTCTTGCCCGACCCAGTGCCGCCGGTGACGAGGAAGGCCAGCCGCCGCCGGACCACCGCCCGCAGCAGCGCCTCCGACCGCCCGGGCAGCGTCCCGCGCACGGCGAGGTCGGCGAGGCCGAGGGAGCAGCGCCGCAGCACCCGCAGCGACAGGCAGGTGCCCGCGGCCGAGACCGGCGGCAGCACCGCGTGCATCCGGGTGCCGTCGGGCAGGCCCGCGTCGACCCACGGCGCGGCGTCGTCGAGGCGGCGCCCGGCGCTGGCGGCCAGCCGGACCGCGAGCCGGCGGACGGCGTCCTCGTCGGGGAACCGCACGTCCGCGGGTTCCAGGCCGCTCCCCCGGTCGACCCACACCTCGGCGGGGCCGTTGACCAGCACGTCGGTGACGCCGGGCGCCCGCAGCAGCGGCTCCAGCGGCCCGGCGCCGGCCAGCTCGGCGACCGCGTCGCGCACCGCGGCGAGGACGTCGGTCTCGCCGAGCAGACCGGCCTCCTCCCGCACGAGCGCCGCCACTGCGGCCCGGCTCGGCGGGCCCGGCTCGAGCGCCAGCCGAGCGCGCACCCGCTCGACCAGTGGCAGGCCGCTCACGCCGCCCGCTCCGGCCGGGACAGCTCCCCGAGCAGCCGGCGGACGAGCGCGCCCAGCGGGCTGCGCGGGACCACCGACGGCGGCTCGCCGCGCTCGCCCCGGGGCAGTGCGCCGCGGTCGTGCCCCAGCTCGGCGAGCACCGGCCGCCCGGCCACGGCGGCCACCTCGGCGGCGGACAGGCCGCCCGGGACGGTGCGCACCACCAGCCGGGCCGCCGACCAGGGCGCCCCGGCCACCAGTGCCCGGGCGGCCGAGGCGGCGCGCAGCCGCGCGGGCACGACCAGCAGCGCCAGGTCGGCCTCGGCCAGCACCGCCTCCGCCGCGGGGTCGGGCGCCGCCGCGCGCGGCAGGTCCACCACCACCGGCAGGCCGTGGTCCCGGGCGGCGTCGACGACGGCGGTGAGCGCCTCGGCCGGCACCGGCGCCGGGTCGTCGCGTGCCGCGGCGAGGACGTGCACCCCCGCGGCGACGGGCAGCGCGGCGAGGAGGGCGTCCCCGGCCACCCGGCCGCGCACCCCGGTCAGCTCCGGCCAGCGCAGCCCCTCGGCGTTCTCAGCACCGAGCAGCAGGTCCAGCCCGCCGCCCCACGGGTCGGCGTCGACCAGCAGGACGCCCTCGCCCCGGCCGGCGGCGGCCACGGCGAGCGCGGTGGCCAGCGTGCTGCCGCCCGCCCCTCCGCAGCTGCCACCGACGACGGTCAGCCAGCCGCGCGCCACCGGCGACCGCCCCGCCTCCCCCGCCCGGGCGGCGAGCCAGGCCTCGTCGTCGGGCAGCACGGCGACGCGCTCGGCGCCGCGCTCCACCGCGGCCGCCCACGCCGGCGCCGGCAGGGCGTCGGGCGCGACGACGACCACGCCCGGGCGGCGGGGCAGGGCGCGCACCGCCGGGCTGTCGAGGACGTCGGCGCCGAGCAGCACCAGCGCGGCCTCGCGGTGGGCGCGGCGCAGCGCCGCCCCGCCGGTGGCCACCTCGGGCTCGGTGCCGGCGGCGGCGAGGACCCGCAGGACCTCGTCGAGGAGGTCCTCGTCGGCGCTGACGACCAGCGGGCGGGACGGCGGGGGGACCGGAGGCGCGGGCACGCCCCGGAGCCCATCGCGGACTGCCGGTGCGCGCGTGCCGGACGGGGCAACTGTGGACGACCCGAAAGGGTGTGGACGGAGATGCGAGCCCCGTCACACCCGGGGCGTCCGCTTACAGTCGTGAACCGTGACGCACGCCGCGGCGTTCTTCGACCTGGACAAGACGGTCATCGCCAAGTCCAGCACCCTGGCCTTCGGCCGCCCCTTCTTCGCGGGCGGGCTGATCAACCGCCGGGCGGTGCTCAAGGGCGCCTACGCGCAGTTCGTCTTCTCCCTCTCCGGCGCCGACGCCCAGCAGATGGAGCGGATGCGGGCGCAGATCACCGACATGGCGACCGGCTGGGACGTCGCGACGGTGCACGAGATCGTCCGCGAGACGCTGCACGAGGTCGTGGACCCGCTGGTCTACGCCGAGGCGGCCGACCTCATCGAGTCCCACCGGGCGGCGGGGCGGGAGATCGTCATCGTCTCCAGCAGCGGCGCGGAGATGGTCGAGCCGATCGGCGAGATGCTGGGCGCCGACCGGGTGGTGGCCACCCGGATGGTGACCGTCGACGGCCGCTACACCGGCGAGATCGAGTTCTACGCGTACGGGGAGAACAAGGCGGAGGCGATGCGGCAGGTGGCCGCCGAGAACGGCTACGACCTGGCCGACTGCCACGCCTACAGCGACTCGGTCACCGACCTGCCGATGCTCACCGCGGTCGGGCACCCGACGGCGGTCAACCCCGACCGGGCGCTGCGCAAGGTGGCCGCCGAGCGGGGCTGGCCGGTGCTGGAGTTCACCCGGCCGGTGTCGATGCGCTCGCGGTTCGCGGTGCCGCCGGCCCCGGTGGTCACCGGCGCCGCGATGGGCGTGGGCGCCGCGGTCGCCGGGCTGGCCTGGTACGCGCGGCGGCGGGCGCTGCGCGCGGTACCCGCCGTGGCGGCCGCCGCGACGGCGGCGGTCCCGGCCGCCGGCCGGTGGCGGCGCCGGGGCGCCTGAGGCCCGTCCGCTCAAACGCCCAGCCGCCCGCGGAGCCCGTCCACCCGCTCCCGGACGCCGTCCACCAGCGTGCGCACCGCCGACACCGGCGTGAACGCCCGCGCCGCCGCGGTGAGCGCCGCCTGCTCGTCGGGCCGCAGGTCGACGTCGCCGGCCGCGGCGTTCGCCTCCACCTGCTCCACGCTCGAGGCGCCGGGGATGACCACCACCTGCGGCAGCGAGACCAGCCAGGCCAGCGCGATCGTCCCGGGCCGGACCCCGTGCGCGTCGGCGACCTCGCGCAGGACGTCGAGCAGCGGCCCGGCGCGCCGCAGGTTCTCCGTGCCGAACAGCGGGTTGGCCGCCCGCACGCCGCCGGGCCGGTCGTCCACGTCGTACCGGCCGCCGAGCAGGCCCTGCGCCAGCGGGCTGTAGGCGATGACGACCCGCCCCTCGCGCTCGGCGAAGGGCACGAGGTCCTCGATCGCCCCGGGCCGGGCTAGGGAGAACTGCACCTGGTTGGTGAGGACCGGCCGGCCCAGCGCCGCGTCGGCCGCCCGCCAGCGGGCCAGGGAGTAGTTGGAGACGCCGGCGGCGCCGATGCGGTCCTCGTCGAGCAGCTGCCGCAGGCCCGGCATGACCACGCTGTCGGGGACGACCGGGTTGGGCTGGTGCACCTGGTACAGCGGGATCCGCGTCAGGCCGAGCCGCCGGGCGCTGCCCTCGAACCGGGACCGGACCACGGGCGGGAACGGCGCCACGGGGAACACCTTCGAGGCGACGACGACCTCCCCGCGCTCCTCCCCCAGCGCCTCGCCGAGGATGCGCTCGCTGCGGCCGAAGCCGTAGACCTCCGCGGTGTCGAACAGCGTGACGCCGAGCTCCCGGGCCCGGCGGACGATGTCGTGCGCCGCGCCCTCGGCGTAGCCCTCGCCGTAGCCCCACTCGCGGGACCCGAACTGCCAGGTGCCCAGCCCGATCCGGCTGACCGGGCCGAGCCCGTCGACGTCGAGGTAGCGCATCTGCCCACTGTGCGCCGCGGCCGGACCGGGCGCAGGGCGGGCCGGTCAGCCGCGCAGGATCGCCTCGGCGATGGCCAGCCCCTCGCGGGCGCCGAGCTCGGTGGCGCGGCAGCAGTGCACCAGCCAGGCGGCGACGCCGTCGGGACCGCCCGCGGCGTAGCCGGCCAGCCGCTCGCGGTAGGCGTCGGCGCCCAGCTCGACGAAGCCGACCTCGGGGACCGACACGGCCTTGGGGTCCAGGCCGCGGCCGATGGTGGTGAGCCGGGCCGCCGCCCGGGCGACGACGCCGTCGGCGGTGCCGAACGGCGCCAGGGCCGCGAGCTCGCCGTGCACCAGCCCGGCCACCAGCACCGCCGGCACGGTGGAGGTGCCGGTCACCACCTGGAACAGGCCGGACAGCCGCGGGCCGGCGTGCAGGCCGGGGCGGCCGAGGCCGGCCCGGTCGGTGAGGTCGGCGGCGGCCAGCACGTGCAGCCGGGCGAGCACCTGCCCGGGGGCCTTCGCCCACGTGTCGACCAGGGAGCCCAGCCCCACCGACACCCGCAGCGAGCCCTGCACGACCGGGTCGTCGACCGAGCCCGCGCGCAGGTCGGCCAGCGGGACGTCGACGCCGTCCAGGGCCGCGGACGCGCGGGCCCCGCGCAGCGCCGACTCGGTGCTGACCTCGGCCGACCGGTTGCGCATGAGCCGGTGGGCCAGCAGCCGGTCGATGCCGGAGCGAGCGGCGTCGGCGGCGTCCCGGACCCCGGGGAGGTCGAGCAGCGGGGCCAGCGGGTCGGGGCCGGTCGGCGCGGCGGCGGGACGGCCGGCGCCGGGACGGACGGGGATGCTCACGTCCCGACGGTACGAGCACCGGCCCCGGGGCCCGCGCCCGCCTGCCCTACGCTCGGCGACCACCATGGCCCGCCCGCTCACCCTCCTCCTCGTCCGGCACGGGCAGAGCACCTGGAACGCCGCCGGGCTGATGCAGGGCCAGACGGCGCACGTCCCGCTCACCGGCCAGGGGCACGACCAGGCGCGGGCCGCGGCCCGCGAGCTCGCGACGCTCGGGCCGGGCGCGATGCTGTCCAGCGACCTGCTGCGGGCGGTGCAGACCGCCGAGCACTGCGCCGCCGCGACCGGGCTGGCGTTCACCACCACGCCGGCGCTGCGCGAGCAGGGCTACGGCGTGCTCGAGGGGCGGCCGTCGCGGGAGCTGTGGGACGTCGTCGACTGGACCGACCCGCACTGGGCGGCCGAGGGCGGCGAGAGCCTGGCCGACCTGCACGCCCGGGTCGCGGCCCTCCTCGACCGGCTGCGGGCGGACCCGCCGGCCGACGTCGTCGCGCTCGTCACCCACGGCGACACCATCCGCGCCGCGCAGGCGGTGGCCGCCGGGCGGGGCCCCGCGGAGATGCCGGCGGTGACGCCGCACAACGGCACGGTCACCCGGCTGGAGCTCGCGGCGGCGGTCGCCTGATGGCCCGGGTGCTGGTGCTGGGCGGCTCGCGGTCGGGGAAGTCGGCGCACGCGGAGTCGCTGGTGGCCGACCGGCCCGGCGTCGTCTACCTGGCCACCTCGACGCCGCCGCCGGACGACGCCGAGTGGACCCGGCGGGTCGCCGCGCACCGCGCCCGCCGGCCGGCCGGCTGGACGACGCTGGAGACGACGGCGCCCAGCGAACTGCTGCGCGGCGGGACGGTGCTGGTCGACAGCGTGACCACGTGGGTCGCGGCGCTCATGGACGAGACCGGCGTCTGGACCGACGAGCAGGGCGCCCTCGACCGGCTGGCCGGGCGGGTCGACGCCCTGGTCAACGCCTGGGCGATGACCCCGGCGCACGTGGTCGCGGTCAGCGACGAGGTGGGCCTGGGCGTGGTGCCGGAGACCCGCGCGGGCCGGCTGTTCCGCGACACCCTCGGCGAGGTCAACCAGCGGCTGGCCGGCACCGCCGACGAGGTGTGGTTCGTCGTCGCCGGGCTGCCGCAGCGGCTGCGGTGACGCGCCGGCCGAGATGGGCCGGCCCGCTGGAGTCGGTCGCGCTGCTCACCGTGGTCCGCGTGCCCGCCGCCGGGACGACGTCCACCCGCGGGGTGCTGCCCTGGGCGCCGCTGGTCGGGCTGGGGTTGGGCGGCGCCGCGGCCGGGGTCGGCGTGCTCGGCGCGCTCCTGGTGTCCCCGCTGACCGGGGCCGTGGCGGCGCTGGCCGTGCTCGCCTGGCTGACCCGGGCGCTGCACCTGGACGGCCTGGCCGACACCGCCGACGGCCTCGGTCCGCTGCGCGGCCGGGAGCGGGCGCTGCAGGTCATGCACCAGGGCGACGTCGGCCCGTTCGGCGTCGTGACGCTGGTCCTCGCGCTGCTGCTGCAGGCGGCGGCGGGCGCGGCGCTGCTGGCGGCCGGCGGCGGCTGGCTCGCGCTGTGGACGGCGGTGGTCGTGGCGCGGCTGGCGATGGCCCGCACCGGGCTACCCGGCACGCCGACGGCCGAGGGCTCGTCGCTGGGGCGCGCGGTGGCCGGCACCGTGTCGGCGCCCTGGCTCGCGGGGTGGGGACTGCTCGTGGTCGGCGGTGCGGCCGCGGCGGGGTGGGCGGCCGGCGGTCCCGGGACCGGGGCGGCGCTGGCGGGGGCCGCGGGAGCCGGCCTGCTCGCGGCCGAGCTCGTCCGCGCCCGCGCGACGGCCCGCCTCGGCGGCGTCACCGGGGACGTGATGGGCGCGATGGGCGAGGCGGCGGCGACCGTCGTGCTGCTGGTCGCCGCCGCCTCGCTGGCCTAGGAGGTCCGCCCGCCGGCCAGCGGCGGCCGGTCGGGGCGGCTCGTCAGCGGCGGCCGGTCAGCGAGCCGAGCAGGCGGCTCAGCCCGCCGGAGGCAGCGGTCGTCGGCGTGCCGCGGCCGAAGCGCCGGGTCGGCGTCGGGGTCGCCATCTTGGAGCGGCCCATGCCCCGGCCGGACGGCATGCCGCGCCCGGCGGTGCCCCGGCCCATCCCGCGCCCGGAGGCGCGCCCGGAAGCGCGGCCGGCGGCGGCGCGGCCCCCGGCGGCTCCGCGACGAGCCGTGGTCTCAGCAGTGCCCAGGAGTCGGTTCAGGATGCCCATGGAGATCGACTACCCGGCCACACGGGGACCCGAACCGTTTCCGGATCGGTACCGCGCGTCGTCACGAGCCGTGATCACCCCTGCTCAGGCGGGCGCCCCCGACTGCGCCGGCGTCTCGCCGCCCTCGAGGTCGCCCTCGGTGTCGAGGTAGGCCTGCCGCAGCCCGGCCAGCAGCGCCGGGTCCGGCTCGGCCCACATGCCCCGGTCCACCGCCTCCAGCAGCCGCTCGGCGATGCCGTGCAGCGCCCACGGGTTGGACCGCTCCATGAACTCGCGGTTCTCCGGGTCGAGCACGTAGGTCTCGGTGAGCTTCTCGTACATCCAGTCGGCCACCACGCCGGTCGTGGCGTCGTACCCGAACAGGTAGTCGACGGTCGCGGCCAGCTCGAACGCGCCCTTGTAGCCGTGCCGGCGCATCGCCGACAGCCACTTCGGGTTGACCACCCGGGCGCGGAACACCCGCGAGGTCTCCTCGGTCAGCGAGCGGGTGCGCACCTGCTCGGGCCGGGTCGAGTCGCCGATGTAGGCCGCCGGCGCCGAGCCGGTCAGCGCGCGGACCGTCGCGACCATCCCGCCGTGGTACTGGAAGTAGTCGTCGGAGTCGGCGATGTCGTGCTCGCGGGTGTCGACGTTCTTCGCCGCCACCGCGATCCGCCGGTACGCCGCCTCCATGTCCGGGCGCGCCTGCACGCCGTCGAGGTCGCGGCCGTAGGCGTAGCCGCCCCACACCGCGTACACCTCGGCGAGGTCGGCGTCACCGCGCCAGTCCCGCGAGTCGATGAGCGACAGCAGCCCCGCGCCGTAGGCGCCGGGCTTGGAGCCGAACACCCGCGTGGTGGCCCGCCGCCGGTCCCCGTGCTCGGCGACGTCGGCGTCGACGTGGGCGCGGACGAAGTTCTCCGACGCCGGCTCGTCGAGCCCCGCCACCAGCGTCACCGCGTCGTCCAGCATGGTCACCACGTGCGGGAAGGCGTCCCGGAAGAAGCCGGAGATGCGCACGGTGACGTCGATCCGCGGCCGGCCGAGCTCCTCCAGCGGCACCGGCTCCAGTGCGGTCACCCGCCGCGACGCGTCGTCCCACACCGGGCGGACGCCGAGCAGCGCGAGCACCTCGGCGACGTCGTCGCCGGAGGTGCGCATCGCCGAGGTCCCCCACACCGACAGCCCGACCGAGCGCGGCCACTCCCCCGTGTCGGCCCGGTACCGCTCCAGCAGCGAGTCGGCCATCGCCTGGCCGGTCTCCCACGCCAGCCGCGACGGCACCGCCCGCGGGTCGACCGAGTAGAAGTTCCGCCCGGTCGGCAGCACGTTGACCAGCCCGCGCAGCGGCGAGCCCGACGGCCCGGCCGGCACGTAGCCGCCGTCGAGGGCGTGCAGCGTGGCGTCGAGCTCGTCGGTCGTCCGCTCCAGCCGCGGCACCACCTCGTCGACGGCGAACCGCAGCACGGCGGCCACGCCCTCGTCCTCGCGCCCCAGCACCTCCCGCACGACCGGGCCCACGGCGCCGATCGTCCAGCCGGCCTCCTCCATGCCCGCGACGAGCGCGTGCGCCTGCGACTCGACGAGATCGGTGGCCGCGCGCCCGGCCGTGCCGTCCTCGGTCAGCCCCAGCGCCTCGCGCAGCCCGGGCAGGGCCACGGCACCGCCCCAGATCTGCCGCGCCCGCAGCATCGCCAGCACCAGGTCCACCCGGTCCTGGCCCGACGGCGGGACACCGAGCACGTGCAGGCCGTCGCGGATCTGCGAGTCCTTGATCTCGCAGAGCCAGCCGTCGACGTGCAGGATCATCTCGTCGAAGTGGTCGTCCTCCGGCCGCTCGGCCAGCCCGAGGTCGTGGTCGAGCCTGGCGGCCTGCAGCAGCGTCCAGATCTGCGCCCGGACGGCGGGCAGCTTCGCCGGGTCCATCGCGGCCACGTTGGCGTGCTCGTCGAGCAGCTGCTCGAGCCGGGCGATGTCGCCGTAGGAGTCCGCGCGCGCCATCGGCGGCACCATGTGGTCGACCAGCGTGGCGTGCGCCCGGCGCTTGGCCTGCGACCCCTCGCCCGGGTCGTTGACCAGGAACGGGTAGACCAGCGGCAGGTCGCCGATCGCGGCGTCGGGCCCGCACGACGCCGACAGCCCGACGGTCTTGCCCGGCAGCCACTCCGTGTTCCCGTGCTTGCCGACGTGCACCAGCGCGTGCGCCCCGAACACCGACCGCAGCCACCAGTAGGCGGCCAGGTAGTGGTGCGAGGGCGGCAGGTCGGGGTCGTGGTAGATCGCGATCGGGTTCTCACCGAAGCCGCGCGGCGGCTGCACCATCACGACGACGTTCCCGGCCCGCAGCGCGGCGAAGACGATGTCGTCCCCGTCGACGAACAGCGACCCCGGCGCCTCGCCCCAGTGCGACACCATCGCCTCGCGCAGGTCGGCGGGCAGCGTGTCGAAGAAGCGCCGGTACTCGGCGGCCGGGATGCGCACCGGGTTGCCCGACAGCTGCTCCTCGGTCAGCCAGTCGGCGTCCTGCCCGCCCGCGGCGATCAGCGCGTGGAACAGCGCGTCGCCGTCGAGGTCGGCCACGCCGGGCAGCGCGTCGGGCCCGTCGAACGGGCCGATGTCGTAGCCCTGCCCCTGCATCGCGGCCAGCAGCCGCACCACCGACGCCGGGGTGTCCAGGCCGACCGCGTTGCCGATCCGCGCGTGCTTGGTCGGGTAGGCCGACAGCATCAGCACGATCCGGCGCTCGGCCGGCGGCGTGTGCCGCAGCCGGGCGTGCGCCACCGCCGTCCCGGCCACCCGCGCCGCCCGCTCGGGGTCGGCCACGTAGGAGGTCAGGCCGTCCTCGTCGGTCTCCTTGAAGGAGAACGGCACGCTGATCAGCCGGCCGTCGAACTCGGGGATGGCCACCTGGTTGCCGACGTCGAGCGGGGAGAGGCCGTCGTCGTCGGCCAGCCACTCCTCGCGCGAGCGGGTCAGGCACAGGCCCTGCACCACCGGCACGTCGAGCGCGGCGAGCTGCCCGACGTCCCAGGCGCCGTCGTCCCCGCCGGCGGACGCCGTCGCCGGGCGGGAGCCGCCGGCGGCGAGCACCGTGACGACGAGCGCGTCGGCGGTGCGGAGCACGTCGAGCAGGTCGGCGGGGACGCTGCGCAGCGAGCTCACGAACACCGGCAGCGCCTGCCCGCCGGCGTCCTCGACCGCGGAGCAGAGTTCCTCGACGAACGCGGTGTTCCCGGCCAGGTGGTGCGCCCGGTAGTAGAGGACGGCGATCCGCGGGCCGCTCCCCCGGCCCGCGCGCTCCACCACGCCCCAGTCCGGCGCCACCGACGGCGGCTCGAAGCCCTCGCCGGTGAGCAGCACGGTGTCGGACAGGAAGCGGTGCAGCTGCACGAGGTTGTCCGGCCCGCCCTGCGCCAGGTAGCCGTGCGCCTCGGTGGCCACGCCCATCGGGACGGTGGACAGCTCCGTCAGCTCGGCGTCGGGCACCTGCTCCCCGCCGAGGACCACGACCGGCGCCGGCCCGGCCAGCAGGGGGCTGAGCACCTCCTCGTACTGCCGCCGCACGCCGAGGATCCGGACGACGACGAGCCGGGCGCCCGCGGTCAGCTCCGCGATGCCGTCGGCGCCGAGGCGGACCGGGTTGCCCAGCCGCCAGTCGGCGCCGCTGGCGCGGGCGGAGAGCAGGTCGGTGTCACTGGTGGAGAGCAGGGCGAACACGCAGCGTCCTCACTCGGGGTCCGCGCCCCGGGCCGTCGGGCACGGCAGCCGGAGTGTCTGGCTCCCCCGGTCGCCCGGGGTCACAGTGGCGGGAC
Organism: Geodermatophilus sp. SYSU D00879; assembly: GCF_054050375.1. Lineage (NCBI taxonomy): Bacteria > Bacillati > Actinomycetota > Actinomycetes > Geodermatophilales > Geodermatophilaceae > Geodermatophilus > Geodermatophilus sp. SYSU D00879. The sequence continues at coordinate 25,966 of NZ_JBJGZF010000020.1, forward strand.
CGCGCCGGGCTCGCACCGGCTTCCTGCGCGCACTGCCGTGATGGGGAGACGGTACCGCCCTGGTCGGCCCGCCCCGGCCGCGTGGCCGGGGCGGGGCGTGGACCTCAGCCGAGGACCGGGACCGTGGTGGACGGGTCGCCGTCCGCGGCGGCGGCCAGGGCCGGCACCACCTCGTCCAGCAGGTAGGGCAGCGAGAGCGGGCTGCCGAAGCCGAGCGCGGCGGACACGTCACCGGAGTAGCCGCCGAGCAGGACCGTGCGGCCCTGGGTCACCACGTCGAGGGCGGAGAACAGCGCGTCCCCGTCGGCGGCGGCCTCGTCGTAGCCGTTCACCGCCAGCACGTCCGCCTCCAGCAGGTCCAGCCGCTCCTGGCTGACGTCGGTGCTGGTCTCCGGGACGGTGAAGCCGAGGTCGGTGAAGAACTGGGTGCGCAGGTCGTCAGCGCCGAGCAGGTAGTGGCCCGAGCCGACGCCGGTCAGGTCCACGGCGAGCGAGCTGCCGGCGAAGTCCGGGTTCTCCTCGATCGCCTGCTGGAACCGGCCCTCGACGTCGTCGACGAGCTGCTGTGCCTCGTCCTCGCGGCCGAGCGCCCGACCGGTGAGGAGGGTCTGCTCCTGCCACGGGGTGGCGCCGTCGGCGTACTCGCCGGTCTGCGCGAGCGTCGGCGCGATGCCCGACAGCTGCTCGTAGTCCGCCTCGTCCATGAAGGAGTACACGCCGACGATCAGGTCGGGCTCGAGCGCGGCGACGGCCTCGAGGTCGATCTCCTCGCCGCCCACGGTCGGGATCTCCTCGTCCGGCAGCTGCTCCTGCGCCCAGGGACGGGTCGTGGCGTCGTAGTCGCCCAGGAGCTCGCGCTCGCCGACCGGGGTGACGCCCAGGGCCAGCACGAAGTCCTGGTCGTTGAAGCCGACGGTGACCACGCGCTGCGGCTCGGCGGGGATCTCGGTGGTGCCGAACCTGTTCTCGATGGTGACCGGCCAGGCGCCGTCGCCGCCGTCGGCGGCCGAGGCCGCGGGCTCGTCGTCGGCGGTCCCGCCGCAGGCGGCGAGCCCGGTGACGAGGAGGGCGGCGGCCGCGGTCAGCGACACACGCCGCACGCGGTTCCGGAGGGGGTGGTGCAGCACGGTCGGCTCCTGACCTCGGTGATCACTCGTGGTCAGGTTAGCCTGCCCTTACCCGATCCCGGAGCCCGGTTCCCGTCCGGTCGCGTCCGCTACCGGTCGGGGTGCTGCCGGTCGCCGGTCGTCCGACCGAGGGCGTCGAGCACCGCCCCGCGCAGCCGGAGGTACTGCGCGCGGTTGTAGCCGGGCAGCCCGGGCGGGCGGACGACGACCCGCGGCTCCCCCACGACCTCGTGCGGGGCGAACTGCTCGCGGGTGAGGTCGACCTCGCGGCCGCCGGGCAGCCGGTTCCACCAGTGCACGCCCTGCCGGGAGCCGTCGGTCCGGCGCACCTCGGCCAGCAGCAGCTCGCCGCCGAGCAGGTCGTGCACCGTGAGCGCGGTGGCGCCGCACTGGCCGCGCGCGGGGTTGCCCGGCGTCCAGTCGGCGAGGTCGCTGTCGTCGCAGGTCTCCCGGCACCAGGCCGCGCGCACGGCGGCGGTCACCTCGTCGAGCGTGGGCACGGGCAGCACCCTGCCACCGCGCACCGACACCGTCAGCGCAGCAGCAGCCGCTCCACCGCGCCGGGCAGCCAGTCGGCGTACCGCTCCGGCGGCCAGCCGCAGCCGCGCACCAGCCGGGACTGCGTCTGCGGGGAGAACACCGACCACACGACGTCGACGGCGGCCTCGACGTCGAGGCCGGCGCGCAGGTCGCCGGCGAAGGCCTCGACCAGCGCGGTCGTGTCGGCGCGCCGCCGGCGCTCGTAGTCGGCGTACGCCGCCCCGACCTCCGGGTCGACCGCGGCCGCGGCGGCGAAGACGTCCTGCATCGGGAGCGTGGCGGCGGTCGTCTGCAGCGCCAGCCGGTGCAGCGCCGCCAACCGGCCGGCCCGGTCCGGCGCGGCGAGCAGCTCGGCGAAGGGGCCCAGCTCGCGGACGGGGCGCTCGTCGTCGGAGCCGACGAGCGCCCGGTCGACGCACGCGAGGAGCACCGCCGCCTTCCCGCCCTGCGCGAACACGGTCGGCACCGAGACCCCGGCGGCCGCGGCGACGTCGCGCATCGTCGTCGCCGCGTAGCCGCGCTCGACGAAGCAGCGGGTCGCGGCCTCCAGCACCTGCACCCGCGTGCGCTGCGCCTGCTCGGCCCGCAGCGCGGAGCGGTAGACCCTCTTGCCCTCGACCACGGGTCCACCTTACCGTGCCGCCATTCGATTTACCGACACTCAACCCGAAAGGGGTCCCCGTGACCGCAGCTCCGCCGCTCCCCGTCCAGCTCCGCCTCGAGGGCCAGGCCGCCGCGCCCGACGGCCCGGTCGACCTGGCCGCCATGTACGTCATGCACCGCGCCTTCCGCCGGGACCTCGACGCGTTCGCCGCCGTCGTCCCCACGGTGCCCGTGGCGGACCGGCGGCGGTGGCGGCGGCTGGCGCGCCGCTTCGCGCAGTTCGGCTCCTACCTGCACAAGCACCACTCCGGCGAGGACGCGGGGCTGTGGCCGCTGCTGGCCGAGCGCGGCGCCGACCGCGCCGTCCTCGACGCCCTGGAGGCCGAGCACGCGGGCATCGACCCGGCGCTGGCCGCGGTCACCGCGGGCCTCGAGGCGCTGGCCACCGGCCGGGGTGACGCCGCCACCCGGGACGAGCTCGCCCGGCAGACGGTGGCGCTGCGCGACGGGCTGGGCGCCCACCTCGCCCACGAGGAGAGCGACGGGATGACCCAGGTGCAGCGGCACCTGACGCCGGAGGACTGGGACCGCCTCGACCGCGAGGTCTTCGCCAGGGAGTACCGCCCGACCGAGGTTCCGGGCGCGCTGGGCTGGACCGTGTCGGCCATCCCGGACGAGGCCGTCGACCGCCTGCCGGTGCCGCACCCGGCGCTGCTCGCCGTCGCCCGGTTCGCCGGCCGGCGCGCCGCCCGGCGGGACGCGCGGCTGTTCGGGACCGCCCGGTGACCGCGACGACGAGCACCGGCCTGTCCCGCGCCGACCGCGCGGCCACGGTGCTGTCCCGGCACGTGGCGGCCCTGCACACCGCGCTGCTGCGGCGCACCGGCGGCCGGGTCGGCAACCGCTTCCGCGGCGGCGACGTCGTCCTGGTGACCTGCCGCGGCCGGCGCACCGGGCAGCCGCGCACCACCCCGCTGCTGCACGTGCGCGACGGCCGGGACCTGGTGGTGGCGGCGTCCAACGGCGGCATCGACGCCGAGCCGCAGTGGTGGCTGAACCTGCAGGCCGACCCGCGCGGCGAGGTCGAGGTGCGCGGCCGGCGGTGGGCGGTCACCGCGGGCGAGGTGGACGACGCCGACCGGCCGCGGCTGTGGGCGGCGCTCATGGCCAACTGCGGGACCTACGACGCCTACCAGGCGAGGGTGTCCCGCCGGATCGCGCTGGTGCGCCTGTCCCCGGCGGGCTGAGCCTCAGGCGGCCAGCGGCTGACCGAACTGGGTGCGGTACAGCTCGGCGTAGCGGCCGCCGAGGGCGAGCAGGTCCTCGTGCCGGCCGCGCTCGACGACCCGGCCGCCCTCCAGCACGAGGATGCAGTCGGCCGCGCGCACGGTGGACAGCCGGTGCGCGATGACGATCGCCGTCCGCCCCTCGAGCGCCTCGTCGAGGGCCGCCTGCACCGCGGCCTCCGACGTGGCGTCGAGGTGGGCGGTCGCCTCGTCGAGCAGCACCACGCGCGGGCGGGCGAGCAGCAGCCGGGCGATGGTCAGCCGCTGCCGCTCGCCGCCGGAGAAGCGGTAGCCGCGCTCGCCGACGACGGTGTCCAGGCCGTCGGGCAGCGCGCGGACCAGGTCGGCCAGCCGGGCGCGGGCGAGGGCGTCCCACAGGTCGTCGTCGGTGGCGTCCGGCGCGGCCAGCAGGAGGTTGTCCCGCAGCGACTCGTGGAACAGGTGCCCGTCCTGGGTCACCACCCCGACGGTGCGCCGGATCGAGGCGGCGGTCAGGTCGCGGACGTCGACGCCGCCGAGCCGGACGGCGCCGGCGTCCACGTCGTACAGGCGCGGCACCAGCGAGGCGATCGTCGACTTGCCCGCGCCCGAGGACCCGACCAGCGCGACCACCTGCCCCGGCCGCACGGTGAACGAGACGTCGTGCAGCACGTCGACGCCGCCGCGGCCGTCGAGCCGGGCGACGTCCTCCAGCGAGGCCAGCGACACCCGGTCGGCCGCCGGGTAGGCGAAGGTGACGCCGTCCAGCTCCACCGACACCGGCCCGCCGGGGACGTCGACGGCGCCGGGGCGCTCGCGGACCAGCGGCACCAGGTCGAGCACCTCGAAGACCCGCTCGAAGCTGACCAGCGCCGAGGAGACGTCGACGCGGGCGCTGGCCAGCGCGGTCAGCGGCGCGTAGAGCCGGGTGAGCAGCAGCGCCAGCGCCACCACCGAGCCCGGGTCGAGCGCGCCGGCCAGCGCGTACGTGCCGCCGAGGCCGTAGACCAGGGCGAGCGCCAGCGCCGAGACCAGCGTGAGCGCGCTGATGAACGCCCACTGCACCATCGCCGTCCGCACCCCGACGTCGCGGACCGCCCGGGCCCGGCCGGCGAACCGGGCCGACTCGCGGCCGGGGTCGCCGAGCAGCTTGACCAGCGTCGCGCCGGGAGCGGAGAACCGCTCGGTCGTCTGGCCGGTCATCGCCGCGTTGGCGACGGCGGCGGTCCGGCTCAGCGCGGCCAGGCGGCGGCCGATCCGGCGGGCGGGGAGCAGGAACACCGGCAGCAGGAGCAGCGCCAGCAGGGTCACCTGCCAGGACAGGGTCAGCATCGCGACCAGCGCGAGGGCGAGCGTGACGGTGTTGCTGACGATCCCGGAGAGGGTGTCGCTGAAGGCCCGCTGCGCGCCGAGGACGTCGTTGTCCAGGCGGGACACCAGCGCGCCGGTGCGGGTGCGCGTGAAGAAGGCGACCGGCATCCGCTGCACGTGGTCGAACACGGCGGTGCGCAGGTCGAGGATCAGCCCCTCGCCGAGGCTCGCCGACAGGTACCGGCCGACCAGCCCGAGCGCGGTGGCGAGGACGGCGAGCGCGGCGATCGTGACGGCGAGGCCGACGACCACGGAGGTGGCGGCGCCGTCGACGATCGCGTCGACGACCCGGCCGGCCAGCAGCGGCGAGGCCACCGTCAGCACCGCCTCGACGACGCCGACGGCGACGTAGCCGGTGATGCGCGCCCGGTGCGGGCGGGCGAAGGCGAGCACCCGGCGCAGCGTCGCGCGGGTGACGGCGCGGCGGTCGGGACGGGCGTGCGTCGCGCGGGACAGCGCCGACCACGCCGTCATCTCCATGCTCACGCGGCGGACGCTAGGACCTCCGGTCGACTGGAGGTCAAGCGTCCGCCGGTGACGGAGCAGGAACGGTCAGGCGGCGCCCAGGGCGTCGGCGACGCGGTGGTGGGCGACGGCCTCGTCGCGGCGGCTCTGCCGCTCCAGCGTGCGGGCCAGCGCGCGGCGGGCCCACCCGTTGGCCGGTGCGAGGTCGACCAGCCGGCGCAGCGCCGTCTCCGCGCGCTGCAGCTGGGCCGAGCCGAAGTAGCTGCGGGCCAGCAGCTCGAGGGCGGCCTCGTTGCCCGGCTCGGCCTCGACGAGCGGCTCGAGCAGGCGGGCGGCCTCGATCGGCTGCCCCATGGAGAGGAAGAGGTCGGCGCGGAGGAACTCCGAGTGCAGGTCGGGGGAGAACGGCTGGGTCACGCCGGCGGAACGACGGCGCGGTGCCCGCTCTTCCCGAGATCACGACACGCCCGGTGGGCAGGAGGGACGAGAAGGTCCGGAACGAACTGCATCCGGACACGACCGGGTTGGGAACAACCGATGTCAGCACCACCGACCCGAGGAGCACGACCATGGCCCTGTCGCTGCACCGCCACCGGACGGCCGACCGCGCACGGACCGGCGCCGCCGACCCCGCCCCGCGCACAGACGCCCCGCGGCGCCCCGAGCGCGGGTCCGCCTCCGGCAACCGCGTCTACGCCGTCCAGCGCACCGGGGCGTTCGTCGTCGCCGGCATCATCGCCGTCTTCGGCGTCCTGGGGCTGGCCAACGGCCTGGCCTTCTTCTCCACCGAGGGCCAGCGCATCCTCGGCATGTCGTCCAACGGCCTGCTGTCGCTGATCTCGCTGGTCACCGCGGTCGTGCTGGTCGTCGCCGCCTTCCGCAGCCCCCGCACCGCCTCGACGGTCATGATCGTCATCGGCGTGCTGTTCCTGGTGTCGGCGTTCGCCAACCTCGCGGTGCTCGACACCGGGCTGAACTTCCTGGCCTTCCGGCTGAGCAACGTCGGCTTCTCCGTCGCCGCGGGCCTGGTGCTGCTGCTGCTCGGCGCCTACGGCCGGGTGAGCGGCAACCTGCCGCCCGACAGCCCGTACGCCCGCGAGCGGGACGAGGTGCCGCCGGTCCCGGCCGACGAGTACCCGTCGACGCCGGCCGAGTTCGCCGCCGAGCGGGCGATGCGCGACGCCGAGGTCGCCGTCGTCCAGCACGTGGCCTCCTTCGACCAGCGCCGCCGGGTCGCCGCCATGGCGCAGGTCACCAGCCGCAGGGAGCGCCGCGAGGTGTGGATGTCCTTCGACCGGGCCCGCCGGGACGCCTGACCCCGGCACGGTGCGGGGGTGACCGTCCGCCTGGCGCACTGGCCCACCCCGCTCGACCCGGCGCCGCGGCTCGCCGCCGCCCTCGGCCTGCGGCCCGGGGACCTGGTGGTGGAGCGCGACGACCTGACCGACCTCGGCGGCGGCGACGAGGTGCGCGAGCTCGAGGCACCCGGTGGCCGCCGAGCTCGCCGCCGGGGTGGTGGGCGCGTCGTAGCCTCGCGGGCGCGATGACGACGCCCCGACCCCGCGCCGACGCCTGCCCCGGCGCGCTGCAGACGCACTCCGCCGCCGACGGCGAGCTCGCCCGCGTGCGGGTGCCCGGCGGCCTGCTCACCGCCGCCCAGCTGCGGGTGCTCGCCGCCGCGGCGCGCGACCTCGGCAACGGCGCCCTCGAGATGACCAGCCGGGGCAACCTGCAGCTGCGCGGGCTGGCCGCCGGCGCCGCCCGGGAGCTCGGCGACCGGCTCGCCGGCGGGGGCCTGCTGCCCAGCGAGACGCACGAGCGGGTGCGCAACGTGCTGGCCAGCGCGCTGACCGGCCGCGCCGGCGGGCTGCTGGACGCCCGGCCGTGGGTGGCCGCGCTCGACGCCGGCCTGTGCGCCGACCCCGCCCTCGCCGCGCTGCCGGGCCGCTACCTGGCGACGCTGGACGACGGCCGCGGCGACGTGTCCGGGCTCGGCGGCGACGTCGGCCTGCTGGCGCTGTCGCCGTCCTCGGTCGCGCTCCTGCTCGGCGGGGCGGACAGCGGGCTGCGCGCGGACGCCGACGGCGCCGTCGGCCTGCTGCTCGCCGCCACCCGCGCCTTCCTCGCCGAGCGCGCCGCGCAGGGCGGCACCGCCTGGCGGCTGGCGGAGCTCGTCGACGGGCCCGCCCGCGTCGCCGCGCGGCTGGGCGGCACCCCGGCCGCGCCGGTCGCGGTCCCCGCCGCACCGGAGACCGGCCCGGTCGGCGCGGAGACGCAGGCCGACGGGCGGACCGCGCTGATCGGCGTCGCCCCGCTCGGCCGGCTCTCCGCCGACCAGGCCGACCTGCTCGCGTCGCTGACCGGCGAGGTGCAGCTGACCCCGTGGCGCAGCGTCGTCGTGCCCGACCTGGCCGAGGACCGCGTGGACGACGCCGCCGTCGACCTGTACCGCACCGGCGTGGTGTTCGACGCCGAGAGCCCGTGGGCGCGGGTCACCGCGTGCGCCGGCCGGCCCGGGTGCGCCAGGTCGCGGGCCGACGTCCGGGCCGACGCCGCCGCGGCCGTCGCCTCGGGCACCGTCCCGGAGGGCGTCCGCGTGCACTGGGCCGGCTGCGAGCGCCGCTGCGGCCGCCCCCGCGGGGAGGTCCTCGACGTCGTGGCGACCCCCGAGGGGTACCGCGTCGGCTAGTCGTCGTCGGGGTCCGGGTACCGCGCGCCGGCGGCGACCTCGGCGCCCTCGGGGACCCGCACCGCGCGGCCGACCAGGGCGACGTCGCCGTCGCCGCCGACCGTGGCGCCGCGGCCGACGTCCACGCCGTCGTCGACCACCGCGCGGGTGACCGTCGCGCCGGAGCGCACCCGCACGCCGGGCAGCAGGACCGAGTCGACGACGGTCGCCCCGGCCTCGACCACCACGCCGGGCGAGAGCACCGACCCGCGGACGTTTCCGGACACCCGGGTGCCGCCGGACAGCAGGCTGTTCTCGATCTGGCCGTCGTCGAGGACCCGGGCGGCGCTGTGCCGGCCGCCGCGGGTGTGGATCGGCCAGCCGGGGGCGTCGAGGTCGATCGGCGGCTCGTCGGTCAGGAACTCCTGGTGCGCCTCCCAGTACGCCGGGACGGTGCCGACGTCCCGCCAGTAGCCCTTGAGCGGGTGCGCCCGCGCGCCGCCGTCGCGGGTCTGCGCCGGGAGCAGGTGGGTGCCGACGTCCTCGAGCCCCTCCTCGCCGACCTCCGACCGCAGCTGCTCCAGCCGGTCCAGGGTGGGCCCGGGGTCGAAGACGAACACCTCGTTGGTGGCGGTGGTCGTGGCCGGCTCGTCGGGCTTGTAGGCGTAGCCGGTCACGCGGTCGCCGTCCACCTCGACGATGCCGTAGCGGGACGCGTCGTCGGCGGCGACCTCGGTGGTCACCATCGTCACCTCCGCGCCCGACTGCAGGTGCGCCTCGGCGACCTCGCGGTAGTCGAGCTCGTAGACGGCGTCCGCGCTGACCACGACCAGCGCCTCCGGGCCGAACTGGCGGATCAGCTCGGCCTGCCGCCACAGCGAGTTCGCCGTCCCGGTGTTCCAGCCGCCGCGCTCGGTGCCCTGGAACGGCGGGAGCGTCATCAGCCCGCCGGTGGTGCGGTCGAGGTCCCACGGCCGGCCGTTGGCCAGGTGGTCGGCCAGCGACGCCGGGTGCTGCTGGATCGACACCCACACGTCGGGGATGCCCGAGTGCTGGCAGTTGCTCAGCGGGAAGTCGATCAGCCGGTACACCCCGGCGAACGGGACGGCGGGCTTGGCGCGGTGCTCGGTGAGCAGCTGCAGGCGCCCACCGGCACCACCGGCGAGGACGAGGACGAGCAGGCGGGGAAGGGCCATGCCCCCGGCTACCCGCTCCGCGCGCGACGTAGCCTCCTGCCCGATGTACGAGTACGAGAAGGACGGCGCCGAGATCTACCGGCAGTCGTTCGCGACGATCCGCGCCGAGGCGGACCTCGCCGGCCTGCCCGAGGACCTCGCGCGGGTGGTCGTCCGGATGATCCACGCCTGCGGCCAGGTCGACCTGGTCGCCGACGTCGCCGCGAGCCCCGACGTCGTCCGGCTCGCCCGCGAGGCCCTCGACGCCGGCGCGCCCGTCCTGTGCGACGCGCAGATGGTCGCCTCCGGCGTCACCCGCCGCCGGCTGCCGAAGGACAACGACGTCGTCTGCACCCTGGGCGACCCGCGCGTGCCGGCGCTGGCCGCCGCGCTCGGCACCACCCGCACCGCCGCCGCGCTGGAGCTGTGGCGCGACCGGCTCGGGGGCGCCGTCGTCGCCGTCGGCAACGCGCCCACCGCGCTGTTCCACCTGCTGGAGATGGTCGCCGCGGGCGCGCCCCGCCCGGCCGCCGTCCTCGGCATCCCGGTCGGCTTCATCGGCGCGGCCGAGTCCAAGGAGGCGCTGGCGGCCTCCGGCCTGCCCTTCCTCGTGGTCCGCGGCCGGCGGGGCGGCAGCGCCATGACCGCGGCCGCGGTCAACGCGATCGCGAGCGACGTCGAGTGAGCGGCCGCCTGTACGGCGTCGGGTTGGGCCCCGGCGACCCCGAGCTGGTCACCGTCAAGGCCGCCCGGCTGATCGCCGCCGCCGACGTCGTCGCCTTCCACGCCGCGCAGCACGGCCGCTCGGTCGCCCGCGCGCTGGCCGCCCCCTACCTGCGGGAGGGGCAGGTCGAGGAGCTGCTGGTCTACCCGGTCACCACCGAGGGCACCGACCACCCCGGCGGCTACCAGGGCGCGATCGACGAGTTCTACGAGGCCGCCGCCGCCCGGCTGGCCGCGCACCTCGACGCCGGCCGCGACGTCGTCGTGCTCGCCGAGGGCGACCCGTTCTTCTACGGGTCCTACATGCACATGCACAAGCGGCTCGCGCACCGGTACCCGACCGAGGTGGTGCCCGGCGTCACCAGCGTCAGCGGCGCCGCCGCCGTCGTCGGGCGGCCGCTGGTGGAGCGGGACGAGGTGCTCACCGTGCTGCCCGGCACGCTGCCCGCCGACGAGCTCGCCGAGTGGCTGGCCACCACCGACTCGGCCGCGGTGGTGAAGCTCGGCCGGACGTTCCCCCAGGTCCGCGAGGCGTTCGAGGCCGCCGGCGTGCTGGACCGGGCGCTCTACGTCGAGCGGGCCACCACCGACCGCCAGCGCACGCTGCCGCTGGCCGACGTCGACCCCGCGACCGTCCCCTACTTCTCGCTGGCGCTGCTGCCCTCGCCGCTCACCGGGACCACGCCGGGCCCCGCGGACCTCCCGGACGCCGCCCCGCGGGCCGGCGAGGTGGTCGTCGTGGGCCTCGGCCCCGGCGCCCGCGGCTGGACGACGCCCGAGGTCGCCGACGCGCTCGCCGCCGCCGACGACCTGGTCGGCTACGGCCCCTACCTGGACCGGGTGCCGGCCAACCCGCGGCAGACCCGCCACCCCAGCGACAACCGGGTGGAGGCCGAGCGGGCCGCGCACGCGCTGGAGCTGGCCCGGTCCGGACGGCGGGTCGCGGTCGTCTCCAGCGGCGACCCGGGCGTGTTCGCGATGGCCGCCGCGGTGCTCGAGGTGGCCGCCCGTCCCGAGCACGCCGGCGTCCGCGTGCGGGTGCTGCCCGGGCTGACCGCCGCGCAGGCCGTGGCGTCCCGGGTCGGCGCGCCGCTCGGCCACGACTTCGCCGTCATCAGCCTCTCCGACGTGCTCAAGCCGCTCGACGTCGTCCTCGACCGGCTGCGCTCCGCGGCGGCGGCCGACCTGGTGCTGGCGCTGTACAACCCGCGGTCGCGGGCCCGCCCCCACCAGCTGGCCAAGGCGCTCGACGCGCTGCGCGAGGTGCGCGAGCCGGAGACGGTGGTCGTCGTCGGCCGGGACGTCGGCGGGCCGGAGGAGGAGGTCCGGGTGACGACGCTGCGCGACCTGGACCCGGAGACCGTGGACATGCGCTGCCTGCTGCTGGTCGGGTCCTCGCAGACGCGGGTGACGCCGGCCGGGCAGGTCTACACGCCGCGCCGCTACCCGTCCTGACGGGAATGCCGGCCGGATCGGTGGCCTTGGCAACTGTCGTGCCCCGCCTCCCCCGCCCGGTCGCGTTCTGGTCGGTGGCCGGACTCCTCGTGCTGGTGCTGGCCGCCTCCGGCGTCCCGTCCCCGCTGTACCGCGTCTACCAGGAGCAGTTCGGCTTCGGCGCCGGCGTCCTGACGCTGGTGTTCGGCATCTACGCCTTCGCGCTGCTCGCCGCGCTGCTGGTGGTCGGCAGCCTGTCCGACCACGTGGGCCGGCGGCCGGTGCTCGCCGCCGGGCTGCTGCTGCAGGCGGTCGCGATGGCGGTCTTCCTCGCCGCCGACGGCGTGGGCTGGCTGCTGGCCGCGCGCACGCTGCAGGGCCTGTCGACCGGCGCGCTGACCGGGTCGCTCGGCGCCGCGCTGCTCGACCTGCAGCGCCCCTCCGCACGCCCGCTGGGCGCGCTGCTCAACAGCGTCTCGCCGGGCCTCGGGCTGTCGCTGGGCGCGGTGGGCGCGGGCCTGGCGATCGAGGGGATCGCGGAGCCGACGCCGTGGGTGTTCGGCGTGCTGACCGTTGCCTTCGTGCTCGGCTCGGGGCTGGCCCTGCTGCTGCCCGAGACCTCCCCGCGGGTGCCCGGGGCGCTGGCCTCGCTGCGCCCGCGGGTGGAGGTGCCGCGCCCGCAGCGGCGCGCGTTCGCCGTCGGGGTCCCCTGCCTGGTCGCGCTCTGGGCGATGGGCGGGCTGGTGCTGTCGCTGGGGCCGTCGCTGACCGCCGGCGTGTTCGGCGTGGCGGGCCACCTCGCCGGCAGCCTGCTCATCCTCTGCATGCAGGGCGCGGCCGCCGTCGGTGGCGTGCTGGCCCGGGACGTGCCGCCGCGCCGGGCGATGGGCGGGGGCTGCGTCGTGTTCGCGGCCGCCGTCGGCGGCCTGCTGGTCGCGCTGGCCACCGGGACGCTGTGGCTGTTCTTCGTCGCCTCCGGGCTGGCCGGCCTGGGCTTCGGCGCCGCCTTCCTCGGCACCGTGGCCACCGTGACGGCGGGCGTCGCGCCCGGCCACCGCGCGGGGCTGCTGTCGAGCGTCTTCGTCGTCGGCTACCTCGCGTTCAGCATCCCGGCGATCGCCGCGGGCATCGCCTCGGGCGCGGTCGGGCTGCGGCCGGTCGCGGAGGTCTACGGCGCCGTGGTGATCGTGCTGGCGCTGGGCGCGGCGGTGGGCCTGCGGCTGTCGGACCGGCGCGCGCCCGCTCCCCTGCCCGTCGACGAGCCGTCGGAGCCGCTGGCCGCCTGAGGTCCGGCCGCCGGGCGACGGTGTGCGCTCACGCGGGGTTCCCGGCGTGGGAACCCCGCGTGAGCGCACACCGTCGCGGTCCGAGGGCCGTCAGGATCGTGCGCGACCGACCGCGGCGCAGAACCGGTCGTGGTCGGCGCGTGCCGCCGCCAGCGGCGCCAACACCTCCTCGTCGGCCACCTCCGCCACCCGCGCGGTGAGCCGGCGCCGCGCCGTCCGCGCCCGGCGTCTGGCGCCCGCGGCCACCAGCGGCCGGCACAGCAGCGCGAGCAGCAGCCCGGCGAGCAGGCCGCCGGCCAGCAGCAGGGTGGGCAGCGGGATGCCCTGCACCCGCGGCAGCGGGAGGACGTCGTCGAGCTGCAGCAGCCCCAGCCCGGCCAGCGCGAGCAGCCAGAGCGCGCCGACCAGCGCGGTGAGCGCCAGCAGCCACTGCAGGCCCCCGGCCGCGCGCTGCCACAGCGGCGTCCGGTCGGGGCCGAGGTCGGTGCCGGCGACGGCGCGGTCGAGCCGGTCGGGCAGCCGCTCCTCCGTGTCCTCCGACGTGCGGCGCAGCTCGTCGCGCCAGGCCGGCGGCAGCCCGCGGCCGGCGTCGTCGCGCGCCCGGCGCAGCGCGGCGTCCATCCCGGCCCGCTGCACCGCGCCGGCCTGCGGCAGCGAGGTGCGCGACCGCTCGTCGCCCAGGTTGAGCCGGCCCAGCGGGTCGGCCCGCAGCTTCGAGGTCCACCGCAGCACCGGCCAGCCGGTGTGCGCCACGCCGCTGCGGTGCGCCGAGCGCTCGACCGCGGCGACGACCGCCGGCACCCCGGCGGCGTCGGCGAGCGCGCCGGCGAGCTCCTCCCGCGCCGCCCGGTCCGGCCCGCGGTCGCGGCCGGCGTCGGGCGCGCAGTGGGCGGCCAGGGCCGAGGCGGCGCCCCGCGCGTCCGCGGTCAGCCGGTCGGTGGCGGCCTTGCGGGCGCCCACCCGGCGGCCCAGCTCGGCCCGCAGCTGCGGCAGGCCCAGGCCGCTGGACGCCGCGGTCGGCAGCACCGGCACCCCGGTCAGGCCCTCCTCGTCGAGCAGCCGGCGCAGGTCGGCCAGGCACGCGACGGCCGCCGCCTCGTCGAGCCGGTCCACCTGGTTGAGCACCACCAGCAGCACGCCCGAGTGCCCGGCCAGCGGCGCGAGGTAGCGGGTGTGGACGGCGTCGTCGGCGTACTTCTGCGGGTCCAGCACCCACACCAGGACGTCGACCAGCTGCACCAGCCGGTCGACCTCCAGCCGGTTCTCCAGCCGCACGCTGTCGTGGTCGGGCAGGTCGAGCAGCACCAGGCCGTCGAGCGCGGGGTCGGGGTCGGCGACCCGGTGCCGCCGCGGCACCTCCAGCCAGTCGAGCAGCCGGTCCGCGCCGTGGTCCCCCCAGACACTGGCGTGCGCGACGCCGGTGGTCGGCCGCCGCACGCCGGGGGTGCTCACCTCGGCCCCGGACAGCGCGTTGAACAGAGTCGACTTGCCGCTGCCGGTGGCCCCGGCCAGCGCGACGACGGTCGCGTCGCCCAGCGCCTCGCGCGCCCCGGCCTTGGCCAGCAGCGACCGCGCCGTGCCCACCGCGCTGACCTCCCCGCCCGTCCCCAGCCGCCCCTCGGCGACCTCGACCGCCTCGCGCAGCGCGGCCAGCCGGTCGGCCAGCGACGTCCCGCGGCCCCTCACGCGCCGGCTCCCCGGGCCGCGGCCAGCGTGGCGACCGCCGAGCGCAGCTCCTTCGCCGCGCCGGGGGCGTCCGCGGCGACGGCGAGCAGTTCGTCGAAGCGGTCCTGCTCGGCGGCCAGCAGCCGGTCGGCGCGGGTGTCGAGGTCGGCGCGGGCCCGGGCGGCCAGCGAGCGCACCGCGGCGTCGCCGAACACCGCCTCGAGCACCCGCTGCCCGAGCGCCGTCGTCCCGCCGGCGACGGCGAGCTCCGCCCCCGACAGCCCCGCCGTGGACGCGAAGACGGCGACCATGACCACCGCGCCGGCCCCGTTGACGCCCCACGACAGCAGCCGCGCCTGCGAGCGCTTGCCCGCGCCCTCCTCGCGCACCAGGTCGAGCACGTGGCCCTGCCAGTCGCGGACCTCGTCGGCGGCCGCGGGCGCGAAGTCCGGCGACTCCGACCCGAGTTCCTCCTCGCGCCCGGCGACCAGTGCCGGCCCGCCGGGCAGCGCGCGCCACGCGGTCACCGTGCGGTCGGCGGCGCGGCCGGCCTCGGCGCGCAGCAGCGTCTCCACCCCCGACTCCAGCGCGCCGCTCAGCGAGTCCGTCGACGTCGGGCGGCCGGTGAGCGCGGCGCCCAGCCGGTCGCGCAGCCGGCCCACCCGGTTCTGCAGCGAGCGCATCCACTCGCCGGTGCCCACGAAGTCCTGCCAGCGGGCCAGCACCTCGCCGCGCAGCAGGCTGCCGTTGCCCACGCCCTCGGCGACCGCGTCCCGCGCCGCGTCGTAGGCGGCGTCGGCGGCGTTCCCGAGGGCGGCCGCCGCCGCGGCCTGCTCGTCCACGCCGTCGGCGACCGCGGCCACCCGCGCGTCCAGGCTCTCCAGCGCCCCGGCCAGCGTCTGCCGCACGACGGCGGCGCGCTGCTCCTGGTCGGCGGCCAGCCCGCGCAGCCAGTCGCGCAGCGGCGCCACCTGCTCCTCGGGCAGGAAGCCGTCGCGCAGCGGCCGCTCCTCCACCACGAACAGCCGCGCCGTCCCCAGCCCGCCGCGCTGCAGCATCCCGGCGAGGTCGGCGGCCACCTCGGTCACCGCCTCGGGCGGCACCCGGTCCAGCACGACCGCCAGCGCGGTGCCCCGCTCCTGCGCGGTGCGCAGCAGGTCCCACGGGACGGCGTCGGCGTAGCGGGCCGCCGTCGTCACGAAGACCCACAGGTCCGCCGCCGACAGCAGCTGCCCGGCGAGGTCGCGGTTGGTCTCCACGACCGAGTCGACGTCGGGGGCGTCGATGAGCGCGAGCCCGGCCGGCAGCGCCTCGCTCGGGACCAGGCGCAGCCCGCCGGTGACGTCCCCCTCGCCGGTCGTGCGCGGCAGGCCGGGGAGCACGCGGTCGCCGGAGAACGCCGGCACGTCGGCCGGCGAGCAGACGAGCACGGGGGCGCGGGTGGTCGGCCGGAGCACACCGGGCGTGGTCACCCGCGCGCCGAGCACACTGTTGACCAGCGTGGACTTGCCCGCGCCGGTCGAGCCGCCGACGACGGCGAGCAGCGGGGCGTCGAGGTCGCGCAGGCGGGGCAGCAGGTAGTCGTCGACCTGGTCGACCACCGCCCGGGCGGTCCGCACGGTCGCGTCCCGCGCGGGGGTGGCGAGGCCGAGCGGCGCCGCGGCGACGGCGTCGCGCAGGTCCTGCAGCGCGTCGGTCAGCGGGACGGTCATGCCCGGTGACTAGCCAGGACGGCGGTCCGCTACCCGTCGAGCGCCGCCAGCGCGGCCGGCACCTCCCCCGGCGTCGCGACGACGACCGCCGCGCCGGCTCCCTCCAGCTCGCCCGGACCGCCCGGTCCCCAGCCCGCGCCCACGCACGCCAGCCCGTGCGCCGCCGCGCCGAGCACGTCCTGCGCGCGGTCGCCGACGAGCACGGCCGGACGCCGCGCGGGGTGTGCGGCGAGCGCCGCGGCGACCACCTGGTCCTTGTGCCGCACCGCGCCGTCGAGGGTGGCGCCGTGCACGGTCGCGAACGCCGCGCGCAGGCCGGTCGCCTCGAGCACGCGCACGGCGAACACCTCGGGCTTGCTGGTCGCCACGGCGAGGGTGGCGCCGCCGTCGCGGAGGGTGGCCAGCAGCTCCGGGACCCCGTCGTACACGGCGACGTCGAGCAGCGCGCCGGCCGCGTAGTGCGCCCGGTAGGCGGCCACCGCGCGGCCGACGTCGGCCGGCGGGACCCCGAGCACCGTGGCGAAGCCGTCCTGCAGCGGCGGGCCGACCATGTCGCGCAGCTGCGCCGGCGTCGGCTCGGGCAGGCCGAGCCCGGCCGCGGCCACCCGCACCGAGGCGGCGATGCCCGGCGTCGAGTCGACCAGCGTGCCGTCGAGGTCGAACAGGACCAACGGGAGCTCGTTCGGCACGGGACCTGCGCCTCCGGTCGGTCGGGATCCCCGGTCGGGGGCGCGACACCGAGCGCCCCTTGTCCGCAGCTTCCCCCGGGGGAACGCTGGGCGCATGAACGGGTCCGAGGAGCGGACCGCGGACCAGCGCACGCCGGACGAGCCGGCGCGCGCTCCGCACGGCCGCCACACCGAGCAGGCCTCACAGCGCCTCCAGCAGGACGCCCGGCAGCTCCAGGAGCGGCTGGCCCGGGGCGCCGAGGCGATGGCCACGACCGAGCACGCCGTCGCCGCCACCCATCTCGCCCTGGCCGAACGAGCCCTGCGCAAGGGCCGCGTCGAGGACGCGCAGGGGTACCTGCGCGAGGCCGCGGCGGCGCTGCGGGCCGTCGAGCACGAGCGGGACCGGGCCGTCCGGTGGCCGGCGGCCACCACCCCGGGGGACGCGGACGCGGCGCACGCCGAGCAGGCGCGGAGGGCCGCCGACCGGGCGCGGGAGGACGCGGCCGGTCGTCGCGACCAGGCGGCCCGCCGGTGGGAGGGCGCGGCGCTGTCCCGCGAGGAGGCCGCGCGACAGCGCGACGAGGCGGCCGTCGAGCGTGACCGGCAGGCCACGGCGCGGACCGCCGCCTCCCGGGCCCGGGAGGCGGCCGCCGACGTGCGCCGGGCCGAGCAGGAGCGCTGGCGGGAGCGGGCGGCCGCCTCGGCCGGCGGGCTGCCGTCCGAGCAGCGGGAGCACCAGCAGGCCATCGACGTCCAGGTCGCCGAGAGCTACCGCGCCCACACCGAGGACGACCGGGCGCGGGCGGAGGCCGACCGGGCGGCCGACGTCGCCGACCGGCGGGCGGCGGAGCGGGACCGCCGGGCGGCGGCCCGGGACCGGGACGACGCCCGCGCCGACCGCGAGCGGGCCGCCCGCGACCGCGCCGCGGCGAGGGCCGACCGCGACCGGCACCCCGGCGCTGGCCCCGCGGGACGCTGACGCGCCGGGTCAGCGGGTGACGGCGTCCAGGAAGGTGTGCACCCGCTCCCTCAGCTCGGCGACCCGCTCCTCGGCCACCTCGTCCGGGTCGCGGTCACGCAGCCACGGCGGGATCTCGGTGCGGGCCCGGGAGCCGCAGCCGAGGTCGGCGCACACGTAGGTGCCGACCGTGTTGCCGTTGCGGCCGGCCTCCCCGGCGCGGCGCGCGGTGAACAGCGAGACGGCGTCGCCGGAGTGGGTGGACTGGCACAGCAGGCACATGACGGTCCGGCGCGCGGACATCCGCGACTCGGCCGCGCGCAGCGCGATGCCGACCGGCTCCCCCTGGCGCTGGACGACGAGGTAGCCGCGCAGCGGCGCCTTGGGGTCGCGCCAGCCGAGCACCTCGAGCTCGTCCCACGGCAGGTCGGCGAGGTCGCGCGGGAGGGTGGCGGCGTTGGCCTCGCCCTTCGAGCAGTTGACGAAGGAGCGCCGCACCTGCTGCTCGGTCATCGGTTCCACGAGGGGCCATCCTCCGTTCCGGCACCGTCGCGTCTCAACGCATTTAGCCACTCCACCGCCTCCTCCACGGTGGTCACGACGTCGACCCCCGGGGGCAGCGGCGGGCGGCGGACCAGCACCACGGGCAGCCCGAGCCGCCGGGCGGCGACCAGCTTGGCCTCGGTCATGTGCCCGCCGGAGTCCTTGGTCACGACGACGTCGACGCCGTGCTCGCGCATCAGCGCGACCTCCTCCTCGACCGTGAACGGGCCGCGGGCCAGCAGCAGCACCGCCCCGGCGGGCAGCGGCTCGTCCGGCGGGTCGACCGAGCGCACCAGCACCCGCCCGGGCAGCGCCGCGAACGCGCCGACCCCCTGCCGGCCGGTGGTGAGGAAGACGGTGCCGGCGTCCCGGACCGCCGCGGCCGCGTCGGTCAGGGAGTCCACGTACGTCCACCGGTCCCCCGGCCCCGGCGTCCAGCCCGGCCGCTGCAGCCGCAGCAGCGGCACGCCGCGCCGCCGCGCCGCGGCCGCCGCGTTCGCGGTGATCCGGGCGGCGAAGGGGTGGGTCGCGTCGACGACGGCGCGCGGCCGGTGGGTGGCCAGCCAGTCGGCCAGCCCGTCGGCGCCCCCGAAGCCGCCGACCCGCACGCCGCCCTCGGGCAGGACCGGGTCGGCCACCCGCCCGGCGAGGCTGGACAGGACGTCGACCCCGCGGTCGACGAGCGCCGCGGCCAGCCGCCGCGCCTCCCCGGTGCCACCGAGCACGAGCACCTGCCCGGTCATGCAGCGCCGCCGGGGATCATGGACCGGTGAGCAGGGACGGCGCCTCCGGGCTGCGGCACGGCTGGACCACCGGCGCGTGCGCGACGGCGGCCGCCACCGCGGCCTACACCGCGCTGCTCACCGGCGAGTTCCCCGACCCGGTGACCATCGACCTGCCCAACGACCGGCACCCGGCCTTCGCGCTGGCCCGCGAGTCCCTCGAGCCCGGCGCGGCCACCGTCGGGATCGTCAAGGACGCCGGCGACGACCCCGACGTCACCCACGGCGCGCTGGTCAGCGCGCGGGTGACCCACGGCGAGCCGGGCACCGGCGTCGTCTTCCGCGCCGGCGAGGGCGTGGGCACCGTGACCAAGCCCGGCCTGCCGCTGGCCGTCGGCGAGCCGGCGATCAACCCGATGCCGCGGCGGTTCATGCGGGAGCACGTCGCGGCGGTCGCGGCGCGGCACGGCGGCAGCGGCGACGTCGTCGTCGAGGTGTCCATCGAGAACGGCGCGGAGCTGGCCAGGAGGACGTGGAACCCGCGGCTGGGCATCCTCGGCGGGCTGTCGGTGCTCGGCACGACCGGCGTCGTCGTCCCGTACTCGTGCTCGTCGTGGATCGACTCGATCCGGCGCGGCATCGACGTCGCCCGCGCGGCCGGGCACACCCACGTGGCCGGGTGCACCGGGTCGACCAGCGAGCGGACCGTGCAGGAGCTCCACGGCCTGCCCGAGGACGCGCTGCTGGACATGGGCGACTTCGCCGGCGCGGTGCTCAAGTACCTGCGCCGCCACCCGGTGCCGCGGCTGACCGTCGCCGGCGGCATCGGCAAGCTGGCCAAGCTCGCCGAC
Source organism: Geodermatophilus sp. SYSU D00879 (assembly GCF_054050375.1). Lineage (NCBI taxonomy): Bacteria > Bacillati > Actinomycetota > Actinomycetes > Geodermatophilales > Geodermatophilaceae > Geodermatophilus > Geodermatophilus sp. SYSU D00879. The sequence goes on from NZ_JBJGZF010000020.1 coordinate 45,745, forward strand.
GGCCACCTCGACCTGCACTCGGGCCGCTCGCAGGTGTCCTTCGACTCGCTCGCCGCCCGGGTGGCCTCCGCGGGCGGGTCCCCCGAGCTGGTCGAGGGCGTGCGCGGGGCGAACACGGCGCTCGACGCGCTGCAGCAGTGCCAGGCGGCCGGGCTGCCGTTGGGCGACCTGGTGGCCGCGGGCGCCCGGCAGACGGCGCTCGGCGTGCTGCGGGGAGCCCCGGTCGCGGTCGACGTCGTGGTCATCGACCGCGCCGGCGCGGTGGTGGGACGCGCCTAGCCGCGGCATCTCGTCGTCGAGTAGAGGTGGCTGTCGGGGAACTGCGCGGCGGTGAGCACCGGGCCCACGACGACGATCGCCGTCCGCCTGACGCCGGCTGCCTCGACCTGGCCGGCGATGTCGGCGAGCGTGCCGCGCAGCACCAGCTCGTCGTCGCGGCTGGCCCGGGCGACGACGGCGACCGGGCCGTCGTCGCCGTAGTGCTCGGCCAGCTGCGGCGCGAGCTCGGCCATCCGCTGCACGGCCAGGTGCAGCACCAGCGTCGCGCCGGTGGCGGCGTAGGCGGCCAGCTCCTCCCCCGGCGGCATCGGCGTCGAGCGGGCGGAGGTGCGGGTCAGGACGACGGTCTGGCCGACGCCGGGCACGGTGAGCTCCCGCTTGAGGGCGGCGGCCGCGGCGGCGAACGCGGGCACCCCCGGGACGACGTCGTAGGGCACCCCGGCGGCGTCGAGCCGGCGCATCTGCTCGGCCATGGCGCTGTAGACCGAGGGGTCGCCGGAGTGCAGCCGGGCGACGTCGTGGCCGGCCTCGTGCGCGGCGACGAGCTCGGCGGTGATCTGGTCCAGGTCGAGGTCGGCGGTGTCGACCAGCCGGGCGCCGGGCGGGGCGGTGTCGAGCAGCTCGCGGGGCACCAGCGCGCCGGCGTAGAGGCAGACCGGGGCGCTCGCGATGACCCGCGCCGCCCGCAGCGTGACCAGGTCCGCGGCCCCGGGCCCGGCCCCGATGAAGTACACGGTCACGGGAGCGCCCTCCGGTGCACTTCCGCGGAGGTGCACGGTGCACTTCCGCGGAGATGCCCGCTCACCACCGGGTCACCGACCAGATCGTCACGGGCATCGCGGGCTTCCAGCCGGTGAACGACCCGACCGGCTCGGCGCGCTGCACCTCGACCCGCACCAGCTCCCCGCCGACCCGGGCGTGCCACTGGGCGAGCACCGCCTCGCTCTCCACCGTGACCGCGTTGGCCACCATGCGGCCGCCCACCGGCAGCGCGTCCCAGCAGGTCTCCACCAGCAGCGGCGTGGTGAGCCCGCCGCCGATGAACACCGCGTCCGGGGCGCCCAGCCGGGACAGGACGTCCGGCGCGTGCCCGTGCACCACCCGCAGGTACGGGACGCCGAGCCGGCCGGCGTTGCGGGCGATCCGCTCGGCCCGCTCGGCGGAGGCCTCGACGGCGACGGCGCGGCAGGTCGGGTGCGCGCGCATCCACTCGATGCCGATCGAGCCGGCGCCGGCCCCGACGTCCCACAGCAGCTGCCCGGGGACGGCGGCCAGCCGGGCGAGGGTGATCGCGCGGACCTCCGACTTGGTCAGCTGCCCGTCGGACTCGTAGGCGCCGTCGGGCAGGCCGGGGGTGGTGGGCAGCGGCATGGTGCCGCGGTCGGCCCGGCACTCGACGGCGGTGACCACCAGCGCCGGCGCCGGCTGCGACCAGGTGGCCGCGGTGCCGGTGCGCACCTCCTCGTCCGGGCCGCCGAGTCCCCCGAGCACGGTGATCAGGCTCTGCCCGTAGCCGCGGCCGGCCAGCAGCGCGGCGACCTGCGCCGGCGTCTCGCCGTCGGAGCCGAGCACGAGCAGCCGGCGGCCGGGCTGCACGTGCGGGTGCAGCAGCTCGATCGGCCGGCCGACCAGGCTGACCACCTCGGTGTCCTCCACCGCCCAGCCCAGCCGCGCGCAGGCCAGCGACACCGACGACGGCGCCGGCAGCACCCGCACCCGGCCGGCGCCCAGCAGCCGGGTCAGCGTGGTGCCGATGCCCGACAGCATCGGGTCGCCGCTGGCCAGCACCACCAGCGCGCGGCCGGCGTGCTGCTCGACCAGCCCGGGCAGCGCCTCGGTGAGCGGCGAGGGCCACGGCACCCGCTCGGCGGGGACCTCCGCCGGGACCAGGTCGAGCTGGCGGGAGCTGCCGAGCAGCACCTCGGCCCGCTCGACCTCCGCCCGCGACGTCGGCGCCAGCCCGTCCCAGCCGTCCGCGCCGATCCCGACGACGACGATCGGGGTCGCCGCGGTCTCCTCCACCGCCTCCGCCTGCTGGACCCCGCTCACGCCGGCAGCTCGCCCTCGGGCCCGGCGGCCTCGGCGAGCAGCCGCTCGCGCAGCTCCTCGGGCAGCCGGTCCACGTAGACGACCCCGTCGAGGTGGTCGACCTCGTGCTGCAGGCAGCGCGCGGCCATGCCGGTGGCCTCGATGGAGACCGGCTCCCCCTTCACGTCGACGCCGTCCACCCGGGCGCGGAAGGCGCGGGCGAGCTCGGCGTAGGGGCCGGGCACCGACAGGCAGCCCTCCTCGGTGACCTCCTCGGCCGGCTCGTCGCCCGTCGGCTCGAGCAGCGTGAGCCGCGGGTTCACGGCGTAGCCGACGACGTCCTCGCCGTCGGCGTCCGGGCAGTCGATGACGAACACCCGCGCGTCGACGCCGATCTGGTTGGCCGCCAGCCCCACCCCGTCGGCCTCGCGCATCGAGGCGAACATGTCGAGGACCAGCCGGCGCAGCCGCTCGTCGAACTCGGTGACCGGGGCGGTCGGGCGGTGCAGCACCTCGTTGCTGCCGTAGGTGACGATCGGCCGGGCGACGCCGTCGTAACGGCCGGGCAGGCGCATGGCCGCGATCCTAGGAAGCCCGGTCGGGAGGATGGACGCCGTGCTCCACCGCCGAGGCCCCCGCCGCAGAGACGTCCCCACCGCCCTCGGCCTGGCGCTCGGCGCGGCCGCCGACCTGCTGCTCGCCGATCCCGCGCGGCGTCACCCGGTGGCCGGGTTCGGCACGGCCGCCGCGGCGCTGGAGCGGCGGGTCTGGCGGGACTCCCGCGGGGCGGGCGCGGGGTACGCGGCGGTGCTCGTGGCGGGCGCGGCGGGGCTGGGGGCGGCGGTGGACCGCGCCAGCCGGGGCCGGCCGGCGGTGCGCACCGCCGCCGTCGCCGCCGGCACGTGGGCGGTGCTGGGCGGCACGTCGCTGGGCCGGGCGGCGACGGCGATGGCCGGCGCGCTGGAGGCCGGCGACCTGCCCGCGGCCCGGGCGCTGCTGCCCACGCTCGCCGGGCGGGACCCCTCGGCCCTCGACGAGGGCGAGCTGGCCCGGGCCACCGTCGAGTCGGTCGCGGAGAACACCTCCGACGCCGCCGTCGCGCCGCTCGTGTGGGGCGCGCTGGCCGGGCTGCCCGGGCTGCTGGGCTACCGCGCGGCCAACACCCTCGACGCGATGGTCGGCCACCGGTCCCCGCGGTACGCCCGGTTCGGCTGGGCCGCCGCCCGCGCCGACGACGCCGCCAACTGGCTGCCCGCCCGGCTCACCGCGGCGCTGACCGTCGCCTGCGCCCCGCTCGCCGGCGGGTCGGCCCGCGGGGCGCTGCGGGTGTGGCGTCGCGACGGCGCCGCCCACCCCAGCCCCAACGCCGGCCGCTGCGAGGCCGCGGCGGCCGGCGCCCTGGGACTGCGGCTGGGCGGGCGCAACGTCTACGGCAGCCGGGTGGAGGACCGGCCGGTGCTGGGCGACGGGGCGGCGCCGGCCAGCAGCGACGTCGCGCGGGCGGTGCGCCTGTCGCGCGCGGTGTGGCTGGCCGCCGCGGCCCTCGCCGTCGCGAGCAGGGCCGCCCGCGGCCGCTGAGGGGACCGGGTCCGCGGCCCGCGGCCGTGCAGGGCGCCGCGCGGCGCCGGCGGCACGGGGAAGCCGGACGGGTCGACGCGGAGGTGGCTGGCCGGTGGGTCGGCCGGGCCGCGGCCGCCGCGGGCGGCGACCACCAGCGTGGTCACCGCCAGGGCGGCCAGGGCCAGCAGGAACAGCAGGACGAGGACGGCGCCAGGAGTCATGGACAGGACAGTGGCACCATCCGGCCTGGACGGAAGCGGTCCAATCCGGCATGGTGGCCTGCATGCCACCGGCCACTGACCAGTCCACCGCTCCCGAGCTGGCCGGCCTGGTCGGTCCACTCGGTGCCCTGCCGGGCCCGCGGTACGCCGCGCTGGCCCGGCGCATCCGCGAGCTGGCGGCCCTCGGGCAGCTCGCGCCGGGCACCCGGCTCCCGGCCGAGCGCGACCTCGCGGCGGCGCTCGCGGTCAGCCGGGTGACCGTCGCCTCGGCCTACCGGCTGCTGCGCGAGGAGGGGCACGCGAGCACGCGGCACGGCGCGGGCACCGTCGTCGAGGCGCCCCCGGCCGACCCGGTGTGGACCGCCCCCACCACCGACCCGGCCGTGCTCGACCTGGCGCACGCCGCGCCCGAGGCGGCGCCACAGCTGCTGCCCGCCTACCGGGAGGCGCTGGAGCGGCTGCCCGCCGTCGCCGCCGGGCACGGCTACGCGCCGGGCGGGCTGCTCGAGCTGCGCGCGGCGATCGCCGACCGCTACACCGCCCGCGGCCTGCCCACCGACCCCGAGCAGGTGGTGGTCACCGCGGGCACCGGGGACGCCACCGCGCTGGTGTTCGAGACGCTGCTGCAGCCCGGCGACCGCGTGCTGGTGGAGCACCCCACCTACCCGGGGGCGCTGGGTCTGGTCACCGCCGCCGGCGGCCGGTGCGTCCCGGTGGCCGTGGACGCCGCCGACCCCGACGCGGTCGTCGGCGCCGCGCACATCGCCGTCCGGCAGAGCAGCCCGCGGATGGCCTTCCTCATGCCCGACTTCTCCAACCCCAGCGGCACCCGGCTGTCGGCCGCCGGGCGCCGCCGCCTGGCCGCGACGCTGTGGCAGCAGGGCGTGCTGACCGTCGTCGACGAGGTCACCGCGGAGCTGCACCTCGACGACGGGCCGCTGCCCCCGTACGCCGCGGGCCTGCCCGACGCCGCGACGATCACCGTCGGCGGGCTGTCCAAGGCGGTGTGGGGCGGGCTGCGGGTCGGCTGGCTGCGGACCGACGCCGCCCTCGCCGGCTCGCTCGGCGCGGCGCTCGGCCGCCGCCAGCTCTCGGTGGGCCTGGTCGACCAGCTCGCCGCGGCGACCCTGGTGCGGGACCTCGACGCTGTCCTCGACCAGCGGCGGGCGCTGCTGCGCGAGCGCCGGGAGGTGCTGCTGGCCGAGCTGGCGGCCCGCCTGCCGGCGTGGACCGCGACGCTCCCGCGCGGCGGCCTGTCGGTCTGGTGCGCGCTCCCGCCGGGCACCAGCTCCGCCGCGCTGGCGGCCGCCGCCGCCCCGCTCGGGCTGCTGCTGGCCGAGGGCCGCGCGTTCGGCACCGGCACCGCCTTCGACGACCACCTGCGGGTGCCCTTCACGCTCCCCGCGGCGGACCTGCGCAGCGCCGTCGCGACCCTCGCCGCCGTCGACGCCGCACTGCGCCGCGATCCGGTGGTGCGACACCCGGCGCGGCCCCTCACGGTCGTGTGACACGTACCGGACCGGTGCCGTCCGACGGCCGTGCGCCCCCGGTCCCGGGGGACTACCGTCATGGAGGTCCCCGAGCGGCCGGGCTCTCCCCCGGCGATCCGCAGATGGTCGAACAGCCGGCTGCGCGGCGCTCTCGCCGGGCCTCGCGCCCGGCGCGTCCCCTCGGAGCCCGCCATGACGTCGACGCAGTCGCGTGTCACCTCCAGACACCACCCACCGGCCGGCCGGACGACGGCCCCGTCCCTCCCCCGTCCCCCCGCTCCTCCGCCGTTGCCCGCGCGGCGCACCCCCGTCGCCGGCCGCTGGCGCTACGACCGCGCCACCGGGGACTGGTGGTGGTCGGCCGAGATGGCCGCCCTGCACGGCCTCGCCGACGACGGTCCCGGTCCCTCCACCGAGGTGCTCGTGGCCGCTCAGCACCCCGACGACCGGGCACGCACCATCGACGCGCTCTCCGCGGCGGTCACCGGGCAGGCCTTCTGCCTGGAGGTCCGGCTGCGCTCCGGCGAGGGCCACCGGCCCGTCGTCTTCCTCGGCGAGCCGCGGACGGACGACGACGGCCGGGTGGTCGCGGTCGAGGGCCTGATGGTCGAGGCCCCGCGGCCGGCGGTGCCGTCGGCCGAGGAGCAGGTCGCGGCGCTGGAGACCGAGGTGGCCCAGCTGCGCACGGCGATGGCCAGCCGGGCGCCGATCGAGCAGGCCAAGGGCGTGCTCATGCTGCTCACCGGGTGCGGCGACCAGGTGGCCTTCGACCTGCTGGCGCACATCTCCAGCCACGTCCACCGCAAGGTCCGCGACGTCGCCCTCGACCTCGTCGCCTCCGCCTCGGGGGCGCGGCCCCTGGCGCCCGAGGTGCGCGCGATCCTGCGCGACGCCTGCCCACCCCAGGGACACGTCGAGCGCTGACCCCCGCCCCGCCCGCGCGGCCCTGCCTCCCGGACCGCGCGGGCGTCGGGGGAGGATGCCCGGGTCCGGGCCGGCGGGCAGACGCCGGCCCGGTCCCTGGGAGGGGGCGGACGGCGTGTTCTACCTGCTCGCGCGGTTCCTGCTGCGGCCGCTGTTCCGGGTCGTGTTCCGGCCGCGGGTCACCGGGCGGCAGCACGTGCCGGCCACCGGCGCGTTCATCATCGCCAGCAACCACCTGTCGTTCATCGACAGCATGGTCATCCCCCTGTCGGCACCGCGCCGGGTCCGCTACCTGGCCAAGGACGAGTACTTCACCGGCCGCGGCCCGGGCGGCTGGTTCACCCGCACGCTGTTCACCGCGCTGGGCGCGATGCCCGTGGAGCGGAAGGCCTCCCGCGCGGCGCAGGAGGCGCTGGACACCGCCCTCGGCGTGCTGCGCGCCGGTGAGGGCTTCGGCATCTACCCCGAGGGCACCCGCTCCCGCGACGGCCGGCTCGCGCGCGGCAAGACCGGCGTCGCGTGGCTGGCGCTCACCGCCGGCTGCCCGGTGGTGCCGGTGGCCGTCACCGGCACCGACCGGGTCCAGCCGGTCGGCGCCCGCTGGCCGCGGCCGCACCGGTTCTCGATCGAGTTCGGCGAGCCGATGACCTTCCCCGAGCACGCCGGCCGGGCGGGCAACGGCCGGGCCCGCCGCGAGGTCACCGACCGGATCATGGAGACGATCGCCGGGATGTCCGGGCAGGAGAAGGCGGGCTGGGGCAGCCCGCGCCCGGCCGCGTGAGCGGGGCGCTGCTGGTCGCCGGGACGACGTCGGACGCCGGCAAGTCCGTCGTCACCGCCGGCATCTGCCGCTGGCTGGCCCGGCAGGGCGTGCGGGTGGCGCCGTTCAAGGCGCAGAACATGAGCAACAACTCGGTGGTCACCGCGGACGGCGCCGAGATCGGGCGGGCGCAGGTCATGCAGGCCGCAGCGGCGCGGGTGGAGCCCGAGGCGGCGATGAACCCGGTGCTGCTCAAGCCCGGCGGCGAGGACGCCAGCCAGGTCGTGGTGCTCGGCCGGCCGGTCGCCGACGTCACCGCGCTGTCCTACCGGCCGATGAAGGCGGCGCTGCTGGAGCAGGCGCTGGCCTGCCTGGCCGACCTGCGGTCGCGCTTCGACGTCGTCGTGTGCGAGGGGGCCGGCTCCCCCACGGAGATCAACCTGCGCGCCGACGACATCGCCAACATGGGCCTGGCCACCGCCGCGGGGCTGCCGGTGGTCGTCGTCGGCGACATCGACCGCGGCGGGGTCTTCCCCGCCCTCTACGGCACCGTCGCGCTCATGCCGCCGGCCGACCAGCGGCTGGTCGCCGGGTTCCTGGTCAACAAGTTCCGCGGCGACGTCCGGCTGCTGCGGCCCGGTCTCGAGCAGCTCACCGCGCTCACCGGCCGGCCGACGCTCGGCGTCCTGCCCTGGCTGCCCGGCGCGGCGCTGGACGTCGAGGACTCCCTCGGCATCCCCACCGGCGTCCTCGCCGCCGGGCCGCCGCACGGCGAGGAGGTGCTGCGGGTGGCCGTCGCCCGGCTGCCCCGGCTGTCCAACTCCACCGACGTCGACGCGCTGGCCGCCGAGCCCGGCGTCCTCGTCCGGTTCGTCACCCGCCCCGAGGAGGCCGCCGACGCCGACCTGCTGGTGCTGCCCGGCAGCCGCGCGACGGTGTCCGACCTCGCCTGGCTGCGCGCGACCGGGCTGGCCGACGCGGTGGCCCGCCGCGCCGCCGAGGGCCGGCCGGTGCTCGGCATCTGCGGCGGGCACCAGATGCTCGCCCGCACCATCACCGACGACGTCGAGTCGCGGGCGGGCACCGTGCCCGGGCTGGGGCTGCTGCCGGCCGACGTCCGGTTCGCGCGGGAGAAGACGCTGGGCCGCCCGTCCGGGGAGGCCCTGGGCCACCCCGTGCACGGCTACGAGATCCACCACGGCGTCGTCACCTACGGGGACGGGGCCGAGCCGTTCCTCGACGGCGGCCGGGCTGGGTCGGTGTGGGGCACCACCTGGCACGGGGCGCTGGAGAACGACGGGTTCCGCCGCGCCTTCCTCGCCGAGGTCGCCCGGGCGACCGGCCGCCGGTTCACGCCGGCGCCGGAGACGTCCTTCGCCGCGGTCCGCGAGCAGCGGCTGGACGCGCTCGGCGACCTGGTGGCCGAGCACGCCGACACCGACGCGCTGTGGCGGCTGCTCGAGGAGGGCCCGCCGGCGGACCTGCCGGTGCTGCCGCCCGGGGACGCGCTCGGCCCGCGCTGAGTCCGGCAGCGGCGTGCGGAGGGTGGGGACCGGTCACCAGGACGGCGGGGTGAGGCCGTAGCGCCGGATCACGTCGGCCTGCCAGTCGGGATCGGCCACCTGGAGGCCGTACTCGTCCGCGAGCGCGAGGAACCTCGCGACGTCGGTCTCGCCGGCATCCGCGAGGTCGGCGACGTCACGGAAGAAGCGCTCGAACCCGGCCGGGCTGATGATCTCGATCATCCGCGCGGGCACCGAGCCGGCGTTCCACATGGCGTGCAACTCCCCGCGGGGCTTGGTGATGTAGCCCCCGGGGCCCAGCACCACCTCGCGGTCTCCCGAGCGGAAGCCGATCTCCCCCTCGGTGACGATCGAGTACTCGTCCTCGCGCGTGTGCAGGTGGGCGGACACGTACGCACCGACCGCGAATGGGTGCTCGACCACCGCGATCGATCCGTGGGTGTCCTCCCCCCACAGCTTGAACGCGACACCCACGCCGTCCGGGAGGTCCACCACCCGCCCCTGGCCCGGTCGCACGATCGTCAGCGGCGGCGGGGTGCTCTCGTCCATGCCGCGTCCTCGCTCTGGCTCCTCCGGGCGTGCATGGTCCCGCTCCCGGCGCCGGGAGTCGAGAGGCGCCGTGCCCCGGAGCCCGGCATGCGCTGCGGCGGGCGTGCCCGGTAGAGGCCGCTCCCGGGACCCGTTCCCCGGCTCAGCCCGCGCTGAGCGCGGCCTCGAGACGCTCCCGGACGTCGTCGGGCCACGGCACGGACTCCCCGCCGGCGCGCGCGACGTAGGTGTTGCGGACGACGCAGCAGACCCGCTCCGCCACGCGCACGGTGAACCGCACGGTCACGCTCGTGCGCCCCAGCCGCTCGGCCTGCGCGTCGACCTCGACCGTGTCGCCCCAGCCGGCCGACGACGACCACTCGAGCGTGCTGGCCTTGACCACCGGGTCCACCCGCGGCGCCAGCTCGTCCCACGGCAGCCCGATCGACGCCCACCACGCGGTGGAGGCCTCGTCGGCCCAGACGAGGTAGTGCGCGTTGAAGACGACGCCCTGCTGGTCGCACTCGACGAAACGGACCGGGGAGCTCCACGTGACCGGCACGGCGCGACGCTAGCGGGGGCTACCGTCGTCGCGTGCAGCCCGACCCGGTCCTCGCCTCCTACCGCCCGCCCTCGCAGCTGGTGCTGGACAAGGAGATCGACCACCTCGACGTCCACTGCCGGACCCTGATCGGGCTGTCGCCGTTCCTCACCCTCTCGACCGCCGACGCCGACGGCTGGCCGGAGGTCTCCCCGCGCGGCGGCGACCCTGGCTTCGTCAAGGTGCTCGACGAGCACCGGCTGGTGCTGCCCGACCGGCAGGGCAACAACCGGCTCGACAGCCTGCGCAAGGTGGCGGTCAACCCGCGGGTGGCGCTGCTGTTCTTCGTGCCCGGCCTCGAGGAGACGCTCAAGGTCTTCGGCACCGCCGGGCTGCTGCCCGCCGACGCCCTCGCCCTCGACCTCACCGAGTTCGGCCGGGAGCCGCGCTCGGTCATGGTCGTGACCGTGCAGCGCGCCTACCTGCACTGCGCCAAGGCGGTCATGCGCTCGGGGCTGTGGGACCCGGCGCGCCGGATCGACCGCGGCGCCCTGCCGCCGTTCGGCACGATGATCCGCGACCACTGCGGGCTGGAGACCCCGCTCCCCGACGACGCCACCATCCGCGCGGACCTCGCCCTGGAGCTCTGACCGTCCTGTCACCGCGTCCTGCCAGGCTGCGGCCATGGCGACCGAGTTCCAGGTGACGATCGACGCCGCCGAGCCGCACGCGCTCGCCGACTGGTGGGCCGAGGCGCTGGGCTGGCGGGTGGAGCCGCAGGACGAGGCGGTCATCCGGCGCGCGGTGGAGGCCGGGCACGCGAGCGAGGACCAGACGACGACGCACCGCGGCGCGCTGGTGTGGGCCGCCGGCGCGGCGATCACCTCGCCGGACCCCGGCCGGCCGCGCGTGCTGTTCCAGGCCGTGCCCGAGGCGAAGACGGTCAAGAACCGCGTGCACCTGGACCTGCGGGTGGGCGACGAGCGGCGCGAGGCCGAGGTGGCGCGGCTGCTCGGGATGGGCGCCACCGAGCTCTGGCGGGCGTCGCAGGGCCCGTTCTCCTGGGTGACGATGGCCGACCCGGAGGGCAACGAGTTCTGCGTGACCTGAGGGCCTAGACGGGCAGGTCGCGGGCCAGGCGCCGGGTGGTGACCGTGCGCCGGGCCACGCGGCGGACCCGGTTGCGCCGGGGTCTGCGCTCGGTGCCGAGGTACCGGGCGTCCTCGACGAGCTGGAACGCGGCGAGCACGCTGGCGCGCGGTTCCCGCGACAGCGCGACTGCGGGGATCACAGGCTGGGCCGAGGTCATGGGAGCCCCCCTCTCCCGGGACGCGGTGCTGGCGTCCCGTGACGCAATGGTGCCCGCGATCGACCCGCTGTAACCGGAACCGGGGCGGATTGGTACCGGTGTGACGAACGAGGCAGACGGGACGGCGTGTCCGCTGGCACCTCCGTACGGTTCCCGTCCATGGACCGCCCGCGCCGCCTCGTGGCCGCCGTCCGCTCGCTCGTGCGCACCGTCGCCGCGCCGTCGGCCCGCCGCGCCGCGCGCCGCCCGGCCCCGGCGCCGCCGGCCGCCGCCCCGCCGGCGGGGATCGACGTCGGCTACCGGCCGCGGGCCGACGGCCGGCCCGACCCGGGCGAGGTCGTCTGGGCCTGGGTGCCCTTCGACGAGGGCGACGGCCGGGGCAAGGACCGCCCGGTGCTGGTCATCGGCCGCCGCGGCGAGGACCTGCTCGGCCTGATGCTGACCAGCAAGGACCACGACCGCGACGCCGCCGACGAGGCCCGGTACGGGCGCAGCTGGATGGACGTCGGCACCGGCGCCTGGGACGGGCGGGGCCGGCCGAGCGAGGTGCGGCTGGACCGGCTGCTGACCCTGGACCCGGCGCGGGTGCGGCGGGAGGGCGCGGCGCTGGACCGGGCGCTGTTCGACCGGGTGGTCGACGCCGCCCGGCGCACGCAGGGCTGGTGAGCGCGGGTCAGTCGCCGCGGCGCGGCTGGGGCTCTCGCTGCCGCAGGTGGTAGACGCCGGCCCGGCCGGGCAGGGGCTGCAGGTCGTAGCGCGAGACGACCTTCGGTCCGCCGTGCAGGTGCACGTGGGTGACCGTGGGCAGCGGCGCGCCGTGCCGGGCGGCGCGGACCTCCACCCGCCCGTCGAGGGGGCCGCCCACGAACAGCAGGACGGCGTCCTGCTCGTCGGCGGTGGCGTCCACGACGGCAGTCTCCACGTCGGACAGCTCGCTCTCCTCCTCCGGCGCACGGCTCACCCGGTCGAGGGTAGGCGTGCGGTGCCACCGGTCAGGACGGCCGGCGGCGCAGCCTGCGGGCGATGAGCGGCGCCGCGAGCAGCATCACGAACAGCCGCAGCACCTGGACGGCGAGCACGAAGGTCGCGTCCGCGCCGGTGCCGGTGGCCGTGGCGAGGACGGCGTAGAGGCCGCCGGGCGTCGTCGCGAGGTAGGCGTCGAGCTCGCTGACGCCGGTGGCCGCCGAGAGGACGACGCCCAGCCCGGCGCACGCGACGACGAGGCCGACGATCACCGCCAGCGCCGGCAGCAGCGCCCGGCCCACGGTGCGCAGGCTCGCGACGGTGAACCGCAACCCCACCTGCAGGCCGATGAGCACGAACGCCGCGGCCTCGACCGGGCCGGGCACGGTGGCGCCGCCGGAGAGCCCGCCGAGGTCGGCGGCGGCGGCCACCAGCAGCGGCCCGAGCAGCGACGGCACCGGCAGGTGCACCAGCCGGGCCAGCACCGCGCCGACCACGCCGCAGGCGGCGGTGAACAGCAGCCCGGCGGGCCAGCCGGGCCCGGCCTCCACGGTGACCGCGCCCCCGGCGCCGGGGTCCGCGCCGTAGACCGTGGTCGCCACGACCGGCATCGCGACGACGATGAGCAGCACCCGCAGGTACTGCAGGACGGCGACCATCCGGTCGTCGGCGCCGAGGTCGCGGGCCATCGCCGTGATGCCCGACGCGCCGCCGGCGATCATCGCGAACGCCCCGGTCACCGGGCTGATCCCGGGCTGGCGGCGCAGCAGCAGCCCGGCGCCGACGGTGAGCAGCAGCGTGGCGAGGGTGACCAGGAGGACCGGCGCCCAGTCCTCGCCGATGGCGGCCAGGGTGTCGGGGTCGACCAGCGCGCCGATGGAGATGCCGACGACCGCCTGTGCCGTGGCTGCCGCGGGCCGCGGGACGTCGAGCGGCGTGCGCCCGGCCAGGCCGCGCACCAGGCCGGCGAGCAGCCCGCCGAACAGCGCGGCCGACGGGACGCCGACGCGGGCCAGCAGCCACCCGGCCGCCGCGGCGCCGGCGAGGACGAGGGCGGCGTCGGCGAGCGCGCGGGGGTCGGTGCGGCGCGCCCTCACAGACCGGCGATGCGGCGCAGCTCGGCGACGTGCGCCTCGAAGGCGCGGCGCCCGGTCCGGGTCAGCGACAGGCTGGTGCGCTGGCGGGACGCGACTGTCGCCTTGCTGACCTCCACGTACCCGGCCTCCTCCAGCTGCTTGACGTGCTTGGACAGCACCGAGTCGCTCACGCCGACCCGGTCGCGCACGGTGGCGAACTCCATCGTGTCGACGGCGGCGAGCAGCCCGCAGATCTGCAGCCGCGGCGGCGGGTGGATGACCGCGTCGAAGTGCGGCGCGACCGCGGTCACAGCCCGCTCCGCAGCCCGGCCACCCACCGGCGGCCCCACACCCGGCTGAGCACGCCGGCCGCGACGCCCAGCACCGCGCCGGCCACCACCATCACCCAGTGCCGGTCGTACCCCTCCGCCAGCACGAACGCCGGCACGAGGACGACCAGGACGACCGCGCCCCAGGCGGCCGCCACCCGGGGCGGCGTGTTGACCCAGACCCCGGTGATCCGCCGGTAGGCCGCCACCAGCGCGCGCAGGCCGGCGGCGAACAGGACCAGCACCGGGAAGGTCACCCACAGCGAGTCGAGGGCGTAGCTCGCGAGGAAGGCGAACAGCAGCAGGCCGAGCGCGACGTCGTACCACCACGGCTGCAGGACGCGGTCGGCCAGCGCCTCCCGGTCGGCCCGCAGCACGGCGAGCTGCGCGGCGGCGGTGTCGCGGTCGATGGCGTCGTTTTCCATGCCGGAAAGCGTGGACCGTCTCTTTCCGATCCGTCAAGTCACCGCCCGGCCTCCCGCCCTGCCGGATCGCGTGGTTCCATGACCGGGCCACAGCGACGGCAGTGGAGGAAGCCCGGTGCGAGTCCGGCGCGGTCCCGCCACTGTGACCGGGGAGTCCGACCCCACCTGAGGCCACTGGTCCCGCGAGGGGCCGGGAAGGCCGGGGCCGGGCGCAGATCCGGGAGCCAGGAGACTCCCGCCGTCGTCCCTGCCACCTCCGGGCGTGGACACCCGGGGAGAGGACACGTGCCGCATGACCTACCCCTTCGGCGCCGTCGTCGGGATGGACGACATGCGCCTGGCCCTGCTGCTCAACGCGGTCTCGCCGGCCATCGGCGGCGTGCTGGTGCGCGGCGAGAAGGGCACGGCCAAGTCGACGACGGTGCGCGCGCTGGCCGCCGTCCTCCCGCCGGTCGCCGTCGTGCCCGGCTGCCGGTTCGCCTGCGACCCCGCCGCCCCCGACCCGGCCTGCCCCGACGGCCCGCACGAGCCCGCGGCGCCGGCGCAGACCCGCCCGGCCCGGCTGGTCGAGCTGCCGGTGGGCGCGTCGGAGGACCGCGTCGTCGGGTCGCTGGACCTCGAGCGGGCGCTCACCGAGGGCGTGAAGGCCTTCGAGCCGGGCCTGCTGGCCGCCGCGCACCGGGGCGTGCTCTACGTCGACGAGGTCAACCTGCTGCACGACCACCTCGTCGACCTGCTCCTCGACGCCGCCGCGATGGGCACCGCCTACGTCGAGCGCGAGGGCGTCTCGGTGCGGCACGCGGCGCGCTTCCTGCTGGTCGGGACGATGAACCCCGAGGAGGGCGAGCTGCGCCCGCAGCTGCTCGACCGGTTCGGGCTCACCGTGGAGGTCGCCGCGCCGCGGGACCCGGCCGAGCGCGCCGAGGTGGTCCGCCGCCGGTTCGCCTACGACGCCGACCCCGCCGGGTTCGCCGCGGCCTGGGAGGCCGAGGAGGCGGAGCTGGCCGCCCGGATCGCCGGCGCCCGCGCCCGCCTGCCGCACGTCGTCCTCTCCGACGACGCGCTGCGCCAGGTCACCGCCGTCTGCGCCGCCTTCGACGTCGACGGGCTGCGCGCCGACCTGGTCACCGCGCGCACCGCGATCGCGCACGCCGCCTGGTCCGGCCGCGACGCCGTCACCGAGGACGACGTCCGGGTCGCCGCCCGGCTGGCCCTCCCCCACCGCCGGCGTCGCAACCCGTTCGACGCGCCCGGCCTCGACGACGACACGCTCGAGCAGGCGCTCGAGGACAGCCGCCCCGAGGACGACGACCCGCCGCCTCCCCCGGACGGTGACGGCGACGGCGGCGCTCCCCCGCCTCCCCCGTCCGGCGAGGACGGCGGCGGCCCGGACTCCCCGTGGGGGGGGGGGGGGGGGGGGGGGGGGGGGGGGGGGGGGGGGGGGGGGGGGGGGGGGGGGGGGGGGGGGGGGGGGGGGGGGG